>NZ_JBHSLC010000021.1:0-452401 GCF_042657465.1 Azospirillum himalayense | reverse complement strand
AAGACGAATCCGGCCCCGGCGGTCACCGAGAACACGCTATGACGTTCGAGGGTCCAGTTCCTCGTGTCGTCCCCGGTCCAGTTCCTGAAGTCGTTTGACACAACCACTACGCCCAAGCGAATCTCGAAACCAAGAGAAAGGCGCTGGAACAGGTCGGGGCTCCAGTAACGAACAATCATCCGCCTTCCTGGAAACGGGATGCCAGTCTGCTCGCCTGGCTCGACACTCTTTGAGGCTACGGAAAGGAGAAATAATGTGAAGGACGTGGCCCAAAAATCCGCGAATGATCGTGACCGGGTCGCGTTCCTTCGCATTATCGCGACCTCGCGATTACAGGTCTTATGCGCACCTGCGCATAACACCTGGAAGGCGTCGGCGTAGGCGTCGTAGATCGCCACCTGCCCCGGCGTCAGCCGATGCTCCAGCATCTCGTAGGCGACGCCGTCGAAGGACAGCGAGCGGGCGCTGTAGAGGCCGAGCGCCTTGAGGTCACGGGCCAGCACCTCCATGGCGGCGACGCCACCGGCCTCGATGGCCTGGACGAACTCGGCGCGGGTGGCGAAGGGGAAGTCCGTCCCGCCCCACAGGCCGAGGCGCTGGGCGTAGGCGAGGTTGTGCACGGTGGTGGCGCCGGTGGCCGAAACATAGAGCACGCGGGCGTCCGGCAGGGCGTGCTGGAGGCGCAGCCCGGCGCGGCCCTGCTGCGAGGGGGTGACGGGACCGCCATCCCGGCCGAAGCCGGCGGTGCCGCCGGCGTTGCGCAGGGCGTGGGACTCGTCGAAGACGATGACGCCGTCGAAGTCGCGGCCGAGCCAGTCGACGACCTGTTGGACGCGCGGCACGGCGTTCTCGCCGCCTTCGCCGCGCAGGGTGGCGTAGGTGGTGAAGAGGATGCCGCGTTCCAGTGCCATCGGCACGCCAGGGCGAAAGCGCGATAGCGGGGTCACCAGCAGCCGCTCCTGGCCCAGCGCCGACCAGTCGCGCTGGGCGTCCTCGATCAGGGTGTCGGACTTCGAGACCCAGAGCGCGCGCTGGCGGCCCTTGAGCCAGTTGTCGAGCAGGATGCCGGCGACCTGCCGGCCCTTGCCGGCGCCGGTGCCGTCGCCGAGGAACCAGCCGCGGCGGAAGCGCACCGCCCCCTCGGCCCCCTCCGGTGCGGCCGAGACGGTGTCGAAGGTCTCGTCCACGGTCCAGGAGCCGGCGAGGTGGCCGGTGTGCGCCTCGCCAGCGAGGATGACGCTCTCCAACTGGGCGTCGGAGAGGATGCCGCCGGTGACCAGGGCGGCGGGCAGATGCGGGCGGTAGCGCGGTTTGGGCGGAGCGACCGCGGCCATGGCGGCGGACTGCACCAGCGGCGTCGGGTGTGGCCGGGCACTGGGGAGGACGATGGATTGCAGCGCGTAGGGCTCGTAGATCCCGGTGGTGAGCCGGGCGTCGGCGGGCGGCGTCCAGTCGCGCGTCTCGTAGGTCAGTTCCACCGCCGTCGGCTCCATCGGCGCCACGGTCCTGGGGCTGGGCATCGCCCGGTGCGTCCTCCGCCCTGCCGCAGGCCGGGCCATCATCGACCGGAGCGGCGCTGTGGACGCGGCCATCGGTGCACGGCACGGAACGGCCTGTCGGACCCAGCCCAGCAGCGTCGCGACGTCGGGGGCGGTGCCCAAGGAGGCGGGGACGACGGTCGGGTCCTCGGCCGGGACACGGTCGATGATCGTGAGGCGGGTGTCGACGGTGGTGCCGTGGCGGGCATAGACCCGGCCGTCGATCGCCGCCGAGAAAAGAACCCGGCCGCGCTCCTGCACGCGGACGAAGGCGTCCCGCCACGCCGGATGATCCGGGGACAGCCCAGCCCCGGTGACGGCGACGAGGCGTCCGCCCTCGGCCAGCCGGGCCAGGGCCGCGGCGATGTGCCGGAGCGCGGCGTCGGCCACCCGGCCGTCCACCGCGGCCAGGGCCGAGAAGGGCGGGTTCATCAGCACCACCGTCGGCACCACCGCCGGATCGAGGTGATCGTGCAGGCTGGCGGCGTCGAACCGGGTCACCGGCACGCCGGGAAACAGCCGCTCCAGCAGGCCGGCCCGGCTGTCCGCCAGCTCGTTGAGGGCGAGCGAGGCCCCGGCCAGCTCGGCGAAGATGGCCAGCAGGCCGGTACCGGCGGACGGTTCCAGCACACGGTCGGCCGGGGTCAGCGCCGCGGCCGCGGCGACCGCAGCAGCCAGCGGCAGCGGGGTCGAGAACTGCTGGCGGGCCTGGCTCTCCTCGGAGCGGCGGGTCTGGGACGGCAGCAGCGCCGCCACCCGCGCCAGCAGCGCCGCGAAGGCCGCCGGGTCACCGGCCCGGAGGCGCATGGCGGCGCCGAAGCGACGGAGGAACAGAAGCTGCGCGGCCTCGCCGGCATCGTAGGCCAGCTTCCAGGTCCAGGCGCCCTCGGTGTCGGTGCCGCCGAAAGCCGCCGTCATCGCGGTGCGCAACGCGGTGGTGTCGATGGCGCGCCCACGTTCGAGGTCGGGCAGCAGCCGCTCGGCGACGGCGAACAGGGCAGAGCCCGTGGTCCCGCGTGCGGCGGCCAGGGTGTCCGCGGAGAAGCCGCGGGCATCGGCGATCATGGTCATGGCGAACCTCCGGATGAAGGAAGGGGAGAAAGCGGAGCGGCCGGGCGCCGCTCCGCCACGTCGCGATCAGGCCGCCTCCGCCGACGCCTCCTCTCCCTCATCCTCCGGACCACCGGCGCCGGTCAGGAAGGCGGGCAGAGCATCGGTGCCCGCACCGTCGACAGTGTCGGTGCCGTCAACCGCGCCACCATGACCGGCCACCTCTCCATCCCCGGCCGGCGGCGCTTCCTCCGGCCGGGCGCGCAACGGTTCCGGCAGCCAGCCGCTGCCGGCGAGCAGCCGCTCGGCCTCCTTCGCCATGTCGCCTTTGCGCAGATGGTCGATCAGCCGGGCCGCCTCGGCGCCCCGCGCCTCCCGCACCGCTTCGAGGATGCGCACCTTCGGCACCCGGCCGAGATAGCCGTCCACCGTCGCCGTCCAGCCCGCCGCCACCATGTCCAGCCCGACCGCCCCGGCCAGCACGTCGGCGTGGGCGGCACGCTGCGGCGCCCGGTTCCAGGATTCATACACGGCGTTGACGCCGAGCGAGACGCAGTGGGCGAACAGCGCCGCCCGGCTGTCACCGTCGAACCCCAGCAGCACCGCCCACAGTTCGTCCGGCTCCCGCGGCAACTGCTCGGCCCACAGACGCTGGCGGGTGTCGATCGCCTTCGCCGCGGCGCTGGTGGCGAGGTCCGGCGGCTGCACGCTGAAGGTCGCGCTCTTCACCTCCAGGTCGAGGCAGGAGCCGCTGCCCCGGTGATAGAACAGGCGCAGGCACAGCGCGTGGAGCGCCGCCAGGAAGGCGGTGTCCGGCTCCCGCGCGAGCGCATCGCGCAGCGCCAGGGTGCGGTGGACGCTCAGCTCGGTCAGCAGTCGGTCGGGCAAGGGACGGATGGCGTCCTCCTCGTCCGCACCGTCCGATCCGGTGGCGGGGATCGGCGCGGGTGCCGAGACCCGGCTGCCGCCGCTGATGGCGGCGGGCTGGGCCGCAACGGGGCCGCTGGCACCGCCCGCCGGTTCGGCTGCCGGGGCGTCGTTGCTGCCGGCCACCGGCACCGGCTCGACCGGCGCCTCGTCCTCCGGACGGACATAGCCGCGATCGATCTGAAGCCGGCCCTCGGCGTCGACGCTGACGAACACCCCGGCCCGCGCCACCTCGGCCGACTCGAAGACCAGCGGCCGCTCCTCCAATTCCCGCAGCGCGACGTCGATGGCGTTGAGCCGCTGCGCCGACGCTTCCAGCGCCTCCAGGTCGGCCGGGTCGGTGGCCTCCAGTTGCTCGTACTCGGCGTGCAGCGCGTCGTAGGTCGCCTGCTCGGCCTCGGTCAGCGGCACCGGCTCGCCGGCCAGACGGCGCAGGCTCCGGCTGTGCCCGTAGGGGAAGGCCAACGCCACCTCCACCCACTTCCAGCCCTCGGCCCGGATGGTGGCGGCCTCGGCCTCCAGTTTCTCCGCCACCAGCCGGTCGAGCAGCGCCGGGTCCTGCAACCAGCCGCCGTCGTCGTGCTGGAACAGGTCGCGCATCACCATGCCGCCGGCCGCCACGTAGGCCTCGACGCCGACGAACAGCGCCCGCTTGTCGGAGGCGCGCACCGCCCCCTCGGTGAGCAGCCGGCGGATTTGGTAGGGCTCCCGGCTGTAGGCGCGCGACAGCGTCTCCCACACCTGCTCCTGGCGCGCCCGGTCGTCGGTGACGGTGAAGGCTGTCAACTGCTCCAGCGTCATCCGCTCCTCGGCGTAGGCGTCGAGCAGCGCCGGCGCGACGGCGGCCAGCTTGAGGCGCTGCTTCACCACCGCGGGGGAGACGAAGAAGCGGGCGGCGATCTCCTCCTCGCCAAGCCCGGCCTCGCGCAGGGTCTGGAAGGCGCGGAACTGGTCGAGCGGGTGCAGCGGGGCGCGCTGCACATTCTCGGCCAGCGAGTCCTCCTCGGCCAAACCAGCGTCCCGGACGACGCAGGGCACCGGCTGGGTCTTGCTCATGCGCTTCTGCTTGACCAGCAGTTCCAGCGCCCGGAAGCGACGCCCGCCGACCGGCACCTCGAAGACGCCGGTCTCGGCCCCCTCGGCGTCGAGCACGGGGCGGACGGCGAGGCCGTGCAGCAGGGTGCGGCGGGCGATGTCCTCGGCGAGGTCCTCGATGGAGACGCCGGCCTTGACCTTGCGGACGTTGGCCTGGGACAGCACCAGCTTGTTGAAGGGGATGTCGCGCGAGGGGCTGAGAACGATCTTGGGCGTCGCCATGGTGGTCTTCTCCGCGACGGGCAGCCGGGAGCCTGTCTCTCGACCTTCTCACCCGTCACCCCGATCCCCTCCCTCCTCTTCCTCTACGTGTCCCCGGACGAACGGGATGAGCATGCGCAGCCGGACCGGCGCCTCCGGTTCCGGCATGGCACGCAACGCAACGGGGACCAGCATCACGCCGCCTCCCGCGCAGCGCCGGCCACCGGGGTATCGTCGGGCAGGAGGCCGAGCAGATAATCGGCAGCCTTGCTCGCCTGGCTGGCGGCGCGGACGATGGCGTGGTCGTCGTTGCGCAGCACGTCCAACCAGGCACCGATGTAGTCGGCGTGACGGACGGTGGGCACGATGCCGAGTGCGGCGCAGAGGAAGGCCGAGGCGATCTCCGCCACTAACTCCTCGACGGCATACTTGCGCGAACCGAAGGAGCCCGACAGATCGCGGCCCAGGCGGGCCGGGTGGCCGGTGCTGTGCCCCAGTTCGTGGAGCGCGGTGCGGTGCCAGTTGACCGGCTCGAAGAAGCTCTGCGGAGGCGGCACCTGCACGTAATCGTGCTGGAGGTGATAGAAGGCCCGGGCGCCGCCGATACGGACATCGACACCGCTGGCGCGGATCAGTGCCTCGGCCCGCGGCAGGATCAGCCCTTCCGGGACCGGTGGCGGCACCGAGGCAATGTTCTCGGGCAGGCCGTCGCACTGCTCGGTGTTGAAGACGGTGAAGCGCTTCAGGAAAGGAATGGGCTGGGCATCGTCTCCCTCCTCGCGTGCCCGATGGCGCTCCCGATCCGGGATGAAGCGGTCGGCGTACACGACGGTGGTGCCGCGTTCGCCCTTGCGGACGTTGCCGCCGAGCGTCTGGGCCTGCCGGTAGGTGAGCCACGTCTGGCCGGAGAAGCCGCCGGCGAAGACGGCGCCCCACAGGATCAGGACGTTGATCCCCGAATAGGCCCTCCCGGAAGAGGCGTTGCGCGGCAGGCCGAGGGAGGCGGTGTCCGCGCTCCCCCAGGGCTGCACCCAGGGCAACCGGCCGGCTTCCAGTTCGGCAATGATGCGGGTGGTGATTTCGGCGTACAGGCTGGTGCGTTCACCACCGGAGCGGGCGGTTCGAGAGGCATCGGTCATGGCGGGTCTCCGCGATGGGCCAGCCGGAGGCCTCTCCTCCAGCCTTTCAGCCCGTCACGGTCTCCCCCTTCGCCCCTCTCCCTTTTTCCGCAGTGCTTGTGCAGCGACGCTCCGTCGCCCAGGCGTCAAGATCTTCGACCGCGTAGCGGACCCACTTCCCGAACTTGTAGAATGCCGGACCACCGCCGAGTGACCGGTAGCATTCGAGCGTGTGCGGCGTCAGCGTCAGGTAACGGGCCGCCGCTTCGGTATCGACAAAACGGATCGGCCCGGCTTCGTCGGCGAACTGGGCACGCTGGATCGTATCCGGCGTCGGCCACCGCCGCTGCTCAACATCCTTCTTCTCACGCATCGTTCGCCTCCCCTGCCAACTTGCCATTCTTGCCGCTGCGCTTCGTCCCCGGCGGCAGTGCACGGTTGGCCCCGGCCCGATGGCGGAACGGACGGTAGTTCCCGACCCTCGTCCGGGACGTGTATTGGCCATCGTCATAGCCGAGCGGCTTCTCGCCGGCCGACTCGGGAGCTTCGGACACAAGGAGCGGTTCGGCATCCGGCAGGACGGGAGGAGGCGGAACAGGTTCCGGCGGGAGCGCCGCTGTCCGGGAAGGCCGGCGACCAGTAATGACGCTCTTCCGGCGTTCCGCCACCGCCTCGGCCGCGAACCGGATCGGATCGTCCTCGGTGTGGACGTAGCGCATGAACATGGTCACCGTCTTGTGGGCGGTCAGGACCATACCGACCTTCAGCGGCACGCCAGAATTGGCGATGTCCGTCGCGGCCCGATGCCGGATACCGTGGGTGCCGATGTGCGGGAGGCCCGCCCGCTTCAGGATGCGCTTCCACCCTTGATAGTAGGTATTCTTGCTCATGGGCATGGTCGGGTCGAAGATGGACGGGCAAACGTAGGGGGAATCCTCCATGCGCGGGGCGGCTTCGAGGATGCGGAGCGCTTCGGCGCTGATCGGCTTCGACATCCCGCCGGTCTTGCTGTCGGGCCAGACGACACGGCTGTTCGGGAAATCGATCCAGGACCATTCGAGCTGCACGATCTCCGACATGCGGGCGGCGAATTCGAACTGAAGGCGGATCGCCAGGGTGAGGAAGGGATGTTCCAGCCCCTCGGCGTCCGCCTGCTCCAGGTAGGCATACAGCTTCTTCAGCTCGGGATCGGTGATCAGCCGGGTCTTGCCACGCTCGGGGTATTTGGGAATGTGCCGGCACGGGTTGGAGCCATCCGGCCGATATCCCCAGACCTCGGCCAGGTTGAACATCTTGCGCAGACAGGAGAGCACCCGGTTCGCGTTGATCGGTGACCGTTCCATCCGCTTCATGAGCGCGGTCACGTCGGCCCGGGTCACGTCCGCGACCTTCAGGTGCCCCAGCGCCGGAACGATGTGGGTCCTGACGTATCCGCGGTTGGTGCGGATGGTGGCTGGCTTGTTCCGGGTCTCGGAGTAGTCGCTGATGAACTGGTTGCACAGCTCCGCCATGGTGGGCGCCTTCCGGGCGGCGGATCGCTCGGCGCTCGGGTCGCCGCCCTTGCGCACGTCGGCCAGCCAGTCCTGGGCGATGGAGCGTGCCTGCTCGACGGTGATCTCGCCGAAGCGCCCGATGGCGGGCTTGCGGCGCTGGCCGCTGCCGGTGGTGTACTGCACCATGAAGATTTTCCGGCCGGCTGGGGTGACCTTCAGCAGAAAACCCGGTACGATGGTGTCGCGGAGTTCGTAGTCCTTGTCCCTGACGATTGCGGTGTCGACGGCGGTCTTGGTGAGCTTCAGTTTCGGCATCCTACCCTCCGGAGGGCCGAATTCCAGGAGCAACATAGGAGCATCCAGAAATCCAGCCATGGCGTGGTTCCGGCTAGGACAGGATGAATGTACGAGCGAAAAAATCCAGATGGATCAAGTCGTTATCGTACAATATCGCAGCGCCGGATAAGAATAGGATAGCCTTGATTGAACGGCTCAAAATCCGCCGTCCTTACGGATATGTCGGTTCGAGTCCGACCGCCCGCACCACCCTTTCTCCTGTGCTTGTCCTCCGGACCGCCGCAAGGTCACATCCGCTCCCACCTCCTGTTTCCGTCAAGAACCCCCTGACTGGGGATGATGACCGGAGGATTCGACCATGCAGATCACTCGGGTTGGCACCCAGCCATCCGTCACGGGACCGGCTGACTGGTTCACCGGCACTGTCCGCATCGACCCCCTCGTTCAGGCCGAAGCTCCGGCCCGCACCGCGGCGGCCAGCGTCACCTTCGAACCCGGCGCCCGCACGGCGTGGCACACCCACCCCCTGGGGCAGACCCTGATCGTCACCGCCGGTTTCGGCCGGGTCCAGCGCGAGGGCGGTCCCATCGAGGAGATCCGTCCCGGCGACGTCGTCTGGTTTCCCCCCGGCGAGAAGCACTGGCACGGCGCGTCGCCGACCATGTTCATGACCCACATCGCCATCCAGGAGCAGCTGGACGGCAAGGCCGTCGACTGGATGGAGAAGGTCACCGACGAACAGTATGGGGCGTAAGGCGGCGGCAACGCCCCCAAAACCTCATTGCCTTTGCGGGCTTGTTCCAAAGTCCAATTCGGCGGCCCGACCCAGCCTCCTAAAATGCGTGGCATCGACCGCCGCCGCGACCGGCGCCGCGGGTTTTTGGCTGGGGAGCCACCTCACATGACTGTTTCCAAACTCGTCATCGCCGCCGCCCTTCTGCTCGCCGCCGGCGCAGCCAACGCCGAAAGCGGGCCGCAGCCCAAGACAGCCGAGGAAGCCGCCGGCAAGCAGATCTTCCATCAGTGCGCGGCCTGCCACTCGCTGGATTCCAGCAAGAACGCCTTCGGCCCGAGCCTGTACAACGTCGTCGGACGCAAGGCCGGCTCGATCCCGCGCTTCGACTATTCCAACGCGCTGAAAGCGTCCAACATCACCTGGACCGAAGACAACCTGCGCCACTGGATCGCTGGCAACGACAATTTCGTGCCGGGCACCCGCATGCGGCACGTCGCCATCACCGACCCGGCGGAGCAGGACTATCTGATCGCCTTCCTGAAGTCGCTGAAGCAGTAAGCATCGAAAAGCCGGTTACGGTGCGGCGACCGGAACCGGCTTCCCATCCTCGGTCGGCAGGCCGGCCTCGGCCCAGCCGTCCGCCCCGTCGCGGTACCAGAGGACGCGGCGGTAGCCCATCTCCAGGGCGCGCTTGCCCGCGTTCCACGACATCCAGCAATCCGCCAGACAGTAGAACAGCAGGCCGCGTCCGCGGTCGCCGCCGGTCAGCCGCTCCAGATTGACCCGAAAATAGCCGTCCAGTTCCGGTGTCAGCGCCCCGAGCCCGACGTTGGGCAGCCAGACGCTGCCGGGGATTTGCGCAAAGGGCTTCGGCACCAGCCAAGGACCGCCGGGCAGCGTGCTGCGGTCCAGCTTCATCACGTTGATGGGAAGAGCCGCACCCGTCTCCACCAGCGCGCGGGCCCGCGCCGTGTCCACCGTCTCGGCCCCGGGCAGCGAGGCCGGGGTCGGCGACCGGTATTCGGTCATCCGGTAGCCGTCCGGCACCGGAACCACGTCCGCCGCGGCGACTCCCCCCGGCCCGGCCAGCAAGAGCGCCAGCCCGGCGGCGCCCAGCCATCCTGCGCGCACCACGTTCCCTCCCCGATTGTTCTGCGGCATCCACGAAATCCCCCCGTGCCCGACAGGGTCAAGTTGCCCGATAGTCGAATACCGGGGACCGGCGGACGGGGCCTAAGCTCAGCGTTCGCCATCGTGGGATTCCCGCGTTCCGCTGCGCCACCGCACCGCAGAGGCCTGCCTTGCAAACGACCGCAGGACGCATCATCATCAGGCTAGGGGGACAGGGGTGGCTAGACCCCTGCCTCCCGGCCCGATCCTTAGCGGTTCAGGAGATCAAGGATGCCTTTGATCACCCGAAGCAGCAGGATCAGGAGAGTGAGGATCTTTTCCATCCTCGACGCCTCCTTGTGATGGGACACGGGCGGTGGCCGATCCGCCGCCCGGTCCACCACGCAACCATGACGCGGCCCAACTCTCATACAAATGCAATTTTTGACGCAGGGGCAGTGCCATGCGCCTGATGCCCCTCGTCCGGCTCCTGCTGGTCCTGGCTTTGGTCGGCATCGCCACGCTGGCGCGTGCGGCGGACCGGCCTGCGGTGACCATCGGGGTGCTGAAGTTCGGCACGGTCAGCTGGGAGCTGGACGTCATCCGCCACCACCGGCTGGACGAGGCCGCCGGCTTCGAGCTGAAGCTGATGGAACTGGCGAGCGGCCAAGCGGCGCAGATCGCCCTGCAGGGCGGGGCGGTGGACATGATCGCCAGCGACTGGCTGTGGGTGGCCCGCCAACGCGCGGCGGGGGCCGACCTGACCTTCATTCCCCATTCCGCGGCGGTCGGCGCGCTGATGGTGCCGGCGACCTCGCCCATCGCCTCCGTCGCCGACCTGAAGGGCCGGCGCATCGGCGTCGCCGGAACCCCCATCGACAAGAGCTGGCTGCTGCTGAAGGCGCTGGCCCGCGACCAATACGCGCTCGACCTCGACGCCGCGGCGACTCCAGTCTTCGCCGCCCCTCCCCTGCTGAACCAGAAGGCCGCGACGGGGGAGCTGGACGCGGTTCTGAATTTCTGGCCCTACGCCGCCCGTCTCCAGGCGGCGGGGATGCGGACGGTCATCGGGGTGGACGGGATGATGCGGGATCTCGGCCTGTCGGCCCAGGTGCCGGCGGTCGGCTTCGTCTTCCACGAGGGATGGGCCAGGGCCAACCCGGCGGCGCTCGACGCCTTCGTCGCCGCCTCGCGCAAGGCCAAGGCGATCATGGCGCAATCGGACGCGGAATGGGACCGGCTGCGCCCGCTGATGAAGGCGGAGGACGAGGCCACCTGGGCGGCGCTGCGCGACCAGTTCCGCGCCGGCATCCCGCAGCGCTGGACGGAAGAGGAGCGGGAGGCCGCGGCCAGGCTCTACGGGCTGATGGCCAAGCTCGGCGGGCGGGAGCTGGTCGGCAACGCCATGGCCCTGCCGGACGGCACCTTCTGGCCGGGGGTCCGCTTCTGATGCGGTGGCGGCGGCTGGCCCCGGTCCTGTCGCTGGCTCTGCTGGTCGGGCTGTGGGCCGTCGCCGCGGAGCTGGCCGCCAGCCGCAGCCTGCCCGGCCCCGCCGCCGTGCTGTCCGTCCTGATCCGCGAGGCGGCAGACGGCGCGCTGTTCCATCACCTGGGGATCACGCTGGCGCGCATGGCCGCGGCCTTCGTCATTGCCATGTCCATCGGGTCGGCGCTGGGCATCCTGCTCGGCCGCTCGGCCACCGCCGACCGGCTGTTCGGGCTGTGGCTGACTGTGTTCCTGAACATCCCGGCGCTGGTCGTCATCGTGCTCGCCTATGTCTGGTTCGGCCTGACCGAGGCGGCGGCGGTCGGCGCGGTCGCCGTCAACAAGATCCCCAACGTCGTGGTCGTCCTGCGCGAAGGGACGCGCGCCATCGACGAGCAGTATGTCGAGATGGCGCGGACCTTCCGCATGGCGCGGTCGGACGTGCTGCGCCATGTGCTGCTGCCCCAGCTCACCCCCTACTTCGCCGCGGCGGCGCGGTCCGGCCTTGCGCTGATCTGGAAGATCGTGCTGGTGGTCGAGCTTCTGGGCCGCAGCGACGGGGTGGGATTCCAGATTCACCTCTACTTCCAGATGTTCGATGTGGCCGGCATTCTTGCGTACACCGTCGCCTTCGTGGCCGTCGTCCAACTTCTCGAGCTGTGCGTCCTGCAACCCGTCGAGCAGCGGCTCACCCGCTGGCGGCCGGTGCGCGCTGAGGCTTGAGATCCGCTCCAAGCGCTTCGCCGGGCGGGAGGTCATCCGTGGCCTGTCTCTGGCGGCCGCGCCGGGCGAATTCCTGGCGCTGGTCGGCCCGTCCGGCTGCGGCAAGACGACCGCGCTGACCATCGCCGCCGGGCTGGACCGTGATTTCGACGGAACGTTGGACTTCGGCGGGCCGGAGCCGGTGCTGGGCTGCGTCTTCCAGACGCCCCGCCTGCTGCCCTGGCGCACGGTGCGGCAGAACGTGGCGCTGGTGCTGCCCAAGGCCCGGCGGAGCGACGGGACGGCGGAGCGCTGGCTGGCCGCCATGGGTCTGGAGGCGGTGGCCGACGAGTTTCCGGGCCGCCTGTCCGGCGGCATGGCGCGGCGGGTGGCCCTGGCCCGCGCCTTCGCGGTGGAGCCGGGCCTGCTGCTGATGGACGAGCCCTTCGTCTCGCTGGACGAGCCGACGGCGCAGCGGATGCGCGCCCTCCTCACGACGATGCTGGAGCGGTCCCCGGCCACCGTGCTGTTCGTCACCCACAATCTGCGCGAGGCGATCCAACTGGCCGACCGCATCCTGGTGATGGCCCCCGGCCCGACGCGGGTTGCGGCGGAGGTGCCGCTAAAAACGCCGCGCGCCTTGCGCGACGACGCGCTGGTCGAGCGCGTGCGGGCGGAGCTGCTGGCCCGGCCCGATCCGGCCTTCCGGCTGCTCGCCTGACTCTTTCGCCGAAACTGTGAAGCGGCTCACACCCGCCGCCGTCCGCCGGGCGCAGTCTGTCCCGTTGCGACGAAACCGGCGGAGACGACGATGCGCACCCTGTTTCTTCCCCTGATTCTGCTGGGCGCCGGCTTGGTGCTTCTGTCCGGCGCGGCGCGCGCCGGGGAGATCGTGATCCTCGACCAGCACGGTCCCGGCCCCAACCACGCGGACCGGTCGCGCGATCTGGCGATCATCGGCGATTCCGCCACCGGGTCCTCCATCGTCATCATCGAGCGGACGACGCGCGACGAGCAGCTCGGGCGGCGCGACCCCGGCCTGGAGGCCCGGCGCGCCGTGCGCAAGGCGGAGGCGAAGCGGCGCAGCAAGGACAAGGACTGGGCGGATTGGGCGGAGTTCGACGGCCACAGCCTGGACGGCTTCGGCTGGCTCGACGGCCCGGTGCCGCTCGGCTTCGGGCGGGGCGACCCGGGACAGGAGGCGGCGCGCGCCGCCGCGGATGCGCGGCGGATGCGGAACCGTTAGGCAAAGCCCCGCAAGGCTATCGCCATCGACGCTCCATCCCTCTCCCGCCTCTCGCGCCCGGATACGGGCGCTGCCGGCGTCAGGCGGCCCTTGGCCGCCGAGAGCCCCGGGAGAGGGTGCCCACGCAGTGGGCGGGTGAGGGTCGTGCGAGGATCAAGCCATCAATCCTTGGCGGCACCCTCACCCTTCCCGCGCTTCGCGCGGGCCCCTTCCCTCTCCCGGGGCGGGAGAGGGAACCTCATATGCCGAAGCGGGCCTTTTCCAGTTGCAGGCGGTTGGCGAAGACCACGGCCTGGGTGCGGCTGTAGACCTTCAGTTTTTGCAGGATCGCCGAGACGTGGGCCTTCACGGTGGTTTCCGTGATGCTCAGCTCATAGGCGATTTCCTTGTTCAGCTTGCCGGTGCCCAGCATCTCCAGCACGCGGAGCTGCTGCGCCGTCAGGGTGGACAGGCGGCGGGCGATCTCCGCTGTTTCCTCGTCCTCCGCCGCAGCCCCCTCCTCGACGGAGGCCGGCAGATAGACCTCCCCGGCCAGGATCTGGCGCAGCGCGCCGGCGATGGCGTCCCGCGGCGTCGATTTGGGGATGAAGCCGGCGGCGCCGCAGCGCACCGCCTCCAGCATCACCTTGCGGTCCTCGTGCGCCGAGACGACGGCGACGGGGATGGCCGGGAAGCGGCGGCGCAGGGCGATCAGCCCGGTCAGCCCGTTCATGCCCGGCATGTTGAGGTCGAGCAGGACGAGGTCCGGCTCCCCCTTGCCGCCGTGCATGGAGTCGAGGATGGAGATGGTCTCGTCCAGGCAACCGGCCTCGTGGATCTCCTGCGCCTGGCAGGAATAGAGGACGGCGCTGCGCAGGGCGTCGCGCACCAGCGGATGATCGTCCGCAATCAGAATTCGGCTCATGGCGTGGTTCCCACGCTCATCGTTTCGGGGCGTTTCCGGGTCCGATCATGCCGGACTGTTCAAGAATGCGCAAGGACGGGAACGGGTATTCCCCAAAACAGACGATCGTAGGCAATTCCGTTTTAAATCCATGCCCAAATCCTCTTGCAAGCGGTTCGCAAGAAAAGACGGCCCGAAGTTTTCGGGCCGCCCTTTCCTGGTCCGGTCATGGCACGGGGCTTCCCCGTCAGGCCTTCGGCAGCTTGAAGACCCAGAGCGAGCCGCCCTGGTTGATGTCCTTGACCAGCTTGGCGACGTCGCCGCCCCACAGCGGCACCGCACCGCCCCAGCCGGAGACCACGGCCACATACTGCTCGCCGTCCTGTTCCCAGGTGACCGGGGAGCCGACGACGCCGGAGCCGGTGTTGAACTTCCAGACCTCCTTGCCGGACTTCGCGTCGAACGCCTTCAGGTAGCCTTCCGGCGTGCCGGTGAAGACGAGGTTGCCGCCGGTGGTCAGCACGCCGCCCCACAGCGGCGCCGGGTTCTTGTATTCCCAGACGATTTTGCCGGTCTTCGGGTCGATGGCGCGCAGCGCGCCGATGTAGTCGTCATAGAGCGGCTTGATGGTGAAGCCGGCGCCCAGATAGGCGGCACCCTTCTTGTAGGTGATCGGCTCGTTCCAGATGTCCATGCCCCACTCGTTGGCCGGGACGTAGAACAGCTCGGTCGCCGGGCTGTAGGCCATGGGCATCCAGTTCTTGGCGCCGAGGAAGGCCGGGGCGGCGAAGACCGACTTGCCCTTCTCCGCGCCGACCGGGGTGCCCGGACGGTTGTCGTCGTTGTAGACCGGCCGCCCGGTCTTCACGTCGATCTCCTTGGCCCAGGTGATCTTGGTGACGAAGGGCGAGGCGCTCAGCAGCTTCCCGTTGGTGCGGTCGAGCACGTAGAAGAAGCCGTTGCGGTCGGCCTTGGCGCCGGCCTTGATGGTCTGGCCGTCCTTCTTGAGGTCGAAGGAGACCAACTCGTTCACGCCGTCGAAGTCCCAGCCGTCGTGCGGCGTGGTCTGATAGTGCCACTTGATGTCGCCGTTGGCCGGGTCGATGGCCAGCGTCGAGGAGGTGTAGAGATTGTCGCCCGGACGCAGGTGCGAGTTCCAGGGCGCCGGGTTGCCGGTGCCGAAGAACAGCGTCTTGGTTTCCGGGTCGTAGGTGCCGCCCAGCCAGGTGGCGCCGCCGCCGGTCTTATAGAGATCGCCCGACCAGCTGGCGTTCATCACGCCGGTCATGGTCGATTCCTTGCCATTGAGGGTGCCCATGTTGCCCTCGATGGTCGGGCGCTGCCAGACCAGCTCGCCCGTCTCGGCATCGCGCGCCTCGACCATGCCGATGATGCCGAACTCGCCGCCGGAATTGCCGGTGATGACCTTGCCGTCGACGATCAACGGGGCGGCGGTGGCCGAGTAGCCGGCCTTGTAGTCCTCGATCTTCTTCGACCAGACGACCTTGCCGGTGTCCTTGTTCAGCGCGACCAGACGGGCGTCCAGCGTCGCGAAGTAGATCTTGTCCTTGTAGAGCGCGGCGCCGCGGTTCACCACGTCGCAGCAGGGCATGATGCCTTCGGGCAGGCGGTGGTCGTACTGCCACTTCTTCTGCCCGGTCTTCACGTCCACGGCGTAGAGGCGCGAGTAGGAGCCGGTGACGTAGATCGTGCCGTCATGGATGATCGGCTGCGACTCCTGCCCGCGCTGCTTCTCGCCACCGAAGGAGAAGGACCACACCGGCACCAGTCCCTTGACGGTGTCCGGGTTCAGCTTGTCGAGCGGGCTGAAGCGCTGCGCCTGGGGACCCATGCCGTAGGTCAGGACGTCGCCCGTCGACGTGGCGTCGTTCAGCAGGTCGTCGTTGCCCGGCCCTCCAGCGACCGGCGCGGCGGCCAGCGCTGGGCCGCTCAGGCCAAGGCCGGCGGCCATGGCGCTTGCAAGAAGGCAGGTGCGGAAGAGACGCTTCATGGTGCGGATACCTCCCAGGGGAATGGACAGCCGGAGGCGCGGGCAGAGATCATTCGCAGACGAATTGGCGGAATCCGTCTGCCTCGTCCGCCCGCCTCGGCTTCTTTTCGGAACAATCAGGGGTTCGACGCAGGGGCGACGCGGCATCGCGAAGCCCCTATCCTTCTGACAATAAAGCAGTTTACCGGCGCCCCAACTGGGGTCCATTGGCAAATAGTCGAATGGGCGGAGCGTTCTGCTGGACGACGGGAACCGATTCATTGCGAACGGCTTCAATTCACCCGCGGCAGCACAGCCTTTTCGATCCGCGGCCAGAGATGCGAGACGGAGCGCCGGTACTCCTCGCGCAGCACGCCCATCCCGGCGAAGCGCTCGGGGATCGGCGCGTCGAGCAGCTCGGCCATGTCGGCCCCGGCCTCCGCCCGCTCGCGCAGACTCCGGTCGAGCCACGTCAGCCAGTCGCGGGTCTGGGCGATGGCCGCCCTGCTGGCCGCCGTGTCGGTTCGGATGCGCCCGTGGTTCGGCACCAGAACCGTCACGTCCAGCGCGTCCAGGGCATTCAGCGCCGCCAGCCATTGGCCGATGTCGGCGTGCGGCGTCGTCGGCGTGCGGTCTGAGAAGACGACTCCGCCGGCGAACAGAACGCCCGTCGTCTCGTCCAGGATGGCGAGGTCGGCGGCGGTGTGCCCCTCCAGCGGGATCAGCCGCAGCCGGTGCGCGCCGAAGACGACGGTGGAACCGTAGACCGTCTCGGTCGGGACCAGCGGCTCGGTGCCGCGCATCCAGTCGCCGACGAGGCGGTACATGTTCTCGGTCATCCCCTGCCCTTCGGTCTTGATGCCCTCGATGGTGCCGGGGAGTGCGGCGATGGGCACGTCGGCGAAGGCGCGGTTGCCCAGCCAATAGTCGGGGTGCAGGTTGCTGACGAAGACCTTGCGGATCGGCTTGTCGGTGACCGTGGCGATGGCGGCGCGCATCTCCTCGCCGAAGCGGCGCGACGGGCCGGTCTGGATCACGATCACCCCGCCGTCGGTCACGATGAAGCCGGGATTGAGGATGTTGCCGCCGTTGGTGCGGGTGAAATGCTCCCGCGTGCCCTCGAAGACCCAAGTGTCCGGGGCGATGGTGACGGGCTTCAGGTGATAGCTCAGCGGGCCGGCGGCCCAGCCGGGCGCGGCGGAGACGACCAGCAGGAGAAGGGCGACGAGCGCTCTCATGGCAGCGCTCCCTGGACCCAGGGGAGTGGAATGGCCGCCTTGACCTCGCCGCCCTGGTTGTCGCGCCCGTCGAGCGTCAGGCTGCGCGCACCCGCTCCAGGCTGCACCTCCAGCGTGAAGACGGGGTTCTCCGACAATGGCTCCGCCGTCTGGAGCCGGGCCAGCGCCCGCCCGTCGGCGTCGCGCAGGGTCAGCGCCTCGATGAAATAGGCCGGGATGCCGGCGACCAGCCCGGTGTCCATGGGATGGCGGACGAGGAAGCGCACGCGCGTCGCCTTGTCCTCTCCGGCCGGCGCCCAGGCGCGGCCCTGCACCTCCCCCACATGGTCGGCCCAGTCGGCGGCGGCGTAGGTCGCGGGCGGCGCGGTGCAGCCGCCGCCCGCCGCGTCGAGCAGCTTGCCGCCGATGTGCCAGACGCCGTCCGGCGTGCGGGCGGCGGCGCGCAGCGGTGTGGCCTGCTGCACCTTGAAGCGCGTGGCGATCACCGGCTTCGCCGCCAGCGGCTGGAAGCGCAGGATGACCGGGAAAGGGTTGAGGTCGGCGAACAGCACCATCTCCTCCACCGCGCCCAGCGCCGTGGCATCGGCCATCACCGGCACGGCGGCGGCGTTCTCGGCGTTGTCGGGGGCGGTGACGGTCACACGGTCGTCGAACTGCACGGGGGCCGTTCCGAACAGCTCCGGCCGCAGCACGTCCCACATGACGGAGGCCAGCGGGTCGGCGGGGTCCGGCGGGCCGGCCAGGGCGGGGCCGGAGAGCGCGGCCAGGAGCGCCGCGGCGGCGAGATGGCGGTTCATGGCGGTTTTCCCCCTCCCTTGCGTCGTTGTTCTTGCGCACCCTTCTGCCCCCACCCTGACCCTCCCCCGCTTCGCAGGGGAGGGAATCAAGCTCCTCCCCCTGCGAAGCGGGGGGAGGTTGGGAGGGGGGCAAGCGTCGTCACTCCACCGGAATCGCGTTGTGCGTCACCCCATGCTTCCGGAAGATCTCCGGCAGCGTCCCGTCCTCCAGCATCGCGGTCACCGCGTCGCCCACCGCGTAGGCGAGGTCGCGGGAGTTCTCCTTCACCGCCATGCCGATGTCCCAGTTCGACGCCATCATGCCGGGGAAGGTCACCGGTGTGATCGGGAAGCCGGTGGCGCGCTCGCCCAGCGCGGCTTCCACCTGGCTCTGCGTCGCGACGACGGCGGCGACGTCGCCCTTGACCAGGGCCTCGACCGCCTCGGGGATCGTCATGTAATGGACCAACCGGTCGCGCAGCCGCCCGCCGAAGGCTCCCAGCAGGTAGAAGTCGGGGATGCTGTCGATCTCCACCCCCACCGGCTCGTCGGGCAGAGAGGCCAGCATCGGCTGGGTCATGCGCATCGGGTTGCGCGCCAGCGCGAAGCCCTCGCGCTGGTAGGGGCCGAACAGCACGGCCTCCGGGTTGCGCAGCCCGAACTCCTTCTGATAGGGCACATGCATCATCACGTCGGCCACGCCGCCCCCGACGACCGGGCCGCGCCACACCGCGTTGCGCAGGTCGTCCGACACGGCCTCCCCGGCGGTCAGCTCCATGAACTCGACGCCGACGCCCAGCCGCCCGGCGATGGCGCGGGCAATGTCCACGTCCACGCCGACCAGGGCGCCGCCCTTGCGGTGGGAGAAGGGCGGGTTGTCGCGGTAGACCGCGACCATCAGCCGCCCGGCGGCCACCACGTCGTCCAACGGGCGCGCGCCGGCGCGCCGGGGGAGGACCCCGGCGGCCAGCGCGGCGGCGGCGAAGGACAGCAGCTGGCGCCGCGTCGGAAGCCCCGTCATTCCAAACGCATTCATTCCTCGTGCACCGTCTCCAGCCACGACCGGATGGCCCACAGCGCCTCCTGACCCAGCGCCTCGCCGAAGCGCGGCATGTAGGTGACGCCGTTGCGGATGGAACCGTTGATCACCCGCTCCTTGAACCACTCGTCGCCGGTGTCGCCCTTGTCCAGAAAGCGCAGGTCCGGGGCGATGCCGCCCGACACCGCGCCCAGCCCATGGCAACGCGCGCAGTTCTGGTTGAAGGCGGAGGACCCGATCTCGATTGCCCGCGGGTTGCCGCGGTAGGGGTTCGCGTCGCGCCAGTCCTCGCCCAGCTTGTCGAGGCCGGTGGTGTCCACCGCCTGGGGGGTCACGTCACCATGGGCGAAGGCCGCCGTGGGGACAACCGTGGAGGCGACGGCGGCCGCGCCGGTCAGGAAACCGGCCATCGCAAGCCGGAGAAGCCGTGCGTTCATAAGGGGCGTCCTCATTCAGAAAAATGCGAAGGGAGCGTTGTCCGTTGCCCCGGAGCATAGCGGGCGGTCCGTGCCGCCAATAATTGGACTTTGGTAGCAACCGTGCGTCGAGCCCGCCGTGATCGGACCGAACCGCAATTTTCCGACCGCGCAATCGTACCAAAGTTGCATTCCGGGACGCCGCCCGGCGGGGATACCCTGGTCTCCCGAAACCAGGCGAGTGCAAACCCGCGATGCGTTTCAGCCTTTGGTTACCCTCCTTGATGCAGATCGCCTTGCTGGCCGGCGGGCTTTGCGCCTCGCCGGCCGCCTTTTCGCAGGAGGCGGCGCCCGCGGACATTTCCACCGTCCGCATCGCCTACCTGACGCAGGAGGTCGAGCATCCCCCCGCCCTGTCCAACCTCGACGAACCGCCCGCCGACGAAGGATTGGCCGGCGCCACCCTCGCCGTGGCCGACAACAATTCCACGGGCCGCTTCCTGAAGCAGCGCTTCGCGCTGGAGGCGGTGACCGTCCCCATCGACGGCGACCCGGCGCAGGCGTTGCGCGACCTCGCCGCCGCCGGACACCGCATCGTCGTGCTGGACCTGCCCGGCGAGACGCCCGGAGCGCTGGCCCGCCTGCCAGAGGCGGCGAACCTGCTGCTGTTCAATGCCGGCTCGACCGACGACAGCCTGCGCAACGCGCTGTGCGCGCCCAACCTGCTGCACACGGCCCCCGACCGCGCCATGCTGGCCGACGCGCTGGCCCAGTATCTGGCGGTCAAGCGCTGGACGAAGTGGCTGCTGATCGTCGGCACCCGACCGGAGGACCGGCTCTACGCCGCCGCGGTGAAGCGGGCGGCCAAGCGCTTCGGCGCCGAGGTGGTCGAGGAGAAGACCTGGAGCGAGGACCACGACGCCCGCCGCACCGCCCAAGCCGAAATGCCGGTCTTCACCCAGGGCAAGCGCCACGACGTGGTAATCGTCGCCGACGAGATCGGCGATTTCGGCGACTACGTGCTGTACCGCACCTGGGAGCCGCGCCCGGTCGCCGGCACGCAGGGCCTCGTCCCCACCAACTGGCACCGCGCCCACGAGGCCTGGGGGGCGGCGCAGCTCCAGTCCCGCTTCAAGGCCGCCGCCCAGCGCGTCATGTCGCCCCGCGACCACGCCGTCTGGGCGGCCATCCGCGCGGTGGGCGAGGCGGCGACCCGCACCCGCTCCACCGATCCGGCGGCGCTGGCCACCCACATCCGCGGGCCGGATTTCACGCTGGCCGCCTTCAAGGGCGTGCCGCTGTCCTTCCGCAGCTGGGACGGGCAGTTGCGCCAGCCGGTGCTTCTCGCCGCCGACCGCTCGCTGGTGTCCGTCTCGCCGCAGGACGGCTTCCTGCACCCCAGGACCGAACTCGACACGCTGGGCCACGACCAGCCCGAAACAGGCTGCCGTCGCTGATATTTCCCAATCATTTCCGCCAAGAGGACGCCGCCCCGATGACCACCGCCCGCTCCCTTCTCCTCGCCGCGCTGCTGGCCGGCTGCGCCGTTCCTGCTTTGGCGGAGACCGTCTATGTCTCGAACGAGAAGGACAACACCCTGTCCATCATCGACGGCGCGACCCTGACGGTGACGGAGACGGTGAAGGTCGGGCGGCGCCCCCGCGGCATCACGCTGAGCGCGGACGGCAAGCACCTGTACATCTGCGCCAGCGACGACGACACGGTGCAGGTGATGGACCTTGCGACGAAGAAGATCCTGCACAACCTGCCCTCGGGCGAGGACCCGGAGCTGTTCGCCCTGCATCCCGACGGCAAGCACCTGTTCATCGCCAACGAGGAGAGCAACGTCGTCACCATCGTGGACGTGCCCAGCCGCAAAGTCGCCTATCAGGTGGATGTCGGCGTGGAGCCGGAGGGCATGGCGGTCAGCCCCGACGGCAAATGGGCGGTGAACACGTCGGAGACGACGAACATGGTCCATTGGATCGACACCGAGAAGCGTGCCGTCGTCGACAACACGCTGGTCGACGCCCGCCCGCGCTACGCCCAATTCAGCAAGGACGGCGGCCGCCTGTGGGTGTCGGCGGAGATCGGCGGCACCCTGTCGGTGATCGACACGGCCAGCCGCAAGGTGGCGCAGACCATCCGCTTCAAGATCAAGGGCGTGCCCCAGGACCGCATCCAGCCGGTGGGCATCAAGCTGACCGACGACGGGCGCTACGCCTTCGTGGCGCTCGGCCCGGCCAACCATGTCGCGGTGGTGGACGCCCAGACCTTCGCGGTGAAGGACTATCTGCTGGTCGGCCGCCGCGTCTGGCAGCTCGACCTGTCGCCCGACCAGAAGCGGCTCTACGCCACCAACGGCGTGTCGGGCGACGTGTCGGTGATCGACGTGGACAGCCTGAAGGTCGTCAAGTCGATCAAGGTCGGCCGCTACCCCTGGGGCGTCGCGGTGAAGGGCTGAGCGGGTGAAAGGGTAAGGGCATGGCGGAACCGGCGCTGTCGGTCGAGGGGCTGAGCTACGCCTACGGGCGCGGGACCTTCGCGCTGAAGGACGTGTCGCTGGCGGTCGGGGCGGGGTCCTTCACCGCCTTGCTCGGCCCCAACGGGGCGGGCAAGACGACGCTGTTCGCGCTGATCACCCGACTGTTCGAATCGCCGGGCGGCACCATCCGCATCGGCGGCATCGACCTGCGGCGGGAGCCGGCCAGGGCGTTGGGCCGCATGGGGGTGGTGTTCCAGCAGCCGACCCTCGACCTCGACCTGACGGTGCGGCAGAACCTGCTCTACTTCGCCGCCCTGCACGGCATCCCCCGCCGCACCGCCGAGGCGCGGGCGCGGGAGTCGCTGGAGCGGCTGGGCATGGCGGAGCGCATCGGCGAGACGGTGCGGGCGCTGAACGGCGGCCACCGGCGCCGGGTGGAGTTGGCCCGCGCCCTGCTGCACGAGCCGGCCCTTCTGGTGCTGGACGAGCCGACCGTCGGGCTGGACGTCCCGGCGCGGCGCGCCATCGTCGAGCATGTCCATGGGCTGTGTCGGGAACGCGGCATCGCTGTGCTCTGGGCCACCCACCTGATCGACGAGATCGGCGAGGGCGACCGCGTGGTGGTGATCCACCGCGGTCGGGTTCGCGCCGCCGGGCCGGTGACGGAGGTGAACCGCGCGACCGGAGCGGACACGCTGACCGAGAGCTTCACCCGGCTGACCGCGAAGGAGGCGGCGTGACGGCCCCTGCTCACTACGTCCTTGCACTCGGCGGGATCGTCGGGCGCGAGGTGCTGCGCTTCGTCCACCAGCGGGAGCGCTTCCTGTCGGCGCTGGTCCGCCCGCTGCTCTGGCTGTTCGTCTTCGCGGCGGGCTTCCGCGCGGCGCTGGGCATCGCCATCACCCCGCCCTACGAGACTTACATCCCTTACGAGGTCTACATCGTCCCCGGCCTCGCCGGAATGGTGCAGCTGTTCAACGGGATGCAAAGCTCGCTGTCGATGGTCTACGACCGCGAGATGGGCAGCATGCGGATGCTGCTGGTCAGCCCCCTGCCCCGCTGGTTCCTGCTGACGGCGAAGCTGCTGGCCGGGACGGCGGTGTCGATCCTCCAGGTCTACGCCTTCCTCGCCGTCGCCTGGGTCTACGGGGTGCAGGCGCCGCCGCTCGGCTACCTCACGGTCCTGCCGGCGCTGGTGGTCAGCGGGCTGATGCTGGGCGCGCTGGGGATGCTGCTGTCCTCGGCCATCCGGCAGCTGGAGAATTTCGCCGGCGTGATGAACTTCGTCATCTTCCCGACCTTCTTCCTGTCCACCGCGCTCTATCCGCTGTGGAAGATGCAGGAGGCGGGGGAGCTTCTGTATTTTCTGTGCACCGTCAACCCGTTCAGCCAGGCGGTCGAGCTGATCCGCTTCGCGCTGTATCTGGACGTGAACCTGCCGGCGCTGGGCTGGACGGTTCTGGCGCTGGCCCTGTTCCTGGGCGGCGCGGTCTACGGCTACAACCCGGCGCAGGGCTTCCTGGCGCGGAAGACGGGCGGGGAGTAGGAGGCCCCCCTCACAGGAGGCTGCCGAAGCCGTTGGTGATCGGATAGCGCCGCTCGCGGCCGAACTGCCGCCGGGTGATCTTCGGGCCGGGAGGCGCCTGCCGGCGCTTGTATTCGGCCGAATGCAGCATGCCCCAGACCGCGTTCACCACCTCCGGCGCGTGGCCGCGGGCGACGATCTCCGCGACGCCCAGGTCCTCCTCGATCAGGCAGCGCAGGATGTCGTCCAGCGCCTCGTAGGGCGGCAGCGTGTCCTGGTCGGTCTGGCCCGGCCTCAGCTCCGCGGTCGGGGCCTTGACGAGCACCCGCTCCGGCACGACGCGGCCGGCCGGGCCGAGCGCGCCCTCCGGCACCTGCGCGTTGCGCCAGCGCGCCAGCGCGTAGACCGTCGTCTTGTAGACGTCCTTCAGAACGGCGAAGCCGCCGCACAGGTCGCCGTAGAGCGTGGCGTAGCCGACCGACATCTCCGACTTGTTGCCGGTGGACAGCACCATCGGGCCGAACTTGTTCGACAGCGCCATCAGCGTGACGCCGCGGGCCCGCGCCTGGATGTTCTCCTCGGTCACGTCCGGGTCGCGCCCGGCGAAGGCCGGCCGCAGCATGCGCTCGAACGCCTCCATCGCCGGCAGGATGGAAACGGTGTCGAGCCGGCAGCCCAGCAGCTCCGCCGACTCCGCGGCGTCCTCCTGGCTCTCCGGCGCGGTGTGGGGCGACGGCATCATCACGCCATGCACCCGCCCGGCGCCCAGCGCGTCCACCGCGATGGCCGCCGCCAGCGCCGAGTCGATGCCGCCCGACAGACCGAGGATCACACCGGGGAAGCGGTTCTTGGCCACATAGTCGCGCAAGCCCAGCACCAGCGCGGCGTAGACCGACTCCAGCTCGTCGGGCGGGGCGACGCACTCCGTGTCGGCGCAGTTCCACACATCGTCCTCGCCGCGCTCCCAGCGGGTGATCAGCAGATGCTCGGCGAAGGCGGGGGCCTGCGCGACCAGCCGGCAATCGGCGCCCAGCGCGAAGCTGGCGCCGTCGAAGACCAGCTCGTCCTGCCCGCCCACCTGGTTGACGTAGAGCAGCGGCAGGCCGGACTCGGTGACCCGCCGGACGGCGAGCTGCACGCGCTGGTCGTGCTTGCCCAGCTCGAACGGGCTGCCGTTGGGGACCACCAGGATCTCCGCCCCGCTTTCCGCCAGCGTCTCGATCACGTCGGTGGACCACATGTCCTCGCAGATCGGAACGCCCAGCCGCACGCCGCGGACGTTGATCGGGCCGGGCAGCGGACCGGGGACGAAGACGCGCTTCTCGTCGAAGACGCCGTAGTTCGGCAGGTCCACCTTGAAGCGGATCGCCGCGATCCGCCCGCCGTCGAGCAGCAGGGCGGCGTTGTGGCGCTTGTCGCCGTCGCGCCAGGGCGCGCCGACCAGCAGCGCCGGGCCGCCGTCCGCCGTCTCGGCGGCGAGTTCACGCACCGCCTGCTCCACCACGTCCAGGAAGAAGGGTTTCAGCACCAGATCCTCCGGCGGGTAGCCGGTCACCGCCAGCTCCGGGCAGACCATCAGGTCGGCGCCGCGCGCGGCGGCCTCCGCCCGCGCGTTGCGGATGCGGTCGATGTTGGCGGTGATGGCGCCGACGGTCGGGTTGATCTGGGCCAGCGCGATGGAAAGGCGGTCGGTCATGGCGGCGTCGTCCGGTGAAGCGGCGGATCGGCGACACCGTAACAGCCGGAGGCCGGAGGCGGAAGCGGCGCACGGCCACAGCGGAACCGCACCACCGCACGCTGTGTTGCCGGAAGGACAGGATTCCAACAGAAGGATGAGCGGTCATGCAGAAGTCCGGGCAGGGTTCCGGTGCCACGACCTCCGTCTGGATGGACCGCGGCGGGGCGGCGATGCCCGCCGGGACGGTCGCCCCGACCGCCGCGGGGCTGGGCGCCCTGCGACCCGACGTGATCATCGTCGGAGCGGGCATCGCCGGGGTGACCACGGCCTATCT
This sequence comes from Azospirillum himalayense, assembly GCF_042657465.1. Lineage (NCBI taxonomy): Bacteria > Pseudomonadati > Pseudomonadota > Alphaproteobacteria > Rhodospirillales > Azospirillaceae > Azospirillum > Azospirillum himalayense. The sequence continues at coordinate 427,039 of NZ_JBHSLC010000021.1, read as the reverse complement.
GCTCCAGCGCTCCGGCAAGTCGGTGCTGCTGCTGGACGACGGGCCGCCGGGCGGCGGCGAGACCGGGCGCACCACGGCGCATCTCTCCAACGTCATCGACGACCGCTTCACCGAGATGGAGCGGCTGCACAGCGAGTCCGGCGCCCGCATGGCGGCGGACAGCCACGGCGCCGCCATCGACACCATCGAACGGATCGCCCGCGAGGAAGGCATCAATTGCGGCTTCGCCCGGCTCGACGGCTATCTGATGCTGGCGCCGGGGCAGGACCCCGCCGGGCTGGACCGCGAGCGCGACGCCGCCCGCCGCGCCGGGCTGGACGATGTGGAGCGGCTGGACGCCCCGCCCATCCGGCATCCCGGCCCCTGCCTGCGCTTCCCCCGGCAGGCGCGCGTCCACGCGCTGGACTATCTGGCCGGGCTGACCCGCGCCTTCCTGGCGCGCGGCGGCGCGCTGTCCACCGGGGCGCACGTCTCCACGATCCGGCAGGACGGGGAGCGCGTGCGCGTCGAGGCCGGGCCGGACCACGCGCTGGTCGAGGCCGACGCGGTGGTCGTCGCCACCAACTCCCCGATCAGCGACCGCTTCGCCATCCATTCCAAGCAGGCGCCCCACCGCACCTACGCCATTTCCGTCCGCATGCCGAAGGCCAGCGTGCCCGACGCCCTCTATTGGGACACACTCGACACCTATCACTATGTGCGGCTCCAGCCGGAGGCCGACCACGACCGGCTGATCGTCGGCGGCGAGGATCACAAGACCGGCGAGGCCCGCGACATGGCCGAGCGCTGGGCCGCTCTGGAAGCCTGGACGCGCGCGCATTTTCCCCAGGCCGGGGCGGTCGAGCACCGCTGGTCCGGGCAGGTGATGGAGCCCTTCGACGGGCTGGCCTTCATCGGCCCCGACCCGGCCTATGGCGGGCGGGTCTTCGTCGCGACCGGCGACAGCGGCATGGGCATGACCCACGGCACCATCGCCGGGCTGGTCCTGTGCGAACTGATCCACGGCAGCGGCAGCCCGTGGGCCGCGCTGTACGACCCCGGCCGCAAGATGACCAACAAGCTCGGCACCTATCTGCGGGAGAATCTGGACGTGGCCCGCCACTTCCTGCCCTACGTCCAGGGGCCGGAACTGGAGGGGGAGGACCGCATCGAGCCCGGACAGGGCGCGGTCCTGAAATCGGGCGTCTGGCCCGTCGCCGTCTTCCGCGACGAGTCGGGGGCGCTGCACCGCCGCTCGGCCATCTGCCCCCATCTGAAATGCGTGGTGCGCTGGAATCCCGGCGAGCGGAGCTGGGACTGTCCCTGCCACGGCTCCCGCTTCGCCGTGGACGGGACGGTTCTGAACGGCCCGGCCACCCAGCCCCTCGCGCCCATGGAGGACTCCGCAAGCAAAAACTGATAAAATCCTTCGAAATCGAAGAGTTTCGACCGGGCGTTGCAGGAGCCCCGCGACGAATTAACCTGTGGTAAAGGACTCCGGTACGATCATACCCTTACGGCGAAACGATCACGCGCGGGAGGCGGCGATGTATTACTCGGAAATGTCCGGACCGACAGGGACGACCAGCACGGTCCTGCAACAGGCGAACAACGCCAAGAAGGCAACCGAGAGCAAGGCCGCGGACGGCGCCAAGGCCGCCGCCACCACCGCCGACGCCGCGACTCCCGCGAAAAGCGCCAGCCCGGCCTACACGATCAGCCAGTCGATGGAAAACCTGCTCGACAGCCTGTCCGGCAAGAAGCCGGCGGCGGGTGCCGACGGCGCGAACGCCGGTGCTGCGGGCGATGCGGCCGGCGGTAGCAAGACCGGCGCCCAGGCCATGGCCGACCGGGCCAAGGAAGCCGAGCGGATCATGAGCAACGCCCTGGAGCAGTCCAAGGGGCTCGCCGGCCTGTTCGAGAAGGCCATCGACAACATGGCCGGCGACCTCGGCAGCCTGCTCGGCGGGCTGGGCATGTCGGACGACGACGTGAAGGGCGCCGTCGGCGATTTCGGCAGCGCCATGAAGGACAAGCTGAAGTCCATGGACTTCAGCCAGATGGGCATGAGCATGGAGGAAGCCCGGTCCCAGTGGTCCATCGAGTCCCGGGGCATGGAGCTGACCATCCAGGACGGCGACAAGTCGGTCCGCATCTCCTTCGCCAAGTCCACCCTGGACTTCACCCGCGAGGACCGCGGCCTGTCGGCCACGCTGAACGCGGACGGTTCGGGCAGCGCCATGTTCTCCGCCACATCGACCAAGGTGTCCGGAAAGGCCACCGGGATGATCGTCCGCTCTGAGGGCTTCAGCGACGACGAGATCAAGGGCGTTCTGGAGAAGCTGAACGGCATGGCCGCGAAGGGCGGGATGAGCGGCCTCGGCGCGCTGACCCCGACCAAGAGCGCCGATGGCGTGATGCACCTGAACCTGGACCTGTCGCAGCCCATCGCCGGCCTGACCGACGGCAGCAGCGCCAAGGGGGCCGCCGCGGCGGACACGTCCCAGAAGGTCGACATCACGGCGTGAGGAGGAGCGGGCCGTTTTCCCGGAAGGGGCGCCCGCAAAAGGGGTGCGATCTGTGATAACGGGGGCCGGCGCTTGCCGTCGAGCCGGCTCCCTGTATAGAAGCGGCTTTCGCTGTTTCGGAGATTCGCTTCCCCATGACCGACCGCCCCACGACCGACCGCAACGCCGTTCTGGCCGCGAACCGGGCTTTCTACCAAGCCTTCACCGGGCGTGACTTTTCCGCCATGGACCGGCTGTGGGCCTCCCGCCTGCCCGTGTCCTGCATCCATCCCGGCTGGACCATCCTGTTCGGCCGGGAGGCGGTTGTGTCGAGCTGGCAGGACGTGCTGCGTTCCCCCCGCGGCCCGGCGGTGCAGGCGCGCAATGAACGCGTCAGCCTGTACGGCGACACCGCCGTCGTCCTCTGCGAGGAGATCGTGGGAGACGCCGTTCTGGTCGCGACCAACCTCTTCGCGCGCGAGGACGGCGAGTGGCGGCTGGCCCACCACCAGGCCGGACCGGTCGCCGAACCCGCTTCGCAGATCCTGACGCCGCCCGACCGCCTGCCGCCCGGCGGCCTGCTGCACTGACCGCGGCCCCTCTTCCTCCCCGCGCGTTCAGCGGCGCTCCGCCGCCCTCTCCAGCTGCCAGATCAGATCGCCCACCACCCGGTCGGCGGTGATCCGCTCGGGGTCGCTGTTGGTCAGAGCCACCGCGGCCCAGCGGTGGGCGCGTGAGAAGGCGATGTAGGCGTTGAAGCCGCCGGTGGAACCGGAATGCCAGAGGATCGGCGTGCCGTCCGCCGCCCAGGCGACGAACCAGCCCAGCGCCATCGCCCCCTGCCCCAGCGCCCCCGGATCGCGCAGCGCCCGCCCGTCCACCTGGACCGACTGGGCGAGCGCCAGGGTCGCGGCGGTTTCGCCGTCGCAGGCGGCCTTGCCCAGGCCGGTGCAGTCGCCCATGTTGGCGCGCAGCCAGCGCAGCAGGTCGTCGGCGGTGGAATAGAGGCCGAAGGAGGGCTGCATGGCCGGCGCCTCCCAATCGGGCACCACCTGCCCGCGGGCGTGGCCCACCGCCTTGCGGGCGCGCTGCCCGGCCGTGGGCGTCAGGGTGGTGTCGGTCATGCCGAAACGGTCGGTGACCACCCGCTTCAGCAGCGTCTCGTAGGGAATGCCCGACGCGGTGGACAGCGCCTCCCCCAGCACCGCCATGCCGACGTTGGAGTAGCGGAAGCGCGTGCCCGGCGGCACTGTCAGGCTGAAGCCGGACAGCCATGCCCCCACCTCCTCCCGCGTCAGCGGCTTGTAGGGGTTGCGCGGGTCCTCCAGCCGGCTCCAGGAGAAGCGCGGCGTCTCCGGCACGTTGGGCAGCCCCGCCGTGTGGGTGGCGAGGTCGAGCAGGCGGATCGGCGTGCCGTCGAAGTCGGGGGCGTGGACCGGCTTGGGCAGATGGCGGGCCAGCGGGTCGGTCGGGGCGACGCGCCCGGCGCGGATCAGTTCCGCCAGAATGGTGCCGGTGAAGGGCTTGGTCAGCGAGGCGATCTGGAACAGGGTCCGCCCGTCCGGCGGGCCACCATCGGGCCGCCCGCTGTCGCCGCGCCCGACGACGAGGCTGCGCCCGTCGCGGATCACCCCGACCACGATGCTGCCCGCCCCCGCCTCCTCGAGACGGCGATCAGCCAACGCCGTCACCGCCTCCCGCAGACGGTCCGGGGGCACCGCGTCCGCCGGGGCCGGGGCCGTCGCCCAGACGGTGAGCGCAAGAAACGACACGACACCGAGCACCGGCCCCCGCATCCCCACCCTCCGTCATCGGCGCGCGGAATGGACGCGCTGAGGGAAGAGTGGGAAGCGGTCCCGCCCGGCGGTACGCCCGCGGACGGACATCACGCCAACGGAGCAGACCGCGCCGGGCGGGTTAGACCGGTGAGGCCCGACCCACCCGGCCGAAATTTGCCCGGTGGAAATTTACTCGGTGGGAACTTCCGCCAGCGGCGGGCGGCGGTCCTTGACGATGGTCAGCGGCACATCGTCGGCGGCGACCTCGATGATCGGCTGGCCGCCCAGCAGGCTTGGGCACTGCTTGACCTGGGTGAAGGCCATGAAGAAATCGGCCTTGCGCCAGTCCAGCCCGGTGCCGTTGACCAGCTTCAGCCAGGGCGGCAGCTCGAAGCGCACGGCCAGCGTGTTGCCGCAGACCGACAAGGTGTACTGGCGCGGCGGCGCCTTGCCGCCATTCTCGCGCTCCACCAGGGCGACCAGTTCGGCCAGCGCCTCGTGCTGGGAGTTTCCCCAGTAATCCAGCTCGAACCGGCCTTCGGCGCCCTTCAGCCCGCCGGTGAACTGGTTGTAGTAGACGTACTGGTTCGGGTGCATGGCGCCGAGCTGCCACGCGTACAGCACGGCCACCGCGATGGCCGCCGCCCCGTACGCCTGCCCCGTACGCCGGCCCAGCGCCTCGGCCCCGCACCACAGCCGGTCGAAGGCGATGCCGGCCAGCACCGCCATCGGCGGCGCCACGAACAGGAAATGGCGGATGCCGTTGTAGACGGACGGGCGCATCAGCATGAACAGGATCACCGGCAGGAAGGCCGCCAGCGCCAGCGGCACCCAGCGCACCGCGCCAAAGGCGCCGTCGACGCTCCGCCAGCCGCCGCGCACCACCCACAGGGCAGCCAGCACCACCGCGGCCAGGGTGCCCAGCAGCACCGCCTCCGGCAGCTTCACCCCCAGATAGACCGGCAGGTAGAGCGCCGGCGGGGCGGCGGAACTGACCATCCGCCCCATGAACAGCGTCTGGATGTCGATGGGGAAGTGCGAGACGACGCGCAGCGCCTCCAGCGGATTCAACGGCTTCTGCACCGCCCAGGGCCAGAACAGCGCCATCACCGCATAGGCCAGCGGAATGGCCGGCAGCAGGGGCGGCACGGAGCGCCGAACGACGCCGAACGCCGGCCGCAGCCCGCCCCGCCACGCCACCAGCACCACATAGAGCGCCAGCGCCACCGCGAGGTAGAAGCCGGCCAGCACCCCACCCACCCGGATCGACAGGGTCAGGCCCAGCGCCAGCCCGAACTTCAGCACGGCGCTGCGGCGCGGGGCCGGCATCTGGCCGATGATGCGGGTGGCGAAATAGAGCGTCCACACCATACCCGCGGCGAAGGGCACGTCCTTTGTGTTGTTGAACATGGCGCCGTAATAGACGCCGGACAGCGCCAGCAGCGCCGCCGCCAGGAAGCCCGCCCGCGGCCCGGCCAGCAGCCGGGCGTAGCGCCAGCAGCCGGCGATGCCCAGCACCCCGACCAACGCGCAGAGCAGGTGGCGCGTCTCGTACTCCTCGAACGGCGAGATCGGGACCACCAGGGCGGTCACCAGGTCGAACAGCCCGCCATACAGGTACAGGTCCTTGAAATGGAAGGCCGACCGGTCGGTGAAGCCGGACAGGTAGAAGGACAGCAGCTTCTTGCCGTAGATGTGCTGCACCTCCTCGTCGGTGCTGATCCCGTAGTTCCGGAAGGTCAGCGCGGCGAGGATGATCAGGCACAGCAGAAGCGCGCGCGCCATGTCGTCCCACAGGGCGCCGGCGCGGCGTTGCGACAGGGCGCCCGCCGGGGGCGTGGCCCCGAGGGGATTAAGGCCGAGCGGCGGCATCAGGCTCATGAAAGGCGGTCCTCGCTTCCGGGCCGGCGCCAAGCGCCTGCATTGGCCCCCGGATTGGCCGCTGGACTGGATGCCGGAGCGGCAGCCTCGTCCGCGAAGCCGTGCGCGGAACGGACGATGTAGAGGGGGCGCCCCTTCACCTCGTTGAACACGCGGCCCAGATAGTCGCCGAGGACCCCCAGCGTGACGAGCTGGATGCCGCCCATGAACAGCACCGCGGCCAGCAGCGATTCATAGCCGGGCACGTCGATGCCGTAGATCAGGGTGCGCAGCAGGCGCAGCAGGATGTAGACGAAGGCGAAGCCGGAGATCGCCATGCCCACCAGGCTCCACACCCGCAGCGGGAAGGTGGAGAAGGCGGTCAGCCCGTCGAAGGACAGGCTGAGCAGCTTCAGGAAGCCCCATTTGGTGTCGCCGCCGGCGCGCTCCCCCTGCTGGTAGGGGATGCTGGCCTGACGGAAGCCGACCCAGGCGAAGATGCCCTTCATGAAGCGCGTGCGTTCGGGCATGCGGTTGATGACGTCGACCACCCGGCGGTCCATCAGCCGGAAGTCGCCGACCTCGCGCGGCAGCTTGACCTCCGACAGGTTGTCGAAGATCCAGTAGAAGGCGCGGGCGAACACCCGGTGCTTCAGGCTCTGCCCCACCCGCGCGTGGCGCACGGCGACGACCACGTCGTAGCCCTCGCGCCATTTGGCGAGGAATTGCGGCAGCAATTCCGGCGGGTGCTGGAGGTCGGCGTCCATCGGCACCACGGCGTCGCCGGTGGTGTGGCGCAGCCCCGCCGACAGGGCCAACTCCTTGCCGAAATTGCGCGACAGGTCGACCACCTTGACCCGCGGGTCGGCGTCGTGGACGTCCAGCAGGCGGTCGAGCGTGTCGTCGCGGCTGCCGTCGTTGACGCAGACCACCTCCCACTCCGCGTCCAGCCGGTCGAGCACGGGCACCAGCCGCTCGAACAGCGCCGCGATGTTGGGGCCTTCGTTGTAGAAGGGGATCACCACCGACAGGCGCCCCCGCTTCGTGCGGGCGGAGCGCGACGGCTTCGGGGCGGAAGCGGCGTCACCGGTGATAGGGGTGGGAGCGGTGTTGGCGGAAGCCGCCAGAGTGGGCGCGTCGGTCGTTGGCGCGTCGGTCAGGGACATGGCCGGCCGTTGGGTCAGATGATCACGAGCCGGGTCGGAAGGGTCCAGGCCGGCGTCCCCGGCGGGGCGCTTCGCCCTTTGGCATATAGCACGATACATGTGGATGAGCAAAACGCCTCTATTGTGACCATCCACGGCCTAAGCCGTGACCAGCACACCGCTGGAACCGGCGCCGGAACGGTCCGTCGCTGGTGGGCTAACGCCACGGTCCCGACAAATATTCCAAGGCCCCGCGAAACCGCCAGAACCCGGAAGGATAAGGGCATCCCCAAGCGTGCGCGAAGGGGGCCATGCCCGTTTTCGGGGACCGGAAACCAGTTGGCACACTTAATGAATTGGTAAGCGGACACTGCCATGTTCTGTATCTAAACCATTCAGCCTCATCCGGAGTTTTCCCGATCATGAGCCTGTTCAACCATCTTCGGGTCGGCACCAAGATCACGGCGGCGAACGCCGGGGTTCTCCTCTTCCTGGTCGCCATCGGCGGCATCGGGGCCTACGCCCTGATGGACGCCAAGCGCGGCTTCGCGACCTATCAGACCCTGGCCCGCCAGACCACCGAGGTCGGGCGCATCCAGGCGACGATGCTGGAGGTCCAGCTCCAGGCCAAGACCTTCCTGCTGACCGGCAGCGAGGAGGCCGCCCACACCGTGGACTCGCTGGCCGCCGACCTGGACGGGCGGATCGACGAGGCCAAGACCCTGTTCACCGAGCCGGCGCTGAACCGCACGGTGACCCAGATGGACAACGAGCTGGGCCAATACCGAGAGGCCTTCACCCGCATCATGGAGTTCCAGGCGACCCGCAACGAGGCGGCGGCGGAGCTTGTGGACCTCGGGGCCAAGATGGAGAAGGCGCTCAGCGGCGTCATGGACAGCGCCTACGCGGACGGCGACACCGAGGCCGCCTACCAGGCGGGCATGGCGTCCCGCCATTTCCTGGCCGCCCGCAACGCCGTCAACCGCTTTCTGACCGACGGGTCGGCGGACAGCGCCGACAGCTTCCGCAAGGAGCTGCAGAACGCCCGCGAGCGCGGCAACGCGATGCTCGCCAAGCTGACCGAGCTGGAGCGCCGCCGCGGCGCCTCGTCCTTCCTGGCCTACCAGCGCGTCTTCGCCACCCAGTTCGAAAAGGCGGTCGTCGCCACCACCAAGCGGGACGAGCTGGTTTCGCAGGTGCTGGAGACGCTCGGCCCGACCGTCAACGCGCGGGTCGAGCAGCTGCGCGACGCCAGCGCCCGCCAGCAGGCGGCGCTCGGCACCACCGCCACGGAGAACATCGACCGGGCCCGCACCGTGACCACCGCCGCCGCCGCGGTCGCCGTCCTGCTCGGGCTGATCTCCGCCCTGCTGATCGGTCGCGGCCTGTCGCGGCCCATCGTCTCGATGACCGACACCATGACCCGGCTGGCCGGCGGTGACCGCCGGGTGGACGTGCCCGGCCTGGACCGCGGCGACGAGATCGGCGGCATGGCCAAGGCCGTCGAGGTGTTCAAGCACAGCCTGATCGACGCCGACCGCATGGCCGCGGAACAGGCCGCCGAGCATGCGACCCGCCGGGAGCGGTCGGAGCGCATCGACTCCCTGACCCGCGAGTTCGACCGCATGGTGATGGAGGTGCTGTCCCGCGTGTCCTCCTCCGCCGCCCAGCTCAACAGCACGGCCCAGGGCATGTCGGCCACCGCCGAGCAGACCACCCGGCAGGCCAGCGCCGTCGCCGCCGCCTCCACCCAGGCCACCGCCAACGTGGAGACCGTCGCCGCCGCCGCGGAGGAGCTGACCAGCTCGATCCAGGAGATCAGCCGGCAGGTCGCCCAGAGCAACAGCATCGCAGGGCAGGCGGTCAGCACCGCCGAGCGGACCGACGCCACCGTGCGCGGGCTGGTCGACGCCGCCCAGCGCATCGGCGAGGTGGTGCAGCTCATCAACGACATCGCCAGCCAGACCAACCTGCTGGCGCTGAACGCGACGATCGAGGCGGCTCGAGCGGGCGAGGCCGGCAAGGGCTTCGCCGTCGTGGCGTCGGAGGTCAAGAGCCTCGCCAACCAGACGGCCAAGGCGACCGAGGACATCTCCGGCCAGATCGCCGGCATCCAGCAGGTCAGCCGCGAGGCCGCCGGGGCCATCGCCGAGATCGGCCGCGTGATCGGCGAGATCAGCCACATCTCCACCACCATCGCCGCGGCCGTCGAGGAGCAGGGTGCGGCCACCCAGGAGATCAGCCGCAACGTCCAGCAGGCCGCCCGCGGCACGCAGGAGGTGTCGGGCAACATCGCCGGGGTGACCCAGGCGGCGGAAGCCACCGGCGACGCCTCCCGTCAGGTGCTCGACGCCGCCGACGGGCTGAGCGGCGAGGCGGAGGGGCTGCGCGGCTTCGTCTCGCGCTTCCTGACCGACATGCGGGCCGCCTGACGGTTTCGTCTTCACCCCTCCTCCATCCGATGGCGATGGAGGAGGGGTTTTTCTTGCGCCGCCCCGGCCCTGTTGGGCAAATAGGGGTCATTGCGCACCCCGGACTGCTTTTCCCATCATGATCCTGACCCCGATCCCGGCCGAGACAATGCCGGAGGCCCTGGTGACCTTCGAGCGCCTGCTGGCCGGCAAGCCCCTGCCCCTCGCCGCCTTCCGGCGCATCGCCGCCACTTGGCCGGTGCCCGGCGGCGTCGACACGCCGGAGCAGCGCGCCGAAGCGGTGCGGCTGGCCCACGCCCACGGCATCGGCACGCTGGACGAGCCGCCGAACGCCTCCTTCATGTGGGACGGCGACGTCATCCGCACCGACGTGGAATCGACGGTCATCGTTCATGAGGTCGCCCACTGGCTGGTCGCAGCGCCCGAGCGCCGTCCGCTCTACGACTTCGGCCTGGGGCCGGGGCCGGAGACGACGCTGCGCAAGGAGGCGCGCAGCCAGCAGAAGCTGACCTTCGAGGAATGCATGCACGAGGAGCAGCAGACCTCCCTGCTCGGCGTGCTGTGGGAGGCCGAGCTGGGCCAGCCGGCGATCCTCGCCTTCCTGGAGCAGAACTGGATGGAGTGCTGGGAGCGGGAGAGCACCGCCGCCTTCTTCATCCGCCATGTCGAGGAACTCTTCACCCGCGGCCTGATCGACGCCGAGGGCCGCCCGTCCACGGCGCGCGCCTGGGCCGACGGACGGCAACAGGCCGCCTGACATTCGCGCTGCCCATAAATCAATCATAATTCCCCTGGAGGCTGGACCGTCATGACCCGCAACCTGCTTACGCTGGCCTCCGCGCTGGCCCTGCTCGCCACCCCGGCGGCGGCGGACACGCTGAAGATCGGCATGATCACCACCCTGTCCGGCCCCGGCGCGGGCCTGGGCATCGACATCCGCGACGGCTTCGCGCTGGCGGTTGAGCATGCGGGCGGCAAGCTGGGCGGGCAGGACACCCAGGTCATCGAGGCGGACGACCAGCAGAAGCCGGACGTCGCCGTCGGCCTCGCCAACCGCATGGTCGAGCGCGACCGCGTGCAGGTGGTGACCGGCGTCGTCTGGTCGAACCTCGCGCTGGCGATGCTGCCGACGCTGGCCGGCGGGCAGACCTTCTTCATCAGCCCGAACGCCGGCCCGTCGCAGCTGGCGGGCGCGCAATGCAACCCGTACTTCTTCAACGCCGCCTACCAGAATGACCAGATCCACGAGGCCGTGGGCAAGCATGTCCAGGACGAGGGCTTCAAGAAGGTCTATCTGATGGCCCCCAACTACCCGGCGGGCAAGGACGGTCTGGCCGGTTTCAAGCGCTACTACAAGGGCGCGGTCGCCGGCGAGGTCTACACCCAGGTCGGGCAGCTCGACTATGCGGCGGAGCTGGCGCAGCTCAAGGCCGCGGCGCCGGACGCCGTCTACGTCTTCTACCCCGGCGGCATGGGCATCAACTTCATCAAGCAGTACGAGCAGGCCGGGCTGAAGGGCGCCGTTCCGCTGTTCGGCCCCGGCTTCTCCTTCGACCAGGACATCCTGGCGGCGGTCGGCGAGTCCGCACTCGGCGTCAAGAACTCCGCGCAGTGGAGCCCGGACCTCGACAACGCCGCCAACAAGAAGTTCGTCGCCGACTTCAAGGCCAAGTACGGGCGCATCCCGTCCATGTACGCCGCCCAGGGCTACGACACGGCGCTGCTGATCGACACCGCGGTGAAGGCGGTCGGCGGCAACCTGAAGGACAAGGACAAACTGCGCGCCGCCCTCGCCTCGGCCAAGCTGCAGAGCCTGCGCGGCGAGGTGGCCTTCAACACCAACCACTACCCGATCCACAACATCTACCTGCGCGAGGTGGTCAAGGGTGCCGACGGTGCGGTGACCAACAAGACCATCGCCACGGTCTTCACCAACCACGCCGACGCCTACGTCAAAGACTGCCCGATGAAGTGAGGCGCAGGCAGGACGCCGGAGAATGGACGCGCTCCTCCTCGTCGAACAGGGGCTGAACGGGCTTCAGCTCGGGGTGATGCTGTTCCTGATGGCGGCCGGGCTGACGCTCGTCTTCGGCATCATGGACCTCATCAACCTCGCCCACGGCACCTTCTACATGGTCGGCGCCTACCTGACGGCGGCGCTGGTCCCGGTGCTGGACAGCTTCCCGCTGGCTCTGGCGGCGGCGGTTCTGCTGACGGCGCTGCTCGGGCTGGTGGTGGAGGCGGTGGCGCTGCGCACGCTCTACCGCCGCGACCACCTGGATCAGGTGCTGGCGACCTTCGGGCTGATCCTGTTCTTCAACGAGCTGGTGAAGATCGTCTTCGGCCCGGTCCCCATCTTCCTCAACCCGCCGGCGGCGCTGGCCGGGACGGTGGACCTGTTCGGGCTGAAATACCCGGCCTTCCGGCTGGCGATCCTCGCCGTGGGCCTCGCGGTGGCGGTGTTCCTGTGGCTGCTGATCGCCCGCACGCGGGTCGGCATGCTGATCCGCGCCGGCGCCACCAACCGCGAGATGGTGATGGCGCTGGGGGTGGATGTCCGGCTGCTGTTCGGTCTGGTCTTCGCGCTGGGCTGCGGGCTGGCTGGGCTGGCCGGCGCCATGGCCGGGCCGGTGCTGGCCGTTCAGGTCGGCATGGGCGAGCAGATCCTGATCCTGACCTTCGTGGTCATCGTGATCGGCGGCATCGGCTCGATCCGCGGGGCGCTGGCGGGCGCCCTGCTGGTCGGCATGGTGGACACGCTGGGCCGCGCCCTGCTGCCCGCCGCCTTCCGTCTGGTGATGGATGCCGCCAACGCCAGCGCCGCCGGGGCGGCCCTGGCCTCCATGGCGATCTACGTGCTGATGGCGGTGGTGCTGGCGATCAGGCCCAAGGGCCTGTTCCCAGCGCATTGAGGAACGGCTAGGTTCACTTTATGACCACGAACGAGTTCACGCTGCTGTTCCGGCGGCGCTTCAGCATGGCCCATCGCCTGATCGCCGGCGATTCCGTCAAATGCGCCGTGCCGCACGGCCACAACGAGACCGTTTCGGTGAAGCTGGAGGCCGCGGACCCCGCACCGCTCGACGGGGCGGCGAACATGGTGGAGTCCTTCGCGCGTGCCAAGGCGACCTGGCACCGCTGGATCGACGGGCATGTCGACCACGCGCTCCAGCTGTCCCACCGCGACCCGCTGATCGGCTATTTCCGGGAGCACGAGCCGGAAAAGCTGCCCATGCTGCTGATCACCCCCGGCGACCCGACGACGGAGGCGCTGGCCGCCTGCATGATGGCCAAGGCCAACGCGCTGTTCGCCGCGGAGACCTCGCCCTTGCGCTGCGTCGAGGTGGAGATCGAGGAGACGCCGACCAACACGGTGATCTTCCGCGGCGTGCCGGAGCATCACCTGGACGCCGGCTACCTCGGCCTGCCGGGCGCGCCGTGGTGGCTGCGCGGGGACATGAGCATCAACGACCTGTAACGGGCCCCGTCTTCAGGCTTCAGGCGATCCCCAGCAGCTTGTGAAGCTGGACGCTCATCCGGTAGCCGTGGGCCAGCGCCACGGCGGTGCAGGCCTGCCGGTTGGCGAGGTTCCGCTCCGCATCGCCGTCGTCGCGCGGCATCACCGTGACGGCGGCGCCGGGCGGCGGGCGGAACAGCCGGGCGCCCTGCCCCGGCAACTGGGTGGACAGGGTGGGCAGCCCGTCGCCGGGATCACTCTCCCCCGCCGCCAGAACGTATTTGTAGACCGACACCCGCGGCACGAGGTCCGGGTGCAGGCCGGGCGTCTTCGGGCTGCACACGATGGTCAGCCGCGGGTCGTCCGGCATGCCGTCCAGCCACAGCGTGCCGTTCGTCTCGATCTGCACGCGCAGGCCCCGCTCCAACAGGGCGCGGATCAGCGGGACGACGTTCTGGCGCAGCGGCTCCCCGCCGGTCAGTACGATCAGGTCGCAGACCGCGGGGCGCAGTTCCCCGATGCGGGCCAGCAGCTCGTCCAGGGAGGGGCGCCAGGGCGAGCTTTCGAAGTCGGTGTCGCACCAGTGGCAGCGCAGGTTGCACCCGCCGGTCCGCACGAAGACACTGGGCTCCCCGACGAAGGGGCCTTCGCCCTGAAGGGTGTAGAAGACCTCCTGTATCCACAGGCTTTGGCCGTCGCCCCCCTCCTGCGGGCGGACCGGGTTGGCGCCGCGCATCAGACCCCGCCCCCGTAGGCCACCGGATCGGCCAGCCCGGCCTCGGCGAAGCCCTTCAGCCGCAGCAGGCAGCTGTCGCAGGAGCCGCAGGCCGTGCCATCCGGCGCCGGGTCGTAGCAGGAATGGGTCAGGCCGTAGTCGACCCCGAGCTCGAGCCCGCGGCGGATGATGCCGGCCTTGTCGAGCGTCATCAGCGGCGCGTGGATCTTGAAGCGGCTGGCGCCCTCCACCCCCGCCTTGGTGGCGAGGTTCGCCATGGTCTCGAAGGCGGCGATGTATTCGGGCCGGCAGTCCGGATAGCCGGAATAGTCCAGCGCGTTCACGCCGATGAAGATGTCCGACGCCTCCAGCGTCTCCGCCCAGGCCAAAGCGAAGGACAGGAACACCGTGTTGCGCGCCGGGACGTAGGTTACCGGGATGCCCGTTCCCAGATCCGCGGCGCTGGCGTGCTTGGGGACGTCGATGGCGTCGGTCAGGGCTGAGCCGCCGAAGGCCCGCAGGTCGATGTCGGCGATGACGTGGCGGTCCACCGCCATGGCCGCGGCGACGCGCTTGGCCGCCTCCAACTCCACCGCATGGCGCTGCCCGTAGCGGAAGCTGAGCGCGTTCAACCGGTAGCCCTGGTCCCGGGCGATCGCCAGCACCGTCGTGGAGTCCAGCCCGCCGCTGACCAGCACCACCGCATTCTTCGCGTTCATGTCCCTACCCTTTCCCATAACCACAGGCAAGCCCGGCATAATCCCGTCCTGCCAGCGGGTCAACGGCCATGGCCGCTCGTGCATGGCTGCTTCGGTAGAGCATCACCCATGGCAGCCAGCCGCCGAAGACACACCGCACCGCACAAAAAAAACCCGCAGACGTTAACTCTTCGGCAATTTCCCTGTAACATTGTTGTTAAGAGGACAAACATTCAGAAGGCGGGAATACACCAGCACACAGGCTTATGCCGGTCGCAAGGGAGCTATTGCCGTGAGTGCAATCCATTCGCCCCCCTCCGTCCAGGAAGGGTCCGCCGAGCCCGCCTGCTCCGGCCCCACGTCCCACTGCACCGGCGCCACGAAGGCGGCGGACTGCCGGTCGGCCTGCCATCTGAACGATGCGGCCTTCCGTGACAAGGCCCGGAATATCCTTTCCAGCGGGCGGACCGTCACCGCCGGCGCCGTTCATCTGATCGGTCTGGAGGACATTCGGGACCATCTGGGCAAACGGTGGGAGACCGTGAAGGACCGGGTGCAGGACTACACGGGCCGCCTGCTCGAAAAGATGCTGTCCCCGCAGGACGTGTGGTTCCGGCATGGGGAAGCCCAGTTCATCATCGTGTTCGCCCATGCCGACGTAAAGGCCGCCCAGCTGATTTGCGGCAAGATCGTCGAAACCCTGCATCAGACGCTGCTCGGCCACAGCGACACCAGCCAGATCATCGTCAAGACCGCGCTGGTGGAAATCGACGGCAGCATCGCCATCGGCAGCGCCCGCCTGGACGATCTGCTCCACCGGGCCGCCAGCCAGCCGGAGCGCCCGGCGGATCGCACCGACCCGACCGCCCAACCTACGACCGCCCAGCCAACGGCCCAATCGGTCGCCCAGCCGGAGGCCGAGGAGCGGCAGCGCCTGTCGCCGACGGATTTTGCGTTCGGCAACGGCGAGCCGCCGCCGCGGCCCAAGGTGCTCTTCCGCCCGGTCTACGACGTGCGCAACAAGGTGATCTCCACCTACACCTGCCGTCCGGATCTCCACACCTGCCGGCACATCAACCAGATCACCGTGGATGATGTCCTGCAGGAGGAGGCCATCTTCGATTACGACATGGAGACCCTGTGCCATGCCGTCCGCACCTACAATGAACTGTACAAGAACAAATTCCGTTACGCCCAGACCATCCCCGTCCATTTCGAGACCCTCGCCTCGGTGCGGCGGCGGCGGGAATATCTCCAGTCCTGCCGGATGATCCCCAATTGCCTGATCCCCTTCCTGGCCTTCGAGCTGGAAGGATTGCCGCAGGGCATTCCCAACGGCCGGCTGGCCGAGATGGTCACCATGCTGCGCCCTTTCGGCCGCGCCACCATCGTCATCCTGCGGGAGGAAAACGCCGATATCGCCACCTACGCCAACGCCGGCGTCAAGGGCGTTGGACTGGCCATGGATTTCCGGGACGGCGATCAGCGCTGCATCGACAAGATCAACGCCTTTTGCCCCGTCCCGCGCAAACACGGCCTGTTCGCCTATCTCGACGGCATCCGGAATGTCGAGCAGTTCCAGGCCGCGATCGAGGCCGGCGCGGCCTACGTCGGCGGGGCCGTGGTCGGCAAGGACTCCGACGTTCCCGAACACATGCGGCGCTGCACCGAGCGGCAGATGCTCATGAGAGCCAGAGTCAAGGCACGGCGCGAATCCGCATAGACAGGTCCGGCGAAGACACGCCCATTTCCGCATAGGACGTCAGGAAGCACCGCCTGGACGGCTTCGTTAACGCATTAGCAAGTGCGAAAGGACCATCCTGTTCCCACGGTCATTCCATTGATGTCCGCACCCGGTCCAGGCGGCGGTCCTGCCGTTGGGCCCGTGCTCCCCCACAACCGGAAAGGGAGGCTCGGCCATGGTCATGCATCACCCCTCCGGTCCGGACGGCACCATCCCGGAACGGGATGACGGTGCCATGCCGTCCCCGGCCCCCACCCCCGGCCAATCGATCGACGAGTCCTTCAAGGAGCGGGCCCGGCAGATCCTGACGCACAACCAGACGGTCACCGCGGGGTCGGTCCACCTGATCGGCCTCGACGAGATCCGGCAGGAGCTGGGCGACCGCTGGGGGAGCGTGAACGAGCGGGTGCACGTCTACACCGAGCGCATGCTCAAGAAGGTGCTGTCGCCGCGCGACGTCTGGTTCCGCTACGGCGAGAACCACTACATCATCGTCTTTGCCCAGGCCGACCGGAAATCGGCGCAGCTGACCTGCAGCAAGGTGATGGAAAGCCTTCACCAGGCGTTGCTGGGCCACGCCGATACGCGGCGCATCACCGTCAAGACCGCGGTGGTCGATGTCGGCGGCGGGGTCGCCCTGGACACCGCGCGGCTGGCCGACCTGCTCAAGGACGCCGTCCACAAGCCGGAAGGCGCCGCAGCGGCCTCTCTCCCGCCAGCCTACGGCGCCATTCCGGCGGCGGAGGCGCGGCGCCCGCATTGGACCGAGATGCCGGCGGACACCATCACGCCGCAGCATCGGCCCAAGGTGCTGTTCCGTCCGGTGTTCGACGTGAAGCACAAGGTGGTGTCGACCTATTGCTGCCGCACCGACGCGGACACGGCCCGCTATCTGAACCTGATGGACTCCTTCGACCCGGAGCGCGAGGAGGCGGTCTTCGACCTCGACATGGAGACGCTGAGCCTCGCGGTCAGCACCTACAACGAGCTGTACGCCAACAAATTCCGCTACGCCCAGACCATCCCCGTCCATTTCGGCACGCTCGCCTCCAGCCGGCGGCGGCGGGAATACATCCAGGCCTGCCGGATGATCCCGCGCGTGCTGATGCCCTTCCTGGCCTTCGAGCTGGACGGGCTGCCGGCCGGCGTGCCCTATGGCCGTCTGGCGGAGATCGTGGCGATGCTGCGCCCCTTCGCCCGCGCCGCCATGGTCATCCTGAACGACGACGCGGGCGACCTCTCGGTCTACGCCACCGCCGGCGTCAAGGGGGTCGGGCTGCGGCTGGACGGGCGGGAGGACGAGCCGCACATCCTGGAGCGGGTCCAGACCTTCTGCCCCGGACCGCGCAAGTTCGGCATGTTCGCCTACGTGGACGGCGTCCGAAACCCGGTGGAGCTGGAGGCGGCGGAGGCCGCGGGCGCCGCCTATCTGAGCGGTCCCATCGTCGGCGAGGATTCGGAGGTGCCGGAGCACATGAAGCGCTGCACCGAACGCCAGCTCCTCCAGCGGTCGCGGCGGCGCCGTCACCACGACACGCCCTGGGGCTAAGCGGGCGGGGCCAAGCGGGCGAACACCCGCTGTCGGCACGACCTTTTGTGTTCAAGCCCGCCCATCTGTGCGAAAAGACGGGCCTACCGACTGGTTGACCGCCCCTCTTTTCCGGCCCTCCATGCCCCCGACCGCGCCCCGAACCGCCCTGCTCTCCCGCCCCCGCATCGCCCTGCTGATCCTGCTGGCCGTCGCGCTGGCCCTGCCCACCGTCGCCGAGTGGATGGGGGAACCTTTCTACGTGCGGCTGGCGACGCGCATCCTGGTCTTCGCCCTGGCGGCGGTCAGCCTCGACCTGATCCTCGGCTTCGGGGGGATGGTCAGCTTCGGCCACGCCGCCTTCGTCGGGATCGGCGGCTACGCCGTCGGCATCCTGTTCGCCCACCAATCGGACGGATCGACGCTGCTCGGCTTTCCCGGCACGGTGAACGGGCTGATCGTCTGGCCGCTGGCCATGCTGGCCGGGGCGCTGGCGGCGCTGCCGGTGGGGGCGATCTCGCTGCGCACCACCGGCGTGCCCTTCATCATGATCACGCTGGCCTTCGCCCAGATGCTCTTCTACCTGATGACCGGGCTGAAGGCCTATGGCGGGGACGACGGCATCGCGCTGTGGAGCCGCTCCACCCTGCCCGGCCCGCTGAACATCGCCGACCACACCACCTTCTACTACGTGGTGCTGGGGCTTCTGGTGGCGGCGCTGGCGCTGGGCTGGCGGCTGGTCAACTCCCGCTTCGGGCGGGTGATCCGCGGCGCCAAGGACAACGAGCGGCGGATGGCCGCGCTCGGCTACCCGGTCACCCGCTACAAGCTCGTCGCCTTCGTCATCGCCGGGGCGCTGGCCGGGCTGGCCGGGGCGCTGCTCGCCAACGCCACCATGTTCGTCGGGCCGCAATATCTGCATTGGAGCCGCTCCGGCGACCTGATCGTGATGGTCGTGCTGGGTGGCATCGGCACGCTGATCGGCCCGGTGCTGGGCGCCGCCGCCCTCCTGCTGCTGGAGGAGTTCGTGCCGGAGCTGATGGACCTTGCCCACGCCGGGTTGGGCGAGCATTGGAAGATCGTGCTGGGGCCGGTGCTGATCCTTCTGGTGCTGTATGCCCGCAAAGGACTGTGGGGTGTCGTCGCGGGGAAGCGCCCATGAGCAGCCCCCTGCTGAGCACAAACGGACTGGTCAAACGCTTCGGCGGGCTGGCCGCCACCGACGGCCTCACGCTGTCCGTCGCGGAGGGGGAACTGCACGCCCTGATCGGCCCGAACGGGGCCGGCAAGACCACCCTGATCGGCCAGCTGTCGGGCGAGCTGGCCCCCGATTCCGGGACCATCATGTTCGACGGGCGCGACGTGACCCGCCTGCCCGTGCACAAGCGGGCGCAGCGCGGGCTGGCCCGCAGCTTCCAGATCACCTCGATCTTCCCCAGCTTCACGGCGCTCGACAACGTGGCGCTGGCGGTGCAGGCCCACGCCGGGCACAGCTTCCGCTTCTGGCGCGACGCCGGGCGCGACCGGCGGCTGGCCGATCCTGCCCGCGCGGTGCTGGAGCGGGTGGGGCTGGGCGCACGGGCCGACACTCGCGCGGACGCTCTGGCCCATGGCGAGAAGCGGCAGCTCGAACTGGCGATGGCCCTGGCGACCGGGCCGCGGCTGCTGCTGCTCGACGAGCCGATGGCCGGCATGGGGCCGGAGGACTCCGCCCGCATGGTCGAACTGCTGCGGGAGCTGAAGGGCAGCGTGACGATCCTGCTGGTCGAGCACGACATGGACGCCGTCTTCGCACTGGCCGACCGCATCACCGTTCTGGTGCGCGGCAAGGACCTCGCCAGCGGCACACCGGAGCAGATCCGCAACGACCCGGCGGTGCGCGAAGCCTATCTCGGCGACGAGCTGGAGGTGGCCTGATGCTGCGTGTCGCCAACCTGACCGCCGCCTACGGCTCCAGCCAGGCGCTGTTCGGCATGGAGCTGTCCGTCGACGCCGGGGAGGCGGTGACCCTGATGGGCCGCAACGGCATGGGCAAGACCACGACCATCAAGGCCATCATGGGCCTCGTGGCGCCGACCGGCGGCTCCATCGCCTTCGAGGGCACGGAGATCGCTGGGCGCCCGCCGCACCGCATCGCGCGGGCCGGCATCGCCCTGGTGCCGGAGGGGCGGCAGGTCTTCCCCACCCTGACCGTGCGCGAGAACCTGATCGCCACCGCCGCCAACCGCTTCGCGCGGCGCGATCCCTGGACGGTGGAGCGGGTCCACGCCCTGTTCCCCCGGCTGGCCGAGCGCGCCGGCAACCTCGCCCGCAACCTGTCGGGCGGGGAGCAGCAGATGCTCGCCGTCGGGCGCGCCCTGATGACCAACCCCAAGCTGCTGATCCTCGACGAGGCGACGGAGGGGCTGGCCCCGCTGGTCCGCCAGGAGATCTGGGACTGCCTCGCCCGCCTGAAGGACGAGGGGCAGGCGATCCTGGTGGTGGACAAGAACGTGCACGCCCTCGCCGCCCTTGCCGACCGCCATCACGTCATCGAGAAGGGGCGGCTGGTGTGGTCCGGCAGCTCCGCCGCCCTGCTCGCCGATCCCACCCTGAAGGAGCGCTATCTTGGCGTCTGAAGCCCTGTTTGGCGGCCCCCAGTCACAAAAGTTGACCGCCGCCGAGATCGACCGCCAGTACAATTTCCGTAAGCTGGTGCCGGAGCACCCGGCCTATTTCGCCCGCTGGCAGGCGGAGAGCGAAGCGGCGCGCGCCCGGCTCAGCGGCCGCTATGACATTCCCACCGGCCCGCACCCTCGCCAGCGCGCCGACGTCTTCCCGGCCGGCGTCTTCTCGGCCGGAGAGAGCGCGCCGGTGCTGGTCTTCATCCATGGCGGCTACTGGCGCGCCCTGTCGAAGGACCTGCATTCCTTCATCGCAGCACCCTATGTGGAGCGCGGGGTGGCGGTCGTCCTGCTCGGCTACGGCCTGTGCCCGGACGTGACGATGGACGAACTGTGCGGCCACGCCCAAGCCGGTCTGGACTGGGTGTTCGCCAACGCGGCCAGCTTCGGCGGCGATCCGCGGCGGGTGGTGGTGTCCGGCCATTCGGCGGGCGGCCACCTGACGGCGAAGCTGGTCTCGGAGAATCGCGACCGGGTGGCCGGCGGCATCCCGATCAGCGGCCTCTACGACCTGGAACCGATGCTCGGCTTCGAGGTGAACGAGCAGTTGCGGCTCGATCCCGACTCGGCGCGGCGGCTGAGCCCGATCCACGCCGTTCCCGCCCCCGCCCCGCTGCTGATGCCGGCGCTGGGCGGCCTTGAGACCGACGCGATGCACCGCCAGCAGGCCGACTACGCCCTGGCCTGGGCCGCGCAGGGCAACGCGGTGCGGGAGATCGTGGAGCCGGGCGCCGATCATTTCAGCGTGGTCGATCGCTTCGCCGAACCGGGCAGCCTGCTGTTCGAGGCGGCGCTGGCGATGCTCACGGACAGCTGAGGCCGGAAACGAAAAAAGCCTTCCCGGTCGGGAAGGCTTCTCCGCTTGAGCGTTCGCTCGAATGAGAGTGGCGGATGGGGGGAGATTCGAACTCCCGATACCCTTGCGGGTATGCCGCATTTCGAGTGCGGTGCATTCAACCGCTCTGCCACCCATCCGCTGCCCCGTTTCCGGGGTGGCGCGGAACCTACCCAAAAGCCTGGGGGGATGCAAGCCCTTGTTTGCAGGAAAATGAACGGGAAAATGCCACCAAGCCTGTTGACTCCCGGTGGCCCATCGGTTAAATCCCCGCTCTCACGAACGGGCTTGCACCTCAAACGGTGGGCGAGCGGCCCTTCCGTTTGTTTTGAGATAGGCAGTGACGACGATGTTTGCAGTGATCCGCACCGGCGGCAAGCAGTACAAGGTCGCCAATGGCGACGTGATCCGCGTTGAGAAGCTCGAGGCCGAGGCCGGCGCTTCCATCACGCTCAACGACGTGCTGATGGTCAGCGACGGCGGCAGCACCACCCTTGGCACCCCGACGGTTGCCGGCGCTGCTGTGACCGCCGAGATCGTCGCCCAGGATCGCGGTCCGAAGATCATCGTCTTCAAGAAGAAGCGCCGCCAGAACTACCGCCGTAAGAACGGCCACCGCCAGGACCTGACCGTCCTGCGCATCACCGGGATCAACGGCGCCGCCTGAACGGCCGCCGACCAGTCACAGGAGTAACTCCCCATGGCCCATAAAAAAGCAGGCGGCTCTTCGCGCAACGGCCGCGATTCCGCTGGCCGCCGCCTCGGCGTGAAGCGTTTCGGTGGCGAGAACGTCGTCGCCGGCAACATCATCGTCCGCCAGCGCGGCACGAAGTTCCACCCCGGTGAGAACGTCGGCATCGGCAAGGACCACACCCTGTTCGCCAAGGCGGACGGCGTGGTGGCCTTCAAGCACAGCGCCCAGGGGCGCACCTACGTCGCCATCGAGGCGGTCGAGGTCCAGGCGGTCGCGGCCGAGTAATCTCGTCCGGCCCGTACGGTGTGTTGGGATGATCGGGGGTTCGGGCAACCGGCCCCCGATTTTCTTTTGTTGATGGTGTGGTCACCGCCCCCTTCCCTCGGTTGGAGGACGGTGCGCAAACGGTAGATTGGCCGGCACGGTCCCCGATGAAGTTCCTCGATCAAGCCAAGGTGTATCTGAAAAGCGGCGACGGCGGCCCCGGCGCCATCGCTTTCCGCCGCGAGAAGTTCATCGAGTATGGCGGACCGGACGGCGGCAACGGCGGCCGTGGCGGCGATGTCGTGATCGAGGTCGTGAACGGCCTCAACACGCTGATCGACTACCGCTACAAGCAGCATTTCAAGGCGCAGCGCGGCAACCACGGCATGGGCGCCAACCGCAACGGCGCCAGGGGCGAGGACGTGGTCCTGCGCGTGCCGGTCGGCACCCAGATCCTGGACGAGGATCAGGAGACCGTGCTGCTCGACCTGACGGAGCCCGGCCAGCGCGTCGTCTTCCTGAAGGGCGGCGACGGCGGCTTCGGCAACGCCCATTACAAGACCCCGACCAACCGCGCCCCGCGCAAGTCGCACCCCGGCTGGCCGGGCGAGGAGCGCTGGGTCTGGCTGCGGCTGAAGCTGATCGCCGACACCGGCCTGCTCGGCCTGCCCAACGCCGGCAAATCCACCTTCCTGGCCGCGACCACCGCGGCGCGCCCGAAGATCGCCGACTACCCCTTCACCACGCTGGCCCCCAACCTGGGCGTCGTCCGCGCGGGTGACGAGGAGTTCGTCATCGCCGACATTCCCGGCCTGATCGAGGGCGCGCACGAGGGTCACGGGCTGGGCGACCGCTTCCTCGGCCATGTGGAGCGCACCCGCGTGCTGCTCCACCTGATCGACGGCACGGCGGAGGACGTGGTCCAGTCCTACACCACCATCCGCAACGAGCTGGTCGCCTATGGCGGCAACCTCGCCGACAAGCTGGAGATCATCGGCCTGAACAAGGCCGACGCCCTGCTCGACGAAGAGGTCGCGGAGAAGAAGGCGGCGCTGGAAGCGGCGTCGGGTGCGGAGGTGATGGTTCTGTCCGGCGCCACCGGCCAGGGTGTCCAGGCGGTGCTTTACCGCTTGCTCACGCTCATCAAACAGTCCAAGGAAGAGGAGCCCGACGTCATCCAGGCTCCGGTCACGCGCTCCATCCCCCGGCCCCCGGTCGGCCAGAAGATGGACGACGAGTATGCGGGCTGGAACGAGGAGACGGGCGAGTACGACGATCTCCCCGAGGAGGCGGACGACGGCTCCGACTCGGACGGGGATGACTGGGACGATGAAGGCGACGATGACGGTGACGACACCGAGCACAGCGGCAACGGCGACGACAACGCCAAAGGCTGATACCTCCTCCCTGCTCCCCACGTTGCTCGATGCGCGGCGGCTGGTCGTCAAGATCGGCTCCGCCCTGCTCGTCGACAGCGCCACCGGCCGGATGCGCCGCGAGTGGCTGGACGCGCTGGCCGACGACATGGCCGCCTGCCGCAAGCGCGGCCAGGAGGTGGTGATCGTCACCTCCGGCGCCGTCGCCTGCGGGCGCGAGCATCTCGGCCTCGTCGGGCGCGCCCTGCGGCTGGAGGAGAAGCAGGCCGCCGCCGCCACCGGCCAGATCCGGCTCGCCGCCGCCTATCAGGAGACGCTGGCCCGCCACGGGCTGACCGTCGCCCAGGTGCTGGTGACGCTGGAGGACACCGAGGAGCGCCGCCGCCACCTCAACGGCCGCGCCACCATCGACACGCTGCTGAGGCTGGGCGCCGTCCCCGTCATCAACGAGAACGACACGGTCGCCACAGCGGAGATCCGCTTCGGCGACAACGACCGTCTGGCCGCCCGCGTCGCCCAGATGATCAGCGCCGACACGCTGGTCCTGCTGTCGGACATCGACGGCCTCTACACCGCCGACCCGCGCAAGGACCCCGAGGCCCGGCACATTCCGGTCGTCCAGGAACTGACCTCCGACATCGAGAATATGGCGGGCGAGCCGCCGCCCGGCTACAGCTCCGGCGGCATGGTGACCAAGATCGTCGCGGCGCGCGTCGCGCTGGCCGCCGGCTGCCGCATGGTCATCGCCAAGGGCAAGCGCATGAACCCGCTGGCCGCGCTGGAGCAGCGGCCCGAGCAGGGCGGCGCCCTGTGCACGTGGTTCCTGCCCGCCGCCTCCCCCTCCTCCGCCCGCAAGGCGTGGATCGGCGGCAACCTGAACGCCCACGGCGCGCTGACCGTGGACGCCGGCGCGCTGTCGGCGCTCGCCCGCGGGGCCAGCCTGCTGCCCGCCGGGGTGCGCGCCGTCGAGGGCGACTTCGAGCGCGGCGACGTGGTGGTGGTGAAGGCGCCGGACGGGCGCGAGGTGGCGCGCGGCCTGACCGCCTACACTGCCGAGGACGCCCGCCGCATCGCCGGCCGCAAGAGCCACGAGATCGAGGAGATCCTGGGCTACCGGGGCCGCGACGAGATGATCCACCGCGACGATCTGGTGGTGCGGTGAGCGTTCCGATCGTGGCCCGCCCGCCCCTCCAGGCGATCCTGTGGGACATCGACGGCACGCTGCTGGACAGCGAACCCTGGCACCAGCGCGCCACCATCGCGGTCTGCCGGCTGCACGGCCATGCCCTGTCCGACACGGACTACGCGGCCACGCTGGGCGTCGCCTTCCCGGAGCTGTACGCCCGGCTGCACGCCGCCCGGCCCATGGCCCTGACCTTCCGGGAATGGGCGGACGCCATCACCGACCTCTATCTGGAACGCATCGCCGAGGTCGAGGCGCGGGCCGGCGCCCTGGCGCTGGTCGACGCCTTCGCGGAGCGGGGATTGCTGCAGGCCTGCGTGTCGAACAGCGGACGCCGCGTGGTGGAGGCCAACCTGCGCCACATGGGAAGCCCGCATTTCCTGTTCGGCCTCAGCCGCGACGACGTGAGCAAGGGCAAGCCGGACCCCGAGCCCTACCTGACCGCCGCCGCCCGCCTCGGCGTCTCGCCCGCGGCCTGCGCGGTGATCGAAGACAGCCCGACCGGCGCCCGCGCCGCCAGGGCCGCCGGCATGCTGACCATCGCCTGGCCCCAGCACACCGACCTGCTGTTCGAGGCCGCCGACCATGTGGTGGAGGACCCGGCGGCGCTGGACTGGGACGGCCTCTGCGGCGTCGCGGAGCGCATGGCGGCGGATTGACGCGCTGCCGGTCGGCGCGCGACGCCGCAACCATGGCATGACATGATCCGGATGCACACCCTTGCATTCGATTGCCGAACCATGCCGCACCCCGCGACGCGCGCGCTTCTCACCGCCCTCATCGCCTTATGGGCGTTTCCGGCGGCGGGAAAGGACCCGGACCTGCCGCCTGTGGACCCGCCCAGCCGCTGGCACCGGATGGGACCCACCGACGCCGAGTCGAGCAGCCGCTGCATCGGCCAGTTGATCAGCCCCATCTGCACGTTGGAAACCCTGCTCGCGTGCTTCGACCACGGCATCAACGCCCTCTGCACGCTCGCGACCGGAAGAGAACGGCGTTTCATACACATGGAAGGGCGGTTCAAAGGGACCACGCTCTACCGGGTGGTCGCAGTGCGCCGGCTCACGCCACGGGACATCCCGCGACGCTGCCTCAACGATGATCTGGAACCGACGTGCAAGGCCGGCGATGTCCAGATCACCCTGAGCGAACGCTCGTGCTGGAGCTACGGCTGCCCGCCACCCGACAAGGACCCCGTCAAGATGGGCACGACCTATAACTTGCTTAAGGAAGGCGATGGTCGATGGATCGTCTACGAGTGGTATTCACCGCCTTACTAAAATTTAAACTCTCGGCGCTATTTTCCTGGAAAGGAGAAATAACCCGATCTGTCTTCTTCTTTATTCTTCTGGCCATCTAGCTGTTTCGCTCTTCTCCCTAAAAGCGAATAGGAGAGCTGTTTAGCCAATTTTTCATCCGTTGCAAGATAAGAATAGGCGGCAAGGGTCCCCGGTCCCATTTGCCCATCCTTCGGCATTTCAGGATAGCCGTTCTCTCGAAACACCCGGTTCATCGCATCCTGGATGATTTCCGTTCCTCGGCTCCGGCCGAACCGGAACAGGGTGTCGGCGAAGGCCGCCGCCGCTTCGTCGTTTCCGATCTCGTCCAGCGCTTTCCGGCCACCGACGGTCCGCAGCACATCGTCGAAATAGTAAGGGTAAATCGCCCCGCGCTGCCCCACCGTCAGTTGATCGGGTTTCCGGACCTTTTCGAGACCCGGCAGATCCTCCTTCGCCCGATCCAGAATATCCTGCGTGATCCCGCTTGCCGCTCCCGACCCCGGATGCGCCGTCACTCCGCCTTCCATGGCGAAGATTTCCGCGTAGATCAGCCGTTGGTTCGGCGACAGGTTCGGCACCCGCGCGAGGGCCTCGTTGAAATTCCTCCACGCTCCGGGCTGCCGGTCGGCTGCGAAACCGGCCCCCGGTCGTCCGCAGGAGGCGCCGCCGCCTTCGGCGGATCACCGCCGCCGGCATCGCCAACCCCGTCGGCTCCGGCATCCCGCGGCGGGAAATCGGCCTCATCGCCAAGTCCGATCATTTCCTCAATCTTCATCGGGTTGATCGCGCCCATTGCCAAAGCCCCCCATCCTTGTCGAATGCCATGCAAGCGGGACGGTGCGATCCGCCAAAGAAAAAGGGCCGGCCCGCTGGCCAGCCCCATTCGGTCGCACGTGTTCCGTGTCCGTCACCGAGCATACAAGGAATTTATTCCCCAATAAACCGCGCGACGAAAGGCGCCTCACCCCTTCGTGACGAAGAAATAGACCGTCATCGCCACGCCCACGACGATCACGAACTTGCGCAGGATCGGCGGCGGGATGTGGCGGGCGACCGCGGCTCCGGCGTAGCCGCCGGCCACGGCAGCCGCCATCATGATGAGCGCCTCGTTCCAATAGACCGCACCGCCGAAGGCGAAGGCCACCACCGCAACCGCATTGAGGCAGCCGGAGACCAGGGCCTTCAGCCCGTTCATCGCGTGCAGGTCGGTCAGGCCGAAGACGCCCAGCGTCGCCAGGATCAGGATGCCGATCCCGCCGCCGAAATAGCCGCCGTAGATGGCGATGAAGAACTGCACGATCAGCACGGTGTTGTGGCCGACCTTGAAGTTGCGACGGATGTAGGCCGAAACCTTCGGGCCGAAGGCGAACAGCACCGTCGCGAACAGCAGCAACCAGGGGATGACCGCCTCGAACACGCGCTGCGGCGTCCACAGCAGGAGCAGAGCGCCCAGCAGCCCACCGATCAGGCTGACGCCGAGGAAGGCGGGCAGGCTGACCTCCTTGATCCGCCCCAGTTCCCGCCGGTAGCCATAGGCACTGGCCAGCGCGCCCGGCGACACCGCAACCGTGCTGGTCGCGTTGGCGTTCAGCGGCGGCACGCCCGCCATGATCAGCGCCGGGAAGGTCAGGAAGCTGCCGCCACCAGCCACGGCGTTGAGCACGCCCGCGAAGAAGGCGGAGACGATCAGCAGCAGGGTCAGCATGGGGCCACGGTCCGGCGGGTGGAAAAAGCCCGCGGACTATGCCCTCTCGGCAAGGCTTACGGTACTGCGTTTTCGGCGGTGCGGTATTTCACGCACGGCCGGTGGGGTCTAGCGGGTCGGAGGAAGCGTACGCAGGTAGGCGACCAGGGCGCCCAACTCGCCGTCGCTCATGGACTTGTAATAGTGATAGCCCATGGGCGGGCTCAGCCGGTTGCCATCGGGACGTACACCATCCGTGATGGCCTTGCGGATCTCCGCGTCGGTCCAGCCGCCCAGCCCATGCTCCTTGTCCTGCGTGATGTTGCGGGACACCGCGTTGCCCCACGGCCCGGTGAAGTTGCGCCCGCCGGCCCCCATGCGGGTCATGTCGAGCCGCCCGTCCGGAAGCATCGGCGTGTGGCATTCCATACAGTGGCCGAGCGGCCCGGCCATGTACGCGCCGTACGTCACCGGGTCCGTACGCGGCACCTCCGCCACCGACCCGACCGGCGGTCCGTAGGCGGCGGGCAGCGCCATGCGGTACTCGGACTTCGGGACGGAATGCCGCACCGGCGGCACGCTGCGCAGATAGGCGACGATGGCGCGCAGGTCACCGTCCGACAAGCCGCGGTAGAAGCCGAAGGGCATCGGCGGGCCGATCAGGCCGCCATCGGGCCGCTTGCCTTCGCGGATCGCGGCGATCAGCTGCTCGTCGGTCCAGCGCCCGACCCCCGTTTCCGGGTCCGGCGTGATGTTGGAGGCGTAGGCGGTGAAGGGCTCCTCGACGAAGGGCGTCCCGCCGGCCAGTTCCCGCCCCGCGACCGGACCATTCGGCCCCTGCGGCGTGTGGCAGTTGCCGCAGGCGACGATGCCGTTGACCAGGGCGCGCCCCCGCTCCACGGGCGATTCCGGCGGTGTTTCCGCCCAGGCCGATCCCCCCAGGCACACCACCCCAACGGCCACGGCGGCGCCGCGGCGGACCAGCCGGTTCATGAATGGCTCCCTCGCCAATGTTGCATGACGGCACGCTAACCACGCAACAATCCGCGGCCCAGACTGAATGTTGAGTATTCCACTCAGCTTTTCGGCTTAACCGGCATGGCTTTCGCGGAAACGCAGGATCGGCTATGGTTCCGGCCCTTTTCAATTGGCGAACGCCACTGGAGTGAGACCGATGTCCGCCCTGCTTGAGACCACCGACGCCTTGCACGATCAGATGCTCGCCCTCGGCCGCGCCGCCCGCGCCGCCGCGGCGGAGCTGGCGACCGTGCCAAGCCCGTCGAAGGATCAGGCATTGCGAGCCGCGGCCGCCGCGATCCGCGCCCGCAAGGCGGAGATCCAGGCGGCCAACGACGCGGACGTCGCCGCCGCCAGGGAGCGCGGCCTTGCCGGTCCCATGATCGAGCGCCTCGCCCTCAACGACGCCCGCATCGAGGCGATGGCCAAGGGGCTGGAGGACATTGCCGACTTCCCCGATCCCATCGGCGGCGTCATCGCCGAATGGACCCGCCCCAACGGGCTGGCCATCCAGCGCGTGCGCGTGCCGCTGGGGGTGATCGGCATCATCTACGAGAGCCGCCCCAACGTCACCGCCGACGCCGGCGGCCTCTGCCTGAAATCGGGCAATGCGGCGATCCTGCGCGGCGGGTCGGAGAGCATCCGCTCGTCCGGCGCCATCGCCGCCTGTCTGGCCGACGGGCTGCGCGCCGCCGGGCTGCCGGAAGCGGCGATCCAGCTCGTCCCGACCACGGACCGGGCGGCGGTCGGCCACATGCTGACCATGCGCGACTACATCGACGTGATTGTCCCGCGCGGCGGAAAGTCGCTGATCCAGCGCATCGCCGAGGAGAGCCGCATCCCGGTCATCAAGCATCTGGATGGCAACAACACCGTCTATGTCGACGCCGGTGCCGACCCGGAGAAGGCGCGCAAGGTGGTGATGAACGCCAAGATGCGCCGCACCTCGATCTGCGGCGCCGCCGAGACGCTGCTGGTCGACCGCAGGATCGCCGACGCCGTCCTGCCGGTGCTGGTGAAGGATCTGCTGGGCGCCGGCTGCGCCGTCCGCGGCGACGCCGCCGCCCAGGCCGTCGATCCGCGCGTGACGGCGGTGACGGCGGAGGACTGGGACACCGAGTATCTCGACGCCATCATCGCCTGCGGCGTGGTGGACGGGGTGGACGGGGCGATCGACCATATCAACCGCCACGGCTCCCACCACACCGACGCCATCGTGACCGAGGACCCGGCGGCGGCGGAGCGCTTCCTGCAGCGCATCGACAGCGGCATCGTGCTGTGGAACGCCAGCACCCAGTTCGCCGACGGCGGCGAGTTCGGCATGGGTGCGGAGATCGGCATCTCCACCGACAAGTTCCACGCCCGCGGCCCGGTGGGGGCGGAGCAGCTGACCAGCTACAAGTATGTCGTGCGCGGCGATGGCCAGACGCGGCCGTAACACGTCCATCCACGAGCCCCCCTCCCAACCTCCCCCGCTTTGCAGGGGGAGGAGCTTGTTCCCTCCCCCGCGTCAGCGGGGGAGGGTTAGGGTGGGGGCACCGTTGAAAGTGCTGTCATCACCGTGAAACCACCCCCCCACCGCTACGCCGGCCCGCTCCACGCCGGCCTGCGCGTTGGGCTGCTCGGCGGCTCCTTCAACCCGGCCCACGCCGGGCACCGGCACATCAGCCTGTACGCGCTGAAGGCGCTGGGGCTCGATCAGGTGTGGTGGCTGGTCAGCCCGCAGAACCCGCTGAAGCCGGTGCGGGGCATGGCGCCGCTTGCCGAGCGGTTGGAGGAGGCCCGGCGCACCGCCCGCCATCCGGCCATCCGGGTCACCCCCATCGAGGAAGAGCTTGGCACCCGCTACACCGCCGACACGCTGGCCAAGCTGACGCTCCGCTTCCCCAAAACGCGCTTCGTCTGGCTGATGGGGGCGGACAATCTTCGGCAAATCCCCCGCTGGCGGCAGTGGACGCGCATCTTCCGGCTGGTGCCGGTTGCAGTTCTCGCCCGACCAACTTATTCTATAGGAGCGCTTGGTGGCATAGCCGCTCAGCGCTATGCCCGTCGCCGGGTGAGCATGCACAAGGCCAAGGGGTTGGCCGGTTCGAAAACACCGGCCTGGATTTTCCTCCGCAACCCGCTGCATCCGGCTTCGGCGACGGCGATCCGCCGGGCACGCGCCAGCGGGTCGTGACCCTGTATCGCGAGGTAGGTACCATCAACACGTTCATCGAACCGGCCGCGCCCGTTGTGCGGCCCGCGCCCGTTCCCGTTCCCCAGCCGGACGAACTGAAGGCGCTCGTCGAGACGTCCCTGGACGACGATCAGGCCGAGGACGTCGTCGTCATCGACCTTGCCGGCAAGACCACCATCGCCGACTACATGATCGTGGCGTCGGGCCGCAACACCCGGCACATCGCCGCCATGGCCATGAAGCTGGCCGACCGCATGAAGCAGGCCGGTCTGCGCGGCGTCGAGGTCGAGGGCCTGAACCAGTGCGACTGGGTTCTGGTCGACGCCGGGGACGTCATCATCCACCTGTTCCGCCCGGAAGTCCGGACCTTCTACAACATCGAGAAGATGTGGGGTCTGGAGACGCCGCGGCCCTCCGCCGAGCGCATGAGCGCCTGACGGACACCATTCAGGACGGGTGACGAACGGGAGTCGGACCGATGCGTCTGTGGCTTGCCGCGGTTGGGCGGTCACGGACCGGTCCGGCGCGCGACCTCTATGACGAGTATGCCGGCCGCCTGTCTTGGCCGCTGACGTTGCGTGAGGTCGAGGTGAAGAAGCGCCTCGCCTCCGACGAGCTGAAGCGGCAGGAGGCGGAGCTGCTTTTGGCCGCCATCCCCGCCGGGGCCATCATCGTGGCCTTGGACGAGCGCGGCAAGACCATCACCAGCGAAGCCTTCGCCGCCAAGATCGGCGGCTGGCGGGACCAGGGGGCGGGGGACATCGCCTTTCTCATCGGCGGGGCGGACGGCCACGGCGACGCCGTGCGGGCGCGCGCCGATTTTCTTTTGGCCTTGGGCGCCATGACATGGCCGCATATGCTGGTGCGAGGCATGTTGGCGGAGCAAATCTACCGTGCCCAGCAAATTCTGGCCGGACACCCCTATCACCGTGCATGACTCCCATTGTGCGCGTGCGCAGGCATGCCATTTTCTGATCCGGCCCAAGGCAATAAGAACCCGGCCATAAGAAGACCGGCGTCAGACCGTTCGACCGAGACCCGCAACCCGACCGTGACAGGCGTATGAGGACCGTGATGACCGAGACCAATCGTCCCCGACCCGTAGTGCTGTGCATCCTGGATGGCTGGGGCTACCGCGAGGAGCGCGAGGACAACGCCATCGCGCAGGGCAACACGCCCAACTGGGATCGGCTGTGGTCGTCGGAGCCGCGCGCCTTCCTGGAGGCCAGCGAGGAGGAGGTCGGGCTGCCCAAGGGCCAGATGGGCAACTCCGAGGTCGGTCACATGAACCTGGGCGCCGGCCGCGTCGTCCGCCAGGATCTGGTGATGATCGACCACGCCATCGTCGAGGGCGAGCTGGAGCGCAACGCCGCGCTGAACGACCTCGCCAAGACGCTGCTGGCCTCGGGCGGGCGCTGCCACATCCTGGGCCTGCTGTCGCCGGGCGGCGTCCATTCGCACCAGGACCACATCGCGGCGCTGGCCGGCGTGCTGGCCCATGAGGGCGTCCCGGTCGAGATCCACGCCTTCACCGACGGCCGCGACGTGCCGCCGCAAAGCGCCAAGGACCAGATGGCCGAGTTCATGGCCGACGTCCACGCCCTGCCCGGCGTCACCGTCGCCACGGTCAGCGGTCGCTACTACGCCATGGACCGCGACAAGCGCTGGGACCGCGTCGCCAAGGCCTACGCCGCACTGGTGAGCGCCGAGGGCTTGACGGCCGCCGACCCGATCCAGGCCATCGAGCAGAGCTACGCCGCCGGCACCCACGACGAGTTCATCCTGCCGACCGTCATCGACGGCTACACCGGCATGAAGGACGGCGACGCCATCCTGATGGCGAACTTCCGCGCCGACCGCGCCCGCGAGATCCTGGCCGCCTTCGTCGACCCGGCCTTCGACGGGTTCGAGCGCGCCTCGGTGCCGAAGCTGGCCGCCGCCGTCGGCATGGTCGAGTACTCGTCCACGCTCGCCAAGCTGATGACGACCATCTTTCCGCCGAAATCCTTGACCAAGGTGCTGGGCGAAGTGGTCAGCGAGGCCGGATTGACCCAGTTGCGCATCGCCGAGACGGAAAAGTACCCGCACGTCACCTTCTTCTTCAACGGTGGCGAGGAGCGCGTGTATCCGGGCGAGGACCGCATCCTGGTGCCGTCGCCGAAGGTCGCGACCTACGATCTCCAGCCGGAAATGTCCGCCGCCGAGGTGACCGACAAGGTCGTCGCCGCCGTGGACAGCGGGAAATACGATCTGGTGGTCATCAACTACGCCAACCCCGACATGGTCGGCCACAGCGGCATCCTGTCCGCCGCCATCAAGGCGGTGGAGGCGGTGGACGCCAGCCTGGGCCGGCTGGAGGCCGCCGTGCGCGCCCAGGGCGGCGTGATGCTGGTCACCGCCGACCACGGCAACTGCGAGCTGATGAAGGACCCGCAAACCAACGGCCCGCACACCGCCCACACGCTGGACAAGGTGCCGCTGGTGCTGGTGAACGGCCCCGCCGGGGTGTCGGCGATCCGCAGCGGGCGTCTGGCCGACATCGCTCCGACGCTGCTCGACCTGATGAAGCTGCCGCAGCCGGCGGAGATGACCGGCAAGAGCCTGATCGACCGCGCCAGCGCGCGGGCCGCCGCGGAATAAGGCGAAACCGGGCATGGGCGCAGGGCGCGATCATCCGGCGGGTGTTGCTCTGCTCCCCCTCCCCGTCTCCCGTCCGCAAGGTGCGGGGCGGAGACGGGCGTTTTCCTGGCGGCCGGCCCTGCTGACCGCCACCCTTCTCGTCCTCTCCACCGCCGCCGCCGCGCAGACCGAGTCCCCCGGCCAGACGCTGAAGCGGGTGGAGCAGGATCTCCAGACCGACAAGGCCCTGCAAAAGCAGCTCGACCGCCAGTCGCAGACGCTCCAGAAGGAACTGGACGAGTTGCGCGACCGGCTGGTCGGTCTGGCCGACCAGGAACGGGCGCAGGAGGACGAACTCGCCCATCTGGAAGAGTCCCTGACGGCGCTGGAGACGCAGGAGCGCAACCAGGCCGAAAAGCTGGAGGGCGAGCGGCAGCAGATCGCCGCCCTGCTCGCCGCCCTGCAGCGCGTCGCCCGCATCCCCCCGGAAGCGGCGCTTGCCCGCCCGGACGGGCCGGTGGACACGCTGCGCTCCGCCCTGCTGCTGCGCGACACGGTTCCGGCCCTGCGCGCCCGCGCCGACGCGCTGGCCCAGGCGCTGACCCGGTTGGCCGAGACGCGCGAGACGCTGCAGGCCCAGCGCACCCGCACCTACGCCGCCCGCCTCACCCTGATCGACCGCCAGAAGGAAATCGGCCAGCTCGTCGCCCGGCGCGAGGAGCTGTCGCGCCAGACCGAGGAGGAGCGGCAGCAAGTCGCCCAGCGCACCGCCCGGCTGACCGGTCAGGCCACCGACCTTCGCCAGCTGATGGACCGCATCGAGGCCGAACGCCGCGCCGCCGCCGCCATGGCGGCCAAGCGCGAGGCCGAGCGGCTGGAGGCGGAGCGCCGCGAAGCCGAACGCCGCCTCGCCGAGCAGCGAGCCGCGGAGCAGAGACAAGCCGAGCAGAAGCTGGCGGAACAGAAAGCGGCGGAGCAACGGCAGGCTGAACAGAAACTCGCCGAACAGCGGGCCGCAGACCAGCGGGCCAGCGAACAGCGGGCCAGGGCCGAGGCGGAAACCGCCCGCGCCGCGCCCAGCGCGCCCGCCGGGGAGCGCCTGCCGGTGGGCGGCCGGGTGACCGTCCGCTACGGCGAGGCCGACCGCTACGGCGCGACCAGCCGGGGCGTCACCATCCAGGCCCGCGCCGGCTCGACGGTGGTGTCACCGCAAGCCGGAACGATCGTCTTCGCCGGTCCGTTCCGCGGCTATGGCCAAATCTTGATCGTGGAACACAGCCACGGATATCATAGTCTCATCGCTGGATTTGGCCGCATCGACACGGCCGTCGGACGGCGCGTGGCCACGGGGGAGCCCATCGGCCTGATGCCCGCCGACGGGTCACCCGATCTTTACTTCGAGCTTCGACGTCACGGACAGCCGATCAATCCACAGCGCGGTTTCGGCGCCCCGGAGGGGAAAGGACAAGGGTAGATGAGGATAGTCAAGCGTGCCGCCACCGCCGCGGCCCTGGTGTTTCTGGGGGCCGGCGTCGCCACCGTCACCGCGCAGGTGAACAGCACCGGCAACAGTTCCGAGACCTACCGCCAGCTCAACCTGTTCGGCGACGTGTTCGAGCGCGTGCGCGCCGAGTATGTCGAGTCGACGACGGACGAGCAGCTGATCGAATCCGCCATCAACGGAATGCTCACCTCGCTCGACCCGCATTCCAGCTATCTGAACCGCAAGAGCTTCCAGGACATGCAGGTTCAGACCCGCGGCGAGTTCGGCGGGCTGGGCATCGAGGTGACGATGGAGAACGGCCTGATCAAGGTCGTGTCACCCATCGACGAGACTCCGGCCTTCCGCGCCGGGCTGCAGCCGGGCGACCTGATCATCCAGCTCAACGGCGAGGCCGTGATGGGCCTGTCGCTGAACGAGGCGGTGGAGAAGATGCGCGGCCCGGTGGGCAGCGACATCAAGGTCACCGTGCGCCGCGGCGAGGCCGGCGAGCCGTTCGAGGTGACGCTGACCCGCGCCGTCATCAAGGTGCAGTCGGTCCGTTACCGCACCGAGGGCGACATCGGCTACGTCCGCGTCACCAGCTTCAACGAGCAGACGCAGCAGGGTCTGGAGAAGGCCATCGCCTCGATCCAGCAGCAACTGGGCGACAAGCTGAAGGGCTACGTCCTCGACCTGCGCAACAACCCCGGCGGCCTGCTCGACCAGGCGGTCTCGGTCTCCGACACTTTCCTGGAAAAGGGGGAGATCGTCTCCACCCGCGGCCGCAAGGCCGAGGAGGGCACGCGCTACAACGCCAAGCCCGGCGACCTCGCCAAGGGCCTGCCGGTCGTGGTGCTGATCAACGGCGGCTCGGCCTCGGCCTCGGAGATCGTCGCCGGCGCGCTGCAGGACCACAAGCGGGCGCTCGTCCTCGGCACCCAGTCCTTCGGCAAGGGCTCGGTCCAGACGATCATCCCGCTGCCCGGCCACGGCGCCATGCGCCTGACCACGGCGCGCTACTACACGCCGTCGGGCAAGTCGATCCAGGCGCTGGGCATCACCCCGGACATCGAGGTGCATCCGGCCCGCGTCGAGGAGACCGACCAGGGTCTGATCCGCCGCCGCGAGAGCGACCTGCGCGGCGCGCTGCGCAACCCGGACGCCCCCCGCCCGGCCACCACCCAGCCGGCCCCGGCGCCGGGCGCCAGCAACACTCCGGCTCCCGGTGCGGCTCCGGGCGCAGCGCCGGGCGCGACGCCGGCCCCCGCCAACGGCAACGCCCCGGCGGCGCCGTCCGCGGAGAACGGTGAAGGCGCGCCCAACCAGCCGCCCTTCGACTACCAGTTGGCCCGTGCGCTCGACCTGCTGCGGGGCGTCGCCCTGTTCCAGGCCCGCGCGCACTGAGGGGAGGGACCGGGTCCGTGAACGCTGCCGCCCTGCTGGGCCGCCTGAAGCCCGCGAAACGGGAACGTTCCGGACCCGGCCTGCTGGCCCGCCTCCGGCGCCGGAAGGCCGGCGGCGATTCGGACGACGCGCCGCGCGCAGGCAAGGAGCGCCGCCCGCTGTCGCCCCTCGCCAGGAGGCTGCTCGGCGCCTACGCCGTTGTGGCCCTCGGTCTGGGCGGGCTGGGCGGCTGGCTGGCGATGAACGGAGAGCACACCACCGAGGCGTGGCAGGCCGCCATCCCCCGTGTCGAGGTGGCGGTGAAGGGCGCGCAGGCGCCAACGCCGCCGGCAGCACCGCCCGCCGCGGCGACGGTTCCCGTCCAACCGGCTCCGCCCGCGGCCTCCCCCCCGGCGGCGCCTTCGCTACCCGTCGTCGCGGCTCCCCCGCCGCCGCTCGCCGTGGCCGTGAACGAGCCGGTCATCCTGACGCCGGCACCGGTTCCCGGCCTGGTCGAGGATTCGCGCAACGGGCCGCTGCCGCGCATCGCCGAGGACGGGCGCAAGCCCTGGCAGGTCTATGCCCGGCCTTTCCCCGCCGCCGACCGCCGTCCGCGCATCGCCATCGTGCTGGCCGAGATGGGCATCTCCGGCGTGACCACCGGCAACGCCCTGCAGAAGCTGCCGCCGACGATCACGCTGGCCTTCGTCCCCTACGCCGAGCGGCTGGACAACTGGGTCGAGCGCGCCCGCGGCAAGGGGCACGAGGTGATGCTCTCCGTTCCCATGGAGCCGCAGGACTACCCGCGCAACGACCCCGGCCCCAACGCCCTTCTCACCATGCTGCCGCCCGAGCGCAACATGGAGCGGCTGGAATGGTCGCTGGGCAAGGCGGTCGGCTATGTCGGCATCACCAGCACCACGGGCAGCAAATTCACCGCCAACCCCGACGCGGTGAACCCAGTCGTCGCGGCGATGAAGGCGCGCGGCCTGATGGTGCTGGACGCCCGCGCCAACCCGCGCAGCGTCGCCGGAACCCTGGCGGGTCAGGCGGGCGTGCCGCGGGCCTTCGCCGACCGGGTGATCGACCGCGACCTGTCGCGCGGCGCCATCGACGACCAGCTCGCCGAACTGGAGGCCATCGCCAAGGCCAACGGCGCCGCGGTGGGCATCGGCGCGCCCTACCCCAGCACCATCGAACGGATCAACCTGTGGCTCACCGGGCTGGCCGACCGTGGCATCGCCATCGTGCCGGTCTCCGCCGTGGCCAACATGCAGAAGCAATAAGGCGCATGAGCAAGAAGCCCATCGACCGCGAGTCCCTCCCCTACCGCCCCTGCGTGGGGGTGATGCTGTTGAACGACCGCGGGCAGGTGTTCGTGGCCCGGCGCTGCGACAGCAAGGACGCTTGGCAGATGCCCCAGGGCGGCATCGACGAGGGTGAGGGCGTCCACGAGGCCGCCCTGCGCGAGCTGAAGGAGGAGATCGGCACCGACAAGGCCGAGATCCTCGGGGAGACGGCGGAGACGCTGCGCTACGACCTGCCCGATCATCTGCTGGGCAAGGTCTGGAAGGGCCGCTGGCGCGGTCAGGAGCAGGTCTGGCTGGCCGCCCGCTTCACCGGTGTGGACAGCGACATCGACCTCGCCACCGAACATCCGGAGTTCGACGCCTGGAAATGGGTCGATGCCGACGATCTGCCCGGCCTGATCGTGCCCTTCAAGCGCCCGGTCTACGAGTCGGTGCTGGCGGAATTCGCCCCGGTGATCGCGGCGCTGCGGCGGGGCTGACCCCGCCGCGTCCGGTGCTGTTCAGGCGACCTTGGCCAGCCGCTTGGCGCGGCTTTCGATCAGCCACCAGGCGCCGCGGGCGGCGACGCTGTAGAAGCGGGTGTGCGGCTTCAGCCCACAGGCCTTGAAGACCATCGCCACCGCGCGGTCGACGTGCTTGGGCCGGTAACGGCCGTAGGCGCGACGCATGTAGGCCTGATTGTAGGTCTTGTGCGCGTAGGGCTCGCCCTCCGGCGCGTTGGCCGCGTAGTAGGCGTAGGCCAGCTCGTCGTCCTCCGACTCGCCGATGCGCGACAGCGCCACCTTGAGCCGCTGGAACTTGTTGAGCTGCTCCAGCTCCAGATACTTCTTCGTGTAGGTGTAGAAGAGCTTGAAGTGGCGCAGCTCGTCGGCGGCGATGTTCTTGCAGATCAGCTTGAGGACCGGTTCGTCCGTCGAATCGCCGATGGCCGCGTAGTAGCTGCTGGTGCCGGTCTCGACCATGCAGCGGGCGATCATCTCGCCGGTGCGCGAGCCGCGGACCGAGGCGTCGAGGTCGATCGGCACCTTGTAGCCGGCGCGGAAGCGCTCCACGGCTCGGTCGAAGTCGAAGCTCGGATCGACGAGCTCCGCCCATCTGCCGAGCGCGCGGCCATGCTGGACCTCCTCGACCGCCCAGCCGTGCGCGACCTCCTGGAACTCGGGGTCGTCGTGGAAGACGTTGCAGAGATAGGCCGTGTAGTCGTCGGCGTTGAACTCCACCAGGGCCGCCGCCTTGATGAGCGGGACGAGATCGGGATCGACCTTGCCATGGTCCAATTGATTCCAGGGAAGCTCTTCGTAGTTCCAGTGCAACGCCACACTCCACTCCCGCTGCTGGCCGCCGTTCCGGGCCGGTTGTTCCACGCTCTGACGGA
Source organism: Azospirillum himalayense (assembly GCF_042657465.1). Classification (NCBI taxonomy): domain Bacteria; kingdom Pseudomonadati; phylum Pseudomonadota; class Alphaproteobacteria; order Rhodospirillales; family Azospirillaceae; genus Azospirillum; species Azospirillum himalayense. The sequence goes on along the minus strand of NZ_JBHSLC010000021.1, from coordinate 387,851 downwards.
GAACAGGACCATAAAAACAAAAACGCCTCGACGGACGAGCCGGGAGGCGTTCGATCCCTTGCGGGACACTATGTATGGCTGCGAAGGCGCAATGCAACGGAAACGGCCCAGCCGGCGTTCGCCGCCGGGCCGGCCCCGGTGTCAGTGCGTGGTCGCGCCGGTCGCGTCGAGCTTGGCGCGGGCGATGGCGATCTTCGCCTCCACGCGGGCCTTCTCGTCGTCGGACTTGGCGTCTTCCAGATCCTCGCCCAGGTCGCGGATCTGCTGCTCGACCTTGGCCCGGTCGATCTCGGAGACCGCGATGGCCTCCTCGGCGAGGACGGTGCAGCGGGTCTCGGTCACCTCGGCGAAGCCGCCGGCGACGAACACCCGGTCGACCACGCGGTCGGCCTCGTAGACGTCGATCACGCCCGGACGGACGGTCGAAATCATCGGCGAGTGGCCGGCGAGGACGCCGAAGTCACCTTCCGAACCCGGCACCACGACCATGTCGACGGGCTGCGAGGTCAGCAGCTTCTCCGGAGAGACCAGCTCGAATTCGACTTTATCGGCCATGGGTTTCCTGGTGCCTCTTCATAAGAACCCCCTCCCCCGCGCGGGCGGAGGAGAGGGTTAGCCTCGTTACCGAACCTCAGCCGACCTTGATCAGGCGGCTTCGGCGGCCAGCTTCTTCGCCTTGGCGATGGCTTCGTCGATGGTGCCGACCATGTAGAAGGCCGCTTCCGGCAGGTGATCGTAGTCGCCGTTCACGATGCCCTTGAAGCCCTTGATGGTGTCTTCCAGGCTGACGAGCACGCCCGGGGTGCCGGTGAACACCTCGGCGACGTGGAACGGCTGCGACAGGAAGCGCTGGATCTTGCGGGCGCGGGCCACGACCAGCTTGTCCTCTTCCGACAGCTCGTCCATGCCCAGGATCGCGATGATGTCCTGCAGCGACTTGTAGGTCTGGAGGACGCGCTGCACCGAGCGGGCGACGGTGTAGTGCTCCTCACCGACGACGCGCGGGTCCAGGATGCGGCTGGTCGAGTCCAGCGGGTCCACCGCCGGGAAGATCGCCATTTCGGCGATCGAACGCGACAGCACCGTGGTGGCGTCCAGGTGGGCGAAGGAGGTGGCCGGGGCCGGGTCGGTCAGATCGTCGGCGGGCACGTAAATGGCCTGCACCGAGGTGATCGACCCCTTCTTCGTGGAGGTGATGCGCTCCTGCAGGGCGCCCATGTCGGTGGCCAGCGTCGGCTGGTAACCCACCGCCGACGGGATGCGGCCCAGCAGAGCCGACACTTCCGAACCGGCCTGCGTGAAGCGGAAGATGTTGTCCACGAAGAACAGCACGTCCTGGCCTTCCTCGTCGCGGAAGTATTCCGCGAGGGTCAGACCGGACAGGGCGACGCGAGCGCGGGCGCCCGGCGGCTCGTTCATCTGGCCGTACACCAGGGCCACCTTGGAACCCGGGCCGTCGAGCTTGATGACGCCCGACTCGATCATCTCGTGGTAGAGGTCGTTGCCCTCACGGGTGCGCTCGCCCACGCCCGCGAACACCGACACGCCGCCGTGCGCCTTCGCGACGTTGTTGATCAGCTCCATGATGGTCACGGTCTTGCCCACGCCGGCGCCGCCGAACAGGCCGATCTTGCCGCCCTTGGCGTAGGGGGCCAGCAGGTCGATGACCTTGATGCCGGTGATCAGCACTTCGGCGTCCGTCGACTGCTCGACGAAGTCCGGGGCCGAACGGTGGATCGGCAGGGTGCGCTCGGCGCCGACGTCGCCGCGCTCGTCGATCGGCTCGCCGATCACGTTGATGATGCGGCCGAGGGTGGCCGGGCCGACCGGCACGGCGATCGGGGCGCCGGTGTCCGTCACTTCGGCGCCGCGGACCAGGCCGTCGGTGCTGTCCATGGCGATGGCGCGGACGGTGCTCTCGCCGAGGTGCTGGGCAACCTCGAGCACGAGGGTCTTGCCGTCGTTCTGGGTGTGCAGAGCGTTCAGAATGGCCGGCAGCTCGCCGTCGAACTGGACGTCGACAACGGCGCCCGTGACCTGCGTGATCTTGCCGACGGCGTTCGTCGCCTGGGTGGTGGTGGCCATGGAGTAAAGCTCCCTCGGAACTCGATAATTGTCGGATGTGCCGTCGTATCGACCGCGAACGCTGCGCCGTTAAACCGCCTCGGCGCCGGAGATGATCTCGATCAGCTCCTTGGTGATGTAGGCCTGGCGCGTGCGGTTGTAGGTGATCGTCAGCTTGTTGATCATGTCGCCGGCGTTGCGCGTCGCGTTGTCCATCGCGGTCATGCGGGCGCCCTGTTCGGACGCGGCGCTTTCCAGGAGGGCGCGGTAGACCTGGATCGACAGGTTGCGCGGCAGCAGTTCGGCGAGGATCTGCTCCTCGTCGGGCTCGAACTCGTAGATCGCCTTGACCTCGGCGCCCGCGGCCTCCTCGTCCGCCTGCGCCTCGACGGCGAAGGGAACGAGCTGCTGGACGGTCACGATCTGGGAGATCGCCGACTTGAACTTGTTGAAGATCACCGAGCAGACGTCGAACTCGCCCGCGTCGTACATCGCCAGAACCTTCTGCGCGACGACATCGGCGTCGGCGAAGGACAGCTTGCGGCGGCCCACATCCTCGTAGGTCTCGACGATCAGCGAGCCGAACTCGCGGCGCAGCTGGTCGCGGGCCTTGCGGCCGACGGTGAGCAGCTTGACCGTCTTGCCTTCCGACTGGAGGCGCTGGATCTGGCGGCGGGACTCACGGACGATGGCGCCGTTGAAGGCGCCGCACAGGCCACGGTCGGAGCTGATGATGACGAGGAGATGCACCTGATCGGAACCGGTGCCGGTCATCAGCTTCGGGCCGTTGCCCGAGTCCTGCACGTTGGCCGCGAGAGAGGCCAGCATGCGGCCCATGCGCTCGGCGTAGGGACGACCGGCTTCCGCCTGCTCCTGCGCACGGCGGAGCTTGGAGGCGGCGACCATCTTCATCGCCGAGGTGATCTTCCGCGTCGATTGGACGCTGGCGATCCGGTTCTTTAGGTCCTTGAGGTTAGGCATGCCGGCCCTTCATTCCGCTCGGGGTCGTTCGGGTTGACGGACGGGGCGCAGGGACTGCGCCCCCGCCGTCGATCAGACGAACACCTTGGAGAAGTTGTCGAGGAAGGCCTTCAGGCGCTCCTCGGTCGCAGAGGTGATCTGCTTCTCGTTGCGGATCGTCGCCAGGATGTCGGCCCCCTTGGAGCGGACCTCGGCGAGGAACTTCTGCTCGAAGCGGTTGACGTCCTCGACCTTGATCTTGTCGAGGTAGCCCTTCACGCCCGAGAAGATCGACACGACCTGCTCTTCGACCGGCAGCGGCTGGAACTGCGGCTGCTTCAGCAACTCGGTCAGACGGGCGCCGCGGGCCAGCAGGCGCTGGGTGGCAGCGTCGAGGTCCGAGGCGAACTGCGCGAAGGCGGCCATCTCGCGGTACTGGGCCAGCTCCATCTTGATGGTGCCCGCGACCTGCTTCATCGCCTTGATCTGGGCGGCGGAGCCGACGCGCGACACCGACAGGCCGACGTTGATGGCCGGACGGATGCCCTTATAGAACAGGCCCGTCTCGAGGAAGATCTGGCCGTCGGTGATCGAGATCACGTTCGTCGGGATGTAGGCCGACACGTCGCCGGCCTGAGTCTCGATGACCGGCAGGGCGGTCAGCGAGCCGTTGCCGTGGGCGTCGCCCATCTTGGCGGCGCGCTCGAGAAGGCGGCTGTGAAGGTAGAACACGTCGCCCGGGTAGGCTTCGCGGCCCGGCGGACGGCGGAGCAGCAGCGACATCTGACGGTAGGCGACGGCCTGCTTGGACAGGTCATCGTACACGATCAGGGCGTGCATGCCGTTGTCGCGGAAGTACTCGCCCATCGTGCAGCCGGTGTACGGCGCCAGGAACTGCAGCGGAGCCGGCTCCGACGCGGTGGCCGCGACGACGATGGAGTATTCCAGGGCGCCGGCGTCTTCCAGGGTCTTGACGATCTGGGCGACGGTGGAGCGCTTCTGACCGACGGCGACGTAGATGCAGTAGAGCTTCTTGCTCTCGTCGTCGCCCTGGTTGATCGGCTTCTGGTTCAGGAAGGTGTCGATGACGACGGCGGTCTTGCCGGTCTGGCGGTCACCGATGATCAGCTCGCGCTGGCCGCGGCCGATCGGAACCAGGCTGTCGACGGCCTTCAGGCCGGTCTGCATCGGCTCGTGCACCGACTTGCGCGGGATGATGCCGGGGGCCTTGACCTCGACGCGGGTGCGGGTGACGTCCACCAGCGGGCCCTTGCCGTCGATCGGGTTGCCCAGGCCGTCCACGACGCGGCCCAGCAGACCCTTGCCGACCGGCACGTCCACGATGGTGCCCGTGCGCTTGACGGTGTCGCCTTCCTTGATCTCGCTGTCGGTGCCGAAGATCACGACGCCAACGTTGTCGGTCTCGAGGTTCAGCGCCATGCCCTTGATGCCACCGGGGAACTCGACCATCTCGCCGGCGCGCACGTTGTCCAGGCCGTGCACGCGGGCGACGCCGTCACCCACGGAGAGGACCTGACCGACCTCGGCGACGTCCGCCTCGGTCCCGAAATTCGCGATCTGCTGCTTGAGGATCGCAGAGATTTCTGCGGCGCGGATATCCATCAGACTGATCCCCCTGAGGCCTTCATGGCGAGTTGCAATTTGTTCAGCTTCGTGCGCACCGAGGTGTCGACCATGCGCGAGCCGAACTTAACGATCATGCCCCCGATCAGCGCGGGATCGACCGTGGTGTTGATCAACACCTTGGAGCCGATCGACGCCTTCAGCGCGTCGGTGACCGCGGCCAGCTGAGCGTCGCTCAGCGGCTGGGCCGAGGTGACCTGGGCGGTCACTTCGCCACGACGGCGGGCCAGTTCGGCGAGATAGCCTTCGATCATGCCTTCCAGCGCGAACAGGCGGCGGTTCTTGGCCACCAGCCCGATGAAGCGCTTGGTCAGATCGGACACTTCGGCGCGGTCCAGAACCGCGGCCATCGCCCGGCCTTGGTCGGCGCGGCTGATCACGGGACTGCGGACGAGGCGGCGAAGGTCGGCGCTCTCAGCCAGGATTTGCTTCAGCGCAACCAGATCGCTCGCGACCTGATCCAACGCTTTGTTCTCGTCCGCAAGCTCGAACAGCGCGATGGAGTAGCGCGTAGCGAGTTCGGAAACGCCTGTACCTTCGATTGCCACCTGATCCCTCGAATTGAGTTCGGTAGACGGTGAATTTTCAGGGCCTTAAATAGGGCAAAACCCACATCGCGGCGGCCCAGCCCGCGAAAGCGAGCGGTCCAATATCACAGGATTAGGCCCTGCGCAACGGGGTCTGGACAATTTGCACGCGGCTTGCGTGCGGCGTTTTGCGCCCCTGCGGCGTGGGGTCCGTTCTTGGCAGCGGGCGCTGGAAATGGGCATACCACTTCACAACCGCAACGGATCACCTCGGCAGTTGAAGGACCTGCCCTTCCCGAGGCCCTTCCCGAGGCCGGATTTCCAAAGCCCGTCGCGCGGCGGTCCAGGGACCAGACTGTGACCTAACGCCCTGTTTAACACCCGTTTAACCATTCACGCGCACGGTCGCCACACAGCCGTCTGACAGGACAAACCCAGGCCAATCATGACCGTCGTCGCCTTTTCCTGCGCCCGCTTCACCCCCGCCGACCTCAACGAATTCGAGACGGTGGCCGAGCCGAAGCTGCGCCTTGGCCATTGGGCCGGAGTCATCCGCGAAACCGGCCGGGAGCATGACCGGCTCCTCGTCCTCCTGCCCGGCGTGGACCGTCCCGTCTTCCGCTTCGAGCGCGACGGGCGCGGGCGCTACAGCCTGTCCTTCAACGACCGCTCCGGCTGGTACGGCATCGGGTCCGGCGGCAGCGCCGCCGAATGCCTGTCGATCTGGCGCCCCCGCCCGCGGACCGACCGCTCCGTCTCGGTGCTCTGAGCCTCTTTTTCACCCTTCGGAAAAGTCCGAGTCGACCGTCCGCCGGCCTGCCGGATCGCCCGCCGACGAACCCGGTCAGCGGTAGACGCCGACCGACAGCAGATAGGGCTCACCGCCCAGGACGATGCGACGCACGATCATCGTCTTCGGCGCGATCTGGCCGGACAGCGGGTCCGTCCATTTGTAGCTGACGGCGCCCGAATCCCGCTCCGCCACGATGTCCAGCGCCTCCTGGATGAAGGGCTTGCCGTCGACGTCCTTCAGGTCCTTGAGGTTCACGCCGTTCAGCGACGGCGTCCAGCCGTGGGCCACCATCACGCCGTCGCGGTCGATCAGCATCGGGTAGAGGTCGCGGTCGATCAGCGCGCCGTCCCGCTGGGCGAAGGCGTCCGCCGCGCCCTCCGCGCCGTGCTGGCGCAGATAGCCGCTGGTCTTGTCGAGGAGCGCCTTGGCGTCCGATTCCGTCCCCCGGGTCTGGGCGGGCACGCCCGCCGCCAGGGCGATGATCGCCAGCAGCGCGAGAACCGGGAGAACCGTCAGCAAGGTAGGGAGGTGGAAACGACCGCGCAGCCTGGACATGAGATCGCTCGGCGAAAGATGACTTCCATACTCTGGTAATACCATGACCCGCCGGCCGCAACGGACCAAACGTCACAGGTGCCTTGCGGAGCGCGCAGAGACAATCGGTCGCAGCCCCCTTTACAGGAGTCCGACGTTTCTTAACGGGCACCGCATCTCTACAGGAAGCTGTAGGGATCGACATCCACCTGCACGCGCACGTTGGGCGGAATGTCCACCTGCTCCAGCCAGCGGGCGATCAAGGGTTGCACCTGGACGGTGCGCGGCGCCTTCAGCAGCAGGCGCCGCCGGTGCCGCCCCCGCAGCAGGGCCAGCGGCGCCGGAGCCGGCCCCAGCACGGCGACGGTGTCGCTGCGCGGCGCGGCGCGGCCCAGCGCGATGGACAGCTTCTCCACCGCCGCCGCATCCTCCCCCGACACGATCAGGGCGGCCAGCCGTCCGAAGGGCGGCATCCCGGCCTCCAGCCGCATCTCCGCCTCCAGCTGGTAGAAGCCGTCGCGGTCCCCGGCGGCCAGCGCCTGCATCACCGGATGCTCCGGCATGTAGGTCTGCAGCATCACCCGCCCCGGCCGCTCGCCGCGCCCGGCGCGCCCGGCCACCTGATGGAGGAGCTGGTAGGTCCGCTCCCCCGCCCGCAGGTCGCCGCCGGCCAGCCCGAGATCGGCGTCGACCACCCCGACCAGGGTCAGCATGGGGAAATGGTGGCCCTTCGCCATCACCTGGGTGCCGATCAGAATGTCCAGCTCATGGTCGGCGATCCGCCGGACCATCTCCTGGATGGCGCGGGGGCCGAACAGCGTGTCGGACGCCATGATGGCGGCGCGGGCGTCGGGGAACAGCTCCGCCACCTCCTCGGCGATGCGCTCCACGCCCGGACCGCAGGCCGCCAGCGTCCCCTCCTCGCCGCATTCCGGGCAGGTCGGGGAGAGCGGCTGCGACAGGCCGCAGTGATGGCACTGGAGCTTGCGGGCCAGCCGGTGCTCGACCAGCCACGCCGTGCAGTTGGGGCATTGCAGGCGGTGCCCGCAGGCCCGGCACAAAGTCAGCGGGGCGTAGCCGCGGCGGTTGAGGAACAGCATCACCTGCTCCTTCTCCGCCAGCGTCTGCTCGATGGCCGTCTTCAGCGACGGGGCCAGCCAGTGGCGGGCCGGCGGCCGGTCCTTGCGCAGGTCCACCAGTTCGACGTCGGGCAGCACCGCGCCGCCGTGGCGGCCCGGCAGCTCGATGCGAGCGTAGCGGTTGCTGTCGGCGTTGACCTTGGTCTCCAGCGACGGCGTGGCGGAGACCAGCACGGTGGGGATGCCGCCGAGATGCGCCCGCGCGACGGCCATGTCGCGGGCGTGGTAGATCGACCCCTCCTCCTGCTTGTAGGCGGAGTCGTGCTCCTCGTCGATGATGATGACGCCGAGGTTCTTGTAGGGCAGGAACAGGGCGGAGCGGGCGCCGACCACCACCGGCACCTCGCCGTTGGCCACGGCCCTCCAGGTGTCGCGGCGCTGCGCCCCGGTCAGTTCGGAATGCCACTCCGCCGGCGGAGCGCCGAAACGGCGGGCGAAACGCTCCAGCCACTGCGCCGACAGGGCGATTTCCGGAAGCAGAACCAGCGCCTGCTTGCCCGCCTTCAGGGCCGCGGCGATCGCCTCGTAATAGACCTCCGTCTTGCCGGAGCCGGTCACCCCGTCGAGCAGCACGGTGGAGTAGACGCCGGACTCGACGCGGGCGCGCAGGTCCGCCGCCGCGGCCTCCTGGTCGGCGGACAGGGTGGGGCCGGGACGGTGGCAGTCGGGCCGCCCGAGCTTGGTCGGCTGGAGCAGCAGCGGCTCCAGCAACCCGGCCTCGGCCAGCCCGCGCACCACGGTGACGCCGCAGCCGGCCTCCTCGGCCAGCTCCGCCGGGGTGCGCGGCGGGCCGTCGTCCAGCAGGGCCAGCACGCGCCGCCGCGGCTCGGTCATCTTGAAGCCGGGGGGCGGCTCGGCGTCCGGCTTGCGCAGGTAGGCGAGCATGGCCTTCGCCGGCTCCAGCGCCGAGGGGACGCTGATCGCCATGCGCAGCACATGCCCCGGCGGCGTCATGGTGTAGGCGGCGACCCACTCCACGAACTTGCGCTCGACCTCCGGCATCGGCGGCACGTCGAAGCGGCGGACCACCGGCTTCAGCCGGGCGGCCGCCACCACTCCGGCGCCGTCGCCCCACACCACCCCCAGCACGCGGCGCGGCCCCAGCGGAACCTCCACGTAATCGCCTGGGACGAGGGTCATCCCGGCGGGCACGCGGTAATCGTAGGCCTCGCGCAGCGGCAGAGGCAGCAGCACGCGGACGCGCGGGTCCGCGTCCGCCGGCACCGTGCCCGGCAGAAGGGCCTGCGCAGAATGTCCGGAAGCGGCCCCGGATCTGGCGGAATTTTCACGCATCGGCTAGAGTGCCCCCTGGCCGCGACGCCGGGCAGCGAATCCCGGGAAACAGGGCACGGTCTTCCTCAGCAAGTATGGATTCCAGGTCATGAAGTTCTTCGTTGACACCGCCGACATCGCCGAGATCCGCGATCTGGCCGACACCGGCCTGCTGGACGGTGTTACCACCAACCCCTCCCTCGTCGCCAAGTCCGGTCGCAGCTTCCTCGACCTCGTGGCCGAAATTTGTGACGTGGTGAGCGGCCCGGTCAGCGCCGAGGTGGCGTCCACCGACTTCGAGACCATGCTGGCGGAAGGAAAGAAGCTTGCCAAGATCGCCGACAACGTCACGGTGAAGGTTCCGCTGACGCAGGCCGGCCTGAAGACGTGCAAGGCGCTCTCCTCCGAGGGGACGATGGTCAACGTCACGCTGTGCTTCTCCCCGGCCCAGGCGATCCTGGCCGCCAAGGCCGGCGCCAGCTTCGTGTCGCCCTTCGTCGGCCGTCTGGACGACATCGGACAGGACGGCATGGGCCTGATCGCCGACATCGTGGAGATTTACAGCAATTACGATTACTTCAAGACCGAGGTGCTGGTCGCCTCGATCCGCAACCCGATCCACATCGTCGACTCCGCCCGCCTGGGCGCCCACGTCGTCACCGCCCCGCCGTCGGTGCTGAAGCAGCTCTTCAACCATCCGCTGACCGACAAGGGCCTCGCCCAGTTCGTCGCCGATTGGCAGAAGACCGGCCAGTCCATCCTCTGAGGACGGCAGCATGGGCCGGGAGCCGGGACACACACCCCACAGGAAGGACGCGCCGACCGCCGAGGAGGTGCACGCCTACCTGCGGGACCATCCCGACTTCCTGGTCCATCACGGCGATCTGGTCCACCACCTGACCCCGCCGTCGCAGGACCGCGGTCGCGGGGTGGTGGATTTGCAGGCCTACATGGTCGAGCGGCTGCGCGGCGAGGTCCGCCTGCTGAAGGACCAGCAGCGCGAGCTGATCGGCACCTCACGCGCCAACATGAACAGCCAGAACCGCATCCACGCGGCGGTGCTGTTCCTCCTCGACGCACAGAGCTTCGAGCAGCTCATCCAGACCATCACCACCGATCTGGCGGTGCTGCTCGACCTGGATGTCGCCTGCCTGATCGTCGAATCGAACGGCCACGACACCCCGCATGTCCAGACCTCCGGCGTGCGGGTGGTCGAGCCGGGGACCGTCGACCGCTGGTTGGGCAAGGCCGACGTGGCGCTGAACGCCGACATCCAGGGCGATCCGGAGCTGTACGGCCCCGGCGCCGGGCTGGTCCGGTCGGAGGTTCTGATCCGCCTCCAGGTGTCCAGCGAGACGCCGGACGGCATGCTGGCCTTCGGCAGCCGCGAGCCGGACAGCTTCCACAGCGGCCAGGGCACCGAGCTGGTCGGCTTCCTCGCCCGCGTGGTCGAGCGGGTGATCCGCGGCTGGCTCGAACTGCCGGCCTGAACCACAAGAGCGCATGACCGGAAAACAGAACCCCGTCCTCGGTTTCGCCGCCCAGCCCGACGTGCAGGACGTGCTCGTGCACTGGCGCCGCTGGATGGAGAGCGAGCGCAACGTCTCGCCCCACACGCTGACCGCCTACATCGGCGACGTCGCGACCTTCCTGGAGTTCATCACCGGCTATCAGGCGAAGCCGCCGTCGATGAACGACCTCGCCGCGCTCACCGTCACGGACTTCCGCTCCTGGCTGTCCCACCTCGCCATGAAGGGAATCGGCTCCAACAGCCGGTCACGCGCCCTGTCGTCGGTGCGCAACCTGTTCCGCTGGCTGGACCGCGACGGGCGGCTGCACAATCCGGCGATCAACACCTTCTCCGGCCCGCGCATCAAGCGCCCGGCGCCGAAGCCGCTGACCGTGCTGGACGCCGACCGCCTGCTGGAGGAATCGGAGAAGGAGCCGGACGAGCCGTGGGTCGGCAAGCGCGACCGGGCGCTGTTCACCCTGCTCTACGGCTGCGGCCTGCGCATCTCGGAAGCGCTGAACCTGACGCGCCGCGAGGCGCCGCTGGGCGAGACTCTGCGCGTCACCGGCAAGGGCAACAAGGAGCGGATCGTCCCGGTGCTGCCGGCGGTGACGGAGGCGGTGCGGGCCTACATGGACGCCTGTCCTTACCGCCAGGGGCCGGACGCGCCGCTGTTCGTCGGGGTGCGCGGCGGACAGCTCGCCCCGGCCATCGCGCAGCGGCGGATGCGCGACCTGCGCCGCCTGATGGGGCTGCCGGAGACCGCGACGCCGCACGCGCTGCGGCACAGCTTCGCCACGCATCTGCTGGCGGACGGCGGGGATCTGCGGGCGATTCAGGATCTGCTGGGCCACGCCTCGCTGTCGACGACGCAGCGCTACACGGACGTGGAGAGCGAGCAGCTGATGCAGGTGTACCGCTCGGCGCACCCGCGGGCGAAGAAGACGCCGTAAAGTTTGGAGGGTGGGAGGTGCATTGCCCCCTCCCCGGCCCTCCCCCGCTTCGCAGGGGAGGGAGAAGAAAGGGCCTTCCCCCGCTCTCGCGGGGGAGGGGGAAGAGGCGCGCCTTAGATGTGCAGGGCGCGGCCGTCCACGGCGAGGGCGGCTTCCTTGGTCACTTCCGACAGGGTTGGGTGGGCGTGGCAGGTGCGGGCGATGTCCTCGGCGGACGCGCTGAACTCCATCGCCACGGCCAGCTCGGCCACCATCTCCGACACGTTCGGGCCGACCATGTGGACGCCCAGCACCTTGTCGGTGCGCGCGTCGGCCAGGATCTTCACGAAACCGTCGGTCGTGCCGCTGGCGCGGGCGCGGCCGTTGGCGGTGAAGGGGAACTTGCCCGCCTTGAAGGCGACGCCGGCGGCCTTCAGCTCCTCCTCGGTCTTGCCGACCGCGGCCACTTCCGGCCAGGTGTAGACGACACCGGGGACGAGGTCGTGGTTGACGTGGCCCGCCTGGCCGGCCAGCAGCTCGGCGAGCGCGACGCCCTCCTCCTCGGCCTTGTGGGCCAGCATCGGGCCTTCGACCACGTCGCCGATGGCGTAGATGCCCGGCACGTTGGTCTCGAAATGCGTGCCGATCTTCACGCGGCCGCGGTTGTCCATCTCCACGCCGACGGCGTCGAGGCCCAGGCCGTTGGTGTAGGCGCGGCGCCCGATGGCGACCAGCACGACGTCGGCCTCGACCTCCTCGGCGGTGCCGCCGGCGGCGGGCTCGACCGACAGGGTGACGCCGGTGTTGGTGATCTTGGCCCCGGTGACCTTGGAGCCGAGCTTGAAGGTCATGCCCTGCTTGCCGAGGATGCGCTGCATCTGCTTGGACACCTCGCCGTCCATGGTCGGCAGGATGCGGTCCAGGAACTCGACCACGGTGACCTGCGCGCCGAGGCGGCCCCAGACCGAGCCCAGCTCCAGACCGATCACGCCGCCGCCGATGACGACGAGGCGCTTCGGCACCTCCGGCAGCTCCAGGGCGCCGGTGGAGGAGACGATCTTCTGCTCGTCGATCTCGATGCCCGGCAGCGGGGTGACTTCCGAGCCGGTGGCGATGACGATGGCCTTGGACGCCGTGATGGTGCCGACGCCCTCGACCTCGACGGTGTTCGGGGCGGTGATGCGGCCCGCACCCTTCAGCCAGGCGATCTTGTTCTTCTTGAACAGGAACTCGATGCCGCCGGTGTTCTCTTTGACGACCTTGTCCTTGTGGGACAGCATGCCCGGCAGGTCCAGCTCGACGCCGCCGACCTTGATGCCGAACTTGGCGAGGCCGTGCTTGGCCTCCTCGTACTTCTCCGACGCGGCGAGCAGCGCCTTGGAGGGGATGCAGCCCACATTCAGGCAGGTGCCGCCCAGCGCGCTGCGCTTCTCGACGCAGGCGACCTTGAAACCGAGTTGCGCCGCACGGATCGCGCAGACATACCCGCCGGGACCGCCGCCGACCACGACGACGTCGAAAGTGCTTTCAGCCATTGGGGGCTTTCCTTCCGCCATTTTTGTGTTTGCCAAAAGCCTTCCCGTCCAGCGGGGAGGGCCGCGCGCCGATTTATGCCGCCGCTCACGCCAACTGGCAACGGGACAGTTCGTCCGGGGGAGGGATGCCGGGTTGAAGGACCGGCATGGGAACTGCCGGAACCCGTGTCGGAACGGGAGGAGCCGGGGCTCGCGCCCCGGCCCGCGTCACACCGAAACGGCGATCAGGAACAGGCGCGGAGCGCCGCCCTGGGCCACGTTCGCCAGGGTGGTGACCTGATTGTTCGCCACATCGTACACATAGGCGGTACGCCCGCCCGCCCAGTACCAGCCGAGATTCGGGTTGGGTCCCGCCACGTCCGCGGCCTGGAAGGTGCCGAAGGTCGCCAGGAGCGAGACGTAGTTCAGGCCGGCGTTGCCGCCGCGCAGGGTCTGCTGCTTCACGACGTCGGCGTTGAAGCGGTTCCAGGCGTCCTGGATGGGCGTGGCATGGGCGGGCAGGATGCACTTCAGTTCGATGTAGACGTCGTCGGCCACCCCGGTGTTGCGGCGCAGGTAGAAGTCGGCGCGGGCGGCGGCGTTGGCGTTGTTGGAGACTCCCCAGGCCGGGCCGCCGACCGTCGTGTAGGTCAGGTAGGGATTCGCGGCGTTGGTGGATGGGTAGGCCCATTCCCGGTCGCAGGTCCAGTTGCCCGCAACGTTCAGGAAACCGTGTGCGATCTCGGCCTGGAGCCAGCCCTCCCAGCCGCCGCGGATGTTGGCGTTCTGGGCCAGCACCGTGGCCCGCGGGCCATTGATGGTGCCGTTGCCGACGCAACCCTGGATGGTTGTCAGAAACTGCTGGCAGCGCATGGTGGTGTCTCCTTCCTCGATGCCGGGCCGGACGAAGGTCCGGGCCTCGGCACAGGGACGGTTCCGCGATGCGCGGCGTGAGGATCAGCCGGAGAAGAAGTCCAGCAGCGCCCGCGCCGTCTCCTCCGGCGCCTCCTCGGGGATGAAATGGCCGGCGGGCATCACATGGCCTTCGATGGCCGGGGCGTAGCCGCGCCAGATGCCCAGCGGGTCGTCGTAGAGGCGCCCGACCGCGCTGTTGCGGCCCCACAGGAACAGGGCCGGGCATTCCACCTTGCGCCCCGCCGCGCGGTCTTCGCGGTCGTGCTCCAGGTCGATGCTGGCGGCGGCGCGGTAGTCCTCGCACATGGCGTGGACGGTGGCGGGGTCGCGGAAGGCGGTGCGGTAGGCCTCCATCGCCTCCGGCTCGAAAATGTCGGCGCTGCTGCCGATGGAGCCGAGCACCTGCCCCAGATAGAAGTCGGGGTCCGACCCGATCAGCCGTTCCGCAAGGTTGTTCGGCTGGATCAGGAAGAACCAGTGGTAATAGGCGGTCGCCATGCGCTGGTCGATACGGGCGAAGACCTCCAGCGTCGGCACCACGTCGAGGAAGGCCACGCGCTCGACCCGGTCGGGATGGTCGAGGGCGAGCCGGTGGGCCACCCGCGCGCCGCGGTCATGCCCGGCCAGCCGGAAGCGGTCGAAGCCCAGCGCGGCCATCACCGCCACCTGATCGCGCGCGTTGGCGCGTTTGCAGTAGGTCTCGTGCGCGGAATCGCCCGGCGGCTTCGACGATTGGCCGTACCCCCGCAGGTCGGTCAGCACCACGGTGAAGCGCTCGGCCAGCCGCGGCGCGACCCGGTTCCACAGGGCGTGGCACTGCGGAAACCCATGAAGCAGAAGGAGCGGCGGCCCCTCGCCCCCGACCAGCGTGTGGATCTCGGCACCGTCGGTGGCGATGCGGTGACGGGTGAACCCTTCGAACATGCGCGCCCTCCCCCTATCCGTTTGAGTGTGGAGAACTGTCCTTCCGCACGGCGAGGCTTCGGAAACCTTTGGCGGGTTTCTCGCGTTTTTCAGCCGATTGTTTTCGACCTCAAGAGGAAAATGCCATGCGTAGCCTGAAGAAGCTCGTCCTTTTCGCCGCCCTGGGTGCCGCCCTGACCACCAGCCTCGCCGCCTGCAACACCGTCGAAGGCATGGGCCAGGACGTGCAGGCGGGCGGCCGCGCCGTGGAGCGCTCGTCGGACAGCGTCCAGAAGAAGATGTGATCGCGTGGCGTGGACGCCCCGGCCGCAAGCCGGGGCGGTCAGCGCCCCGATTTCCGCATCCCAGCGTTCAGCGCTGCATGCGCTTGATGGTGTTGGTCGTGCTCTGGCCGTCCACGAGGTCGGCCAGCACGACCTTGCCGCCGTAGCTCTGCACGAATCCGGCGCCGACCACCGTGGCGACCGTGTAGTCCGCCCCCTTCACCAGCACGTCGGGACGCAGGGCGCGGATCAGCTCCTCCGGCGTGTCCTCGCCGAAGACCACCACCAGATCGACGCAGGCCAGCGAAGCGAGCACCGTCGCCCGCGCCGTCTCGGTCTGCACCGGGCGCGTCTCGCCCTTCAGCCGCTTCACCGAGGCGTCGCTGTTCAGCCCGACCACCAGCACGTCGCAGGCGGCCTTCGCCTGGTTCAGCAGCGAAATGTGGCCGGGGTGCAGCAGGTCGAAGCAGCCGTTGGTGAAGCCCACCCGCTTGCCGCGGGCGCGCCAGCGCGCCGCCCGCTCCACGGCCTGCTCCAGCGTGTCGACCTTCTCCTCGCCGCTGCGCCATTCCTGCTCGTGCAAGGCGGACAGCAGCTCCGGCGCGCGGACCACCGCGGTGCCGACCTTCCCCACCACGATCCCAGCGGCCAGATTGGCCAGCCGCGCCGCGTCGGTCAGATCGACCCCCACCGACAGGGCGGAAGTCAGCGTCGCCACCACCGTGTCGCCGGCGCCCGACACGTCGAAGACCTCGCGCGCGTTGGCCGGCAGATGGGTGGCGCCATCGCGGGTCACCACGGACATGCCGCGCTCGCTGCGCGTCGCGACCACCGCGTCGATGCCGCAGCTGTCCAGCAGGAAGCGGCAGGCGGCCACGACCTCGGCGTCGCTGTCGGCGGGCATCCCGGTCGCCTGGATCAGCTCCTTGCGGTTGGGCGTGATGACGCTGGCTCCGCGGTAGCGCCCGAAATCGTCGCCCTTGGGATCGACCACCACCGGCACCCCGGCCTCGCGCGCCGCCTGGATGAGCTGCGCCACCAGAGAGTCGGTCAGCACGCCCTTGCCGTAGTCGGACAGGATCACCGCGCCCACCGTCAGCAGGCCGGTGCGGGCGGCGACCATCACCTCCTCCTCCGATCCGATGGCGGCGATGGTCTCGGCGTCGGCGCGCAGAAGCTGCTGGCGACCGCCGATGAAGCGCGTCTTGACGGTGGTCTGGCGCCCCGGCTCGGCGACCAAGCCGCCGCCGTCGCCCGTCTCCTTCGCCACGAGGCGGACCAGCTCCAGCCCCGCCGCGTCCTCGCCCACCACCGACACGAAGCGGCAGCCGGCGCCCAGCGCCATGACGTTGGCGGCCACGTTGCCGGCGCCGCCGAGCATGGCCGTCTCGCGCTCGATCCTCAGCACGGGGATCGGCGCTTCTGGGGACACGCGGTCGACCGACCCGTAGATGAATCGGTCGAGCATGACGTCGCCGACGCACAGCACGCTGGCGCGGGACAGGGAGTCGATGTGACGGGCAAGGTCGCTCATGCCGGTTCTACTACCAACCTTGCGCGCGGGGCGCCAGAGGAGAGCGCGGCCCCGGACGGAGCGCCGCGGTCATTGGAAGGCGTCATTCGAAGGCCGGAACCGCGTGGCGCAGGTCGCCGGTGCCCTTGGCGAAGGTCAGGGTCAACTGCCCCTGCAACTCCCGCTCCGCCGCCTCGCCGGTTCCCGGAAGGGAGGGCGGCAGCGGCGGGCTGACCAGGATGCCGGCGGCGGCCAGAGCGTCGCCCAGTGCCGTCGTCCGGTTGGCGGGAACGCAGAAGGCGATGACCGCCATCACGTCGGAGAACAGCGTGTGGTCGACGATCCAGCCGCCGCTGCCGGTGATGCCGTCGGCCGCCGCCATCAGCGCGGCGGTCCGGTCGGTCTGCAAAACCGCTTCGAATCTCAGGATGGACATGGCCTGCCCTCCTTTTCGGGCTGCTCGGAGGGTCCAGTATGGGCCGGCGGCACCGCCCTCTCAACCGGACAAAACCCCGCAGCCACCCCGCGTCGGCTAGGCAGCAGCCGCCGCCTGACCTATCTTCCGGCATTCCCTCCCCCTGACCCTGCCCCCAGACCCTGCCCCCGGACGCCGCCCATGCCCCTGCCCTCCGTGACGCGCAGCCTGTCGGCCAAGCTGCTGGTGCTGACCGTGCTGTTCGTCCTGCTGGCCGAGGTGCTGATCTACACGCCGTCCATCGCGCGCTACCGCCTGACCTATCTGGAGGAGCGGCTGGCCGCCGCCCACCTCGCCGCCCTGTCGGTGGAGGCGACGCCGGACATGATGGTGGCGATGGGGCTTCAGAACGAACTGCTCGCCCATGTCGGCGCCCACGCGGTGGAGCTGATCCGGCCGGACAGTCGCGTCTACATGCTGTCCCGCTCCATGCCGCCGACGGTGGACGCCGTCTTCGACCTGCGCGGCGCCATGGCGCCGCGGCTGACCGCCGACGCCTTCATGGCGCTGGCCCAGCGGCGGGACCGGGTGATCCGGGTGATCGGGCCGTCGCCCAAGGACCCCGCCTTCCAAGTCGACATGGTGATGGACGAGCGGCCGATGATCCAGGCGATGATCGACTTCTCGGGCCGCATCCTGGCGCTGTCGGTGGCGATCTCGCTGATCGCGGCGGTTCTGGTCTTCGTCTCGCTGACCCGCCTGCTGGTGCGGCCGATGCGCCGCCTGACCGAGGGGCTGGTCGCCATCCGCCGCGACCCCGACGGCACGCCGCCCTTCCAGCCCAGCGTCCGCACCGACGAGATCGGCGTGGCGGAGCGAGAGCTGGCCGACATGCAGGCCACCATCCGCAGCGCGTTGCGCCAGCGCGAGCGGCTGGCCGCGCTGGGCACCGCGGTCGCCAAGATCAACCACGACCTGCGCGCCATCCTGTCCACCGCCGCCCTGCTGTCGGAGCGGCTGGCCGAGAGCGCCGACCCGGAGGTGCGGCGGGTCACGCCGCGGCTGATGGCCTCCATCGACCGGGCGGTGGAGCTGTGCGGCCAGACCATGACCTACACCCGCGACGGCCTGCTGCCCCTGGTGCGGGCTGTGGTGCCGCTGCGCCCGCTGGTCGAGGAGGCCGGGGCCACGGCGCTGGCCGCCCTGCGCCCGGACGTCGTGCGCCCGGACGGGGAACGGGTGGAGCTGCGCTGGAACAACCGGGTGCCGGAGGGGCTGACCGTCCGCGCCGACGCCGCCCAGCTCTCCCGCGCGCTGGTCAATCTGGGGCGCAACGCGGCGCAGGCGGGGGCAGGAGCGGTGACGGTGATGGCAGAGACGCGGCCCGGCGGCGGGCTGCTCCTGCTGGTCGCCGACGACGGGCCGGGCCTGCCGCCGCGGGCGCGGGACAACCTGTTCCAACCCTTCGCCGGCTCCGCGCGGGCGGGCGGCGTCGGGCTGGGCCTCGCCATCGCGCGGGAGGTGCTGCGCGCCCATGGCGGCGACCTGCGGTTGGTGGAGAGCACCGCGGCGGGCACCGTCTTCGCGCTGGAGCTTCCTCCCGGATTCGTCGTGGAGGAGACCGCCCGGTTGGGCGAAATGCCCACATCGGATTCGCCCATCCCGGATTGATTTCCGACGCCCGCTCCACCAGAATTCGCGGCACGGTCAACCCGTCGGCATCCCGCCGGGCGCACGCCCCGCGCGGGACCGGCAGCGAAGGAAGGGAACGGGACTTTGGAAGGCACGGGCAAGTGGATCACCGGGGGGATCCTGGGCTTCATGGCGTTCATCGGCCTGCTGGCGGCGTCGCGCGCGTCGGACGATGCGTTCTATTACGGCGGCTGGCTGCTGGCCATCGGCTGCATCGGAACGATCTTCATGATGGTCACGAAGCACTACAACCACATGGACGAGCAGATCGCCCGCCAGCGCGAGCAGGAATAACCCCAACCCCCTTCAACCGGTGGAGGCCGGGCATGCCGTGGGACCCCGAACAATACGCACGGTTCGAGTCCTGGCGCCGCCGCCCGGCCCACGACCTCGTGGCGGCCCTGCCCTCCCTGACCCCGCGGACGGTGGTCGATCTCGGCTGCGGGGCCGGGCAGCTCGCCCGTCGGCTGGCCGAGCGCTGGCCGGAGGCCGAGGTGCTGGGGGTGGACAACTCCCCCGCCATGCTGGAGCGCGCGCAGACGACACCGTCCCGCGTGCGCTGGCTCCAGGCCGACCTGCGCGTCTGGCGCCCCGACCGGTCGGTCGATCTGCTGATCTCCAACGCCGCCCTGCAATGGCTGGACGGGCACGAGCGGCTGTTCCCGGACCTGCTGCGGACGCTGGCCCCCGACGGGGTGCTGGCCGTGCAGATGCCCCGCAACTTCGACGCGCCCTCGCACCGCCTGTTGTACGAGACGGCGGCGGACGGCCCCTGGGCCGAACGGCTGGCGCCAGTCCTGCGCACCGCCCCGGTGCACGCGCCCGAGACCTATTACGGCTGGCTCGCCCCGCTCACCCGGCGCCTGGACCTCTGGGAGACGGAGTATCTCCAGGTTCTGGAGGGCGACGATCCGGTCCTGCAATGGACGCGCGGCACGACGCTGCTGCCCGTCCTGGACACGCTGACGGGCGCGGAGCTGGACGCCTTTCTGGCGGCCTACCGCGCCCGGCTGAACACCGCCTATCCCCGGCGCCCCGATGGCCGCACGCTGTTTCCCTTCAAGCGGCTGTTCCTCGTGGCGCGAGTGTAGGCGGTCGCATCCAAAACGTTACGACGCCGGCCTGGGCGGCTTGGCGGCGGTGAGGATGTTCGCCACGCCCACCGCGTTCATCCCGGCACGGGTGCCGATGACCGACAGCGACTCGCCGGGCTGCGCCTCGATGTTGGCGGCCTTGAGCGCCTGGATGGCCTTGTCGGGGTCCAAACCGAAGACCGGCGCCACCGTCGCCAGCGGGGCGTTCGCCACCGCCCGCATCATCGCGCCGGGCCCGCCGGTGGAGGCCGGTGTTCCGGTCATCGCCGTGAAGACCAGCGAGCCGGCGACGCTGACCACGAAGGCCGACAGGGCCACGTTGCGCTTGAAGTATTGGAGGAAAGCGGCCCAGTTGCGCGCCAGATGCCACACACCGATGGCCGAGAAGCCGACGCTGAGCCATTCGTGGGAGAAGCGCACCAGATTGCCGTTCCAGTGCAGCAGCAGCATGATTCCCGTCACCGTGGAGACGACGAACAGGACGATGGTCACCGGCGTGACGATCTGCCGGGTGATGGTGGAGGTGATTGATGGCATGGGGGAGGATGGCTCGCGGGTTGAACGGAATGCGGCCAAAGTGGGGCCGGATTGTAACCGCTTGATGTCCCGCACCACCCTCGAACGTAACAGACTGTAACGGCGCCTTCCCAGCTCACGCCTTCTCGATGTAGGCCAGCAGCGGTTCCCAGTCGGCGCGGTGCTCGGCGGCGCGCTTGCCGGTCAGGTCGAACAGGCTGAGGCCGGAGGCCGCGGCGTCGGCGTAGATCTGGCTGTCGCGCAGACGGGTCACCACGCTGTGCCCGACCCCGCCGAGGAACTGGTCCAGCCGGTCCGCCGCCTTGGTGCGGGGGCGCAGGCGGTTGCCGACCACCGCCACCGACTTGCGGTTCCTGGCGATCGACTTCAGCTCCTCCAGCTTGCCGAGGAAGCGCTGAGTCGCCTGCTCGTCGAAGGCGCTGGGCAGCACCGGCAGCACGACGACGTCGGCCATCCGCACCAGATCCTCGATCTGCTTGGTCTTCAGGGCCGCCGGCGCGTCGATGACGAGGCGCTGGATGCCCTTCGGCGCGTCGGATAGGTCCTTTGCCCAGTCCAGACCGACCAGGGCGGAAGCCGTGGCCGGGCGGCGGGCCAGCCAGCCGAGCGAGGAGCGCTGGCGGTCCACGTCGGCCAGCGCCGTGCTGTGACCGGCGGCGGCGCAGGCCGCGGCGAGGTGGGTGGCGATCGTGGTCTTGCCGCAACCGCCCTTGATGTTGGCGACGAGGATGGTCCGCATGGGCGGGAAGATTACCCCTCCCGGTCGGGCTTTGACCAGAAGGCTTTCGCGTCGGCGAACTCCTTCCACAAGTCGCGCAGCGCCGGTTCGGACTCCGCGACGCCGCGGGCGTGCCAGCCGATGACGATGCCGGCGGCGCGCGGCTCGCCCGGCTCGGGGCGGCTGCCGTCGTCGTGCAGCTCGTGCAGCAGGCGGGTCGCCGTCGCCACGTCGTTCAGATGGCCCAGCGCGTCCTGGAAGGCCGACAGGTCCTGGATGTAGCGGCGGGCCGGCTTGTCGTCGTAGAGGCTGCGGAAGAACTCCGCCGCGTAGCGCAGCTTCTTCAGGGCGATGCGCAGCTCGTGCCGCTCGGTCACCGACAGGCTCGCGAATCCGTGGCCGGCGCGGCGGGCCTTCTTGGCGCGGCGCGACAGCAGATGGTCGGCCAGATCCTCCACCGGATCGAACAGCCGGGCGGAATGCTCGCTGACCGGCTGGTCGCGCCAGCCCCGCGACTCGACCCAGGTGCCGAACTTCAGCAGGAAGCTGGTGTAGCGCTCCGACCGGATGGCCTCGCGCACCCCTTCGTAGGCGCGGTCGCGGCGGGCCCGCGCCGCTGCGGCGAGCGCGTCGATGTCCTCCTGGAGCGGTTTGCCGTGCCCGTCGGCGCGGTGGAAGGAGTCCTTCACCGGCTCCAGCAGCTCGGCCAGGAAGACGTCCCAGTCGCGCGCCGGGCCGAGGCTGCCGCCCAGCCACTTCACCTCGCCGACCAGCCAAGCGTAGGAGTCGGCGGGGATGAAGTCCTTGAACAGGGCGAGCGCCGAGCGCAGGCGGCGCAGCGCCACGCGCATCTGGTGGACGCCCTCCGTGTCCTCGCCGATCAGGGTGACCGCCTCGTTCGCCAGCATGTGGCCGATGCAGGAGCGCAGGATGCGGGCCAGCGCGCCTTCCACCGTGGTGTCGCGGTCGAGCTCCAACTTGCCCGCCTTGACCACCTTGTCCACCGACCCGTCGGCGAGCGCATAGCCGCGCTCCGCCTTGGTGCGCGGGTCGAGCCGCAGCGGGGCGGCCTGGGCCAGCTCCAGCGCCAGATCGTAGAGGGCGGCGGCGGAGCCTTCGAGAAGCTCCAGCTCCACCTCCGACACCGGGATGGAAGCGCCGTCGGGGGCGCGGATCTCGCCGCTGTCGAAGGCGACCTCGATGCGGCTGGCACTCTCGCCCTCGCCCAACGTCACCACGCGCACGGTGCGCTGGATGAGCGTGGTGAAGAGCGGCTGCAGCTCCGCCGCGCTGATCGAGCCCAACAGGTCCAGCGCCTCCGGCGACTCGATGGCCGACAGGTCGGGGGCCGGTCCGGCGACCGGATGCTCCCACTCCGCCCGGCCAAGCTCGCCGCGCTCCGGCGCGCCCTTGACGGTCTGGAGATACTGGTTGCCGACCTTGCGCACGCGCAACGTCACCAGCCGCCCGGCCAGACGCCGGTCGGCGGTGTCGTAATAGGTGCTTTCCAGGGTCTTGGTGGCGGCTTTTCCCTTGGCGCGGGATGCGACCGCCGGGCAGGACCGGAGCTTCGCCATGTCTTCGGCCCTGACGGCCAGCTTCAGCTCGGTTTCCCGGTTGGACTCCGCTTCGACCACCATTCGTGCCCCGTCGTTTCCGGTGGATCCCCGTTTTGCACAGGCCCCAGCCACGGTCAAGTTACAGAACCATGACGCTTTTGTTGCAGTCCCCGCAATCAGGGGGCCGTCTTTTCCAGCACCAGGAGCTTGGACATGTAGGCCAGCGACGTCTCGCGCAGGCGCAACCCGCCGGCGGCGAACAGCGCGGGCAGGTCGTCGCGGGCGTAATGGGCGTAGAAGGGCTCGTGGAAGGACTGCGGGAAGCGGTCGATCAGCCCGTCCATCATCGGGTTGTCGCCGTACTGCACGCTGTCCATGAAGACCAGGATGCCGCCGGGCTTCAGCACGCGGGCCATCTCGGCGGCGGCCTGGGCGCGGATCTTCGGCGGCAGCTCGTGGAACAGGTAGATGCAGGTCACTATGTCCTGCGACCCGGTGGCCAGCGGGATCGCCTCCGCCGCCGCCTGGAGCAGCGCGCTGCTGCGCGCCCACGGGGCGAGGTTGCGCCGCGCCTCGCGCAGATAGGCCGGGGAGAGGTCGAGCGCGATGACCGGCAGGCGCGGGTGGTTGTCCTTCACGAAAGTCAGGAAGCGCCCTGTCCCGGCGGCCACGTCGAGCAGGCGGCAATCCGCGCTGCGGCGCGTTTTCAGATGCTCGAAGATCGGCACCAGGGTTTGCCGGCGCATGGCGTCGGCGCCGCCGCCGAACAGCACCTCCACCTGATGGTCGTAGAGGCGGGCGCTCTCCTCCGTCAGGTAGCCGCCGGTCTGGTAATGGAAGTTCTGGCGGTAGTAGGCGGGCAGCCCCCCGCTGCCCGGCGGCGGGTTGGCGCGCACCTCCACCGCCGCGTGGTCGCGGCGGCGGCGCGACACCTCCGGCACGTCGCGGAAGAAGGCCGCGGCGTCGGTCAGCAGCCGGCGCGGGTCGGGCATCAGGTCGTGCGGCAGGCGGTAGTAGCCCGCCTCGATGTTGGCGAGGTCGCGGGCCAGCAGGGCCCGCAGCTCCTCCAGGATCACGCGGGTGCCGGGCACCGGCCGCCCCCCGGGCGGGGTGGTCCGCGGCGGTCCGGTGATCCGTCGGCCGATCCGCGCAGCCATCATGTACTGGCCGAGGAACCAGGCGACGCGGGCGGACTGGCTGGCCGCGTAAGCCAGCCGTGGGGCCAGCCGGGGAGCCAGTTGGGCGGAGGATGGCGGGGTGATTCTGTTCATGGAGATAGAGATGGGATCGGCGGTCCCGCCCGCCCAGAGCCCCGTCTTTTCGCCGCATGGGGCATCCGGTCGCCCACGCGGGCCGTTGCAAAGCGGGCGTCCCTGTGCTGGATTGCCCGGCAAAAGTTCAACCCGTAGGGACAGCAGCCATGACCGAGTTCAACACCATCGACGACCTCGACGTGAACGGCAAGACGGTGCTGGTGCGTGCCGACCTCAACGTCCCTATGCAGGACGGCAAGGTCTCCGACACGACCCGCATCGACCGTCTGGCGCCGACTCTGACCGAGTTGGCGAAGAAGGGTGCGAAGGTCGTGGTTCTGTCGCACTTCGGCCGCCCGAAGAACGGCCCGGACGCCAAGAACTCGCTGCGCAACGTGCTGGACGCGCTGAGCGCCGCCGTCGGCCAGACCGTCGCCTTCGGCGAGGATTGCGTCGGCGACAAGGCCAAGGCCGCCATCGACGGCGTGCAGCCGGGCGCCATCGTGCTGCTGGAGAACACCCGCTTCCACGCGGAAGAGGAAAAGAACGATCCGGCCTTCGCCAAGCGGATCGCCGAGTTGGGGGACCTCTACGTCAACGACGCCTTCTCCGCCGCGCACCGCGCCCACGCCTCGACCGAGGGCGTCGCCCAGCATCTGCCCGCCGCCGCGGGCCGCCTGATGCAGGCCGAGCTTGAGGCGCTGACCAAGGCGCTGGAGAAGCCGGAGCGTCCGGTGGCCGCCGTCGTCGGCGGCGCCAAGATCTCCACCAAGCTGGACCTGCTCGGCAACCTCGTGAAGAAGGTGGACATGCTGGCGCTGGGCGGCGGCATGGCCAACACCTTCCTCTACGCTCAGGGCGTGGATGTCGGCGCCTCGCTCTGCGAGAAGGACATGGCCGATCAGGCCCGCGCCATCATGGAGACCGCCAAGGCCGCCAATTGCGAGCTGCTGCTGCCGAAGGACTTCATCGTCGCCAAGGAGTTCAAGGCCGGTGCGGCCCACCGCGCCGTTCCGGCGGACGGCATCGGCGCCGACGAGATGGCGCTGGACGTCGGCCCGGCGACCGTCGAATTCCTGGGCCTGAAGCTCCAGGGTGCCAAGACGGTGGTGTGGAACGGCCCGCTGGGCGCCTTCGAGATCCAGCCCTTCGACGCCGGCACCAACGCCGTCGCCGGCCTCGTCGCCGAGCGCACGTCGGAAGGCGGCCTGCTGTCGGTGGCCGGCGGCGGCGACACCGTGTCGGCGCTGGCCCATGCCGGCGTGGAGGAGAAGTTCACCTACATCTCCGCCGCCGGCGGCGCCTTCCTGGAGTGGCTGGAAGGCAAGGACCTGCCGGGCGTGGCCGCGCTGAAGAAGAAGTAAGAGTTTGGGGGAATTGGGTGGGTGGTCGAGGCGGCCCCCACCCTTCCCGCTGCGCGGGCCCCTTCCCTCCCCCGCTTCGCAGGGGAGGGAGCTTTATCCCCTCCCCTGCGAAGCGGGGGAGGGTTAGGGAGGGGGCAATACTTCCCTCACAAAAATACTTATCTCACAAAGGCCGCCGCGCCTTCAACGCCGCGGTCAGCGTCCCGTCGTCCAAGTAATCCAGTTCCCCGCCCACCGGCACGCCATGAGCCAGACGGGACACGGAAACCCCGCTGCCGGACAGGCGGTCGGTCACCACATGGGCGGTGGTCTGGCCGTCCACCGTGGCGTTCAGCGCCAGGATCACTTCGGTCACCGCCGGGTCCTTCGCGCGCTCCACCAGGGACGGGATGTTCAGATCGTCCGGCCCCACCCCCTGCAAGGCCGATAGCGTGCCGCCCAGCACATGGTAGGTGCCGTGGAAGGCGCGCGTGCGCTCCAGCGCCCAGAGGTCGCCGGCATCCTCCACCACGCAGATGGTCGAGCGGTCGCGGCTGTGGTCGGAACAGACGGAGCAGGGATCGCGGCTGTCGAGGTTGCCGCAGACCGAGCAGTTGCGGATGGCCTCTGCGGCGAGCGCCATGGATTCGGACAGTGGCACCAACAGGCTGTCGCGGCGCTTCATCAGGTGCAGCGCCGCCCGCCGCGCCGACCGCGGCCCCAGCCCCGGCAGCTTGGACAGGAGTTGGATCAGGCGCTCGATTTCAGGTCCGATCATTCACGGCTTCGCTGGCACGGCTTCGTTGGTTTCAAAGGGCGGCCGGGCCGCGTTCGACCCGGCCATGACAACTCAGAACGGCAGCTTCATGCCCGGCGGCAGCTTCATCCCGCCCATCAGGTTCTGGGTCTCGTTGGCGACGTGCTGCTCCACCTTGGCCTTGGCGTCGTTGAAGGCGGCGATGATCAGGTCCTCCAGGACCTCAATGTCCTCCGGGTCGACGATCGACTTGTCGAGCTTGATCTTCTTCATCTCGCCCTTGCCGTTGACCGTGACGTTGACCATGCCGGCGCCCGACTGGCCGGTCATCTCGACCTCGCCCAGGCGGGCCTGCATCTCCTGCATCTTGGCCTGCATCTGCTGGGCCTGCTTCATCATCTGGCCGAGGTTCTTCATGGGTCAGAAATCTCCTTCGTCGTCGAGCGGGTAATAAACCCCGTCGTCCTGCTGCATGACCATAAGGTCGGGATTCTCCCCGTCATCCGCAACCTGGGGCTCGGCCTCGACCGCCGCCTTGAGGTCGCGGACATCGGTGATCTTCGCGCCGGGAAAGGCGTCCAGAACGGCGCGCACCACCGGATGCGCCTCCGCCTCCTCCAGTGCGCGCCTCTGGGCGGCCTGCTCCTGCTGGATCAGCGTCGGCTCGCCCGGCGCGTCCGAGACGATGACGACCCAGCGCTGGCCGGTCCATTCCGTCAACAGCTGGCCGACGCGATTCGGCAGGGTCGACGGGGCCAGAGTCGTCAGGCGCAGTTCCAGCCGTCCCGGCTCCAGGCGCACCAGATGGACGCTGCCGGTCAGATGGCCGTAGAGAGCGCCCTCCCGCTTCTCCGCGAAGACCTGGACCAGCGTGCGGAAGTCGCGCGGCATCGCCACGCGCTCCTCGTCGGCCACGGCGACGGCAACGGCCGGCACGGGCTGGGGAGACGGCTGCGGGCTCGGCTGGGCCTGGGCGACGGCGCGCACGGCGGAGCCGCCCACCGCCACCGGCCCGCCGCCGGGACCGCGCGGGGCGCCACCGCCACCCTGGCCACCTTGCCCGCCGCCGTTCTGCAAATTCTGGAACTGGCGGATCAGGTCGCCGGGAGTCGGCAGATCGGCGGCGTAGGACAGCCGCACGATGACCATCTCCAGCGCCTGCTGCGGCACCGGGGCCGCCTGCACCTCGCCCAGCCCCTTCAGCAGGAGCTGCCACGCGCGGGTCAGCGCCGGCATGCCGAGCTTCGCCGACAGGGCGGCGCCGCGGGTGCGCTCCGCCTCGGGCAGGCCGGGGTCGTTGGCGCTGTCCGGCACCACCTTCAGCCGCGTCAGGTTGTGCACGAGGTCGAGAAGGTCCTGGAGGATCACCACCGGATCGGCGCCGACGCGGTGCAGGTCGGACAGCAGGTCCATCGCCTCCGCCGGCTTGGCGGAGACGGCGGTCTCGAACAGGTCGATCACCTTGCTGCGGTCGGCCAGACCCAGCATGTCGCGCACCTGTTGCGCGGTCACCGTGCCGGCGGCCAGCGCGATGGCCTGATCGAGCAGCGACAGGCCGTCGCGCACCGACCCGTCGGCGGCCCGCGCGATCAGCGCGGCGGCGTCCGGCTCGATCCCCGCCCCCTCCAGCCCGGTGACGCGGGTGAAGTGCTCCTTCAGCACCTGGGCGTCGACGCGCCGCAGGTCGAAGCGCTGGCAGCGCGAGAGCACCGTCACCGGCACCTTGCGGATTTCGGTGGTGGCGAAGACGAACTTCACATGGGCCGGCGGTTCCTCCAGCGTCTTCAGGAGCGCGTTGAACGCGCTCTTGGAGAGCATGTGGACCTCGTCGATGATGTAGAGCTTGTAGCGCGCCGAGACGGGGGCGTAGCGCACGCCGTCGATGATCTCGCGGATGTCGTCCACGCCGGTGTGGCTGGCGGCGTCCATCTCCATCACGTCGACGTGGCGGTCCTCGGCGATGGCCCGGCAATTGTCGCAGACGCCGCAGGGCGTCACCGTCGGCCCGCCGGTGCCGTCCGGCCCGGTGCAGTTCAGCGCGCGGGCGATGATGCGGGCGGTGGTCGTCTTGCCCACGCCGCGCACGCCGGTCAGCATGAAGGCTTGGGCGATGCGGCCCGAATGGATGGCGTTGGTCAGGGTGCGGACGAGCGCGTCCTGCCCGATCAGCTCGGCAAAGCTCTTCGGACGGTATTTCCGCGCCAGCACCCGGTAGGCGAGGCCCCCGGACGTCCCGGAAACGGAAGAGGACATATCGGCAACGGTGGTATCGGTCACGCGGCTGGCCCGGTAATCGGCTTCACGACGGAGCGCAGAATAGCGTCACGGCACGGGGCTGTCGCCGTTTCAATTCGCTGCAGGACTTTATGGGGAAGGGTGGGAGGCTGG
Source organism: Azospirillum himalayense (assembly GCF_042657465.1). Taxonomy (NCBI): domain Bacteria; kingdom Pseudomonadati; phylum Pseudomonadota; class Alphaproteobacteria; order Rhodospirillales; family Azospirillaceae; genus Azospirillum; species Azospirillum himalayense. The sequence goes on along the minus strand of NZ_JBHSLC010000021.1, from coordinate 359,591 downwards.
ACGAACGACCCGAGCCGAAACTCGTTACGGCTGCTTCCTTCCGGACCTGACCGGGTTGGCGAGGGACTCGTCCGCCGCCAGCCTCCCGCGCCTTATATCGGCGATAGGGCGGTCATATGCAAGGTTAATCTGCCGGCTTTCAGTTTGAGGCGGAACGAAAAAGCCCCGCGTCCGGCGGACCGCGGGGCTTTTGCCTGTTTCCCGGATGGGACCGCTGCGCGTTACTGCGGCAGCGGCGCCGGGCTGTCGGACAGGGAGCGCAGATAGGCGATGATGTTCGCCCGCTCCTGGTCCTTCTTGACGCCGGCGAAGGTCATCTTGGTGCCCGGCGCGTAGGCCTTCGGGTCGTAGAGGAAGTGGTTCAGCTCGTCGTAGTTCCAGGGACCGGCCTTGCCCTTGATGGCATCGGAATAGGCGAAGCCGTCCAGATGGCCGTGCGGGGCACCGACGATGCCGTAGAGGTTCGGGCCGACCTTGTTCGGGCCGCCCTTGTCGAAGCTGTGGCAGGCTGCGCAGGCCTTGGCCGCGGACTGGCCGGCGGCGGCGTCGGCCTTGGCGAGCAGCGGGGCGATCTCGGCGGGGCCGGACGGGGCGGCGCCACCGCTGGGGGCCGGAGCGGCACCCTCCGGCATGGCCACCACATAGCCGGGTTTCTCAGGCGTCTTCGGGTGCACCAGAACTTCCGCGGCGAAGCCGGCCAGCATGGCGATCAGACCCGCCAGCAGCACGGCGCCGAAAATCTTGTTCCACTCCATGCTCATAACGTCTTGTTCCCCTTTTTTGTCGTGCCGCGGGCCCGTCGCCAGGGCTGGCTGGTTCTCCGCCGCACGATAGCGTGGCCGCGGCGGCTTGTCACCGCTTCGGCCCCCTCCCTTGCCACAGGAATATCGGTTCCCCGACTGTTGGCCAGTTGAATATTGGAGTGACGCCGCTTGACGCAAAGGGCGATCCATGGTTCACCCGCGCCACCTTTCCGACGTGACAGGGGGCCGTTCCATCATGAACGCCGACATGAACGCCAGCGCAAACACCCAGGGCACGGCGAACCCGCCGCCCTCGAATCCCATCGTGGTCATTCCCGCCCGCATGGCCTCCACCCGCCTGCCGGGGAAGCCGTTGGCCGACATCGGCGGGGCGCCGATGATCGTGCAGGTGTGGCGCCGCGCCATGGAGGCGGAGATCGGCCCGGTGGTGGTCGCCTGCGCCGAGCCTGAGATCGCCGCGGCGGTGGAGGCGGCGGGCGGCACCGCCGTGCTGACCCGGCCCGACCATCCCTCGGGCTCCGACCGCATCTTCGAGGCGGTCAGCCTGCTCGACCCGGAGGGAAAATACGACGCGGTGGTGAACGTGCAGGGTGACCTGCCGACCATCGAGCCCGCCGTGGTGCGCGCCGCCTTCGCTCCGCTGTCCGACCCGCAGGTGGACATCGCCACGCTGGTGGTGGAGATCACGCGGGAGGAGGAGCGCACCGACCCCAACGTGGTGAAGGCCGTCCTGGAGCTGCCGCCCGGCGCCCGGCGGGGCCGCGCCCTCTATTTCAGCCGCGCCACCGCCCCCTGGGGCGACGGGCCGCTGTTCCACCACATCGGGCTGTACGCCTACCGCCGCGCCGCGCTGGAGCGCTACGTCCGGCTGCCGCCTTCGGCGCTGGAGCAGCGGGAGCGGCTGGAGCAACTCCGCGCCCTGGCCTTCGGGATGCGCATCGACGCCGCCGTCGTTGACGCGGTTCCGCTCGGCGTCGATACTCCCGCCGACCTGGAGCGCGCCCGCGCGATCCTCGCCAAGCGCACCCCCCTTTAAAAGAAGACCTCCCGATGACGACCTCGAACGTGATCGCCTTCCAGGGCCTGCCCGGCGCCTATTCGGACCTGTCCTGCCGGACGGTCTTTCCGGAAATGACGACGCTGCCCTGCGCCACGTTCGAGGACGCCTTCGCCGCCGTGCGCGAGGGGCGCGCGGCGCTCGCCATGATCCCGGTGGAGAACTCCATCGCCGGGCGCGTGGCCGACAACCACCATCTGCTGCCCGAAGGCGGCCTGCACATCATCGGCGAGCATTTCCAGCGGGTGAACCACCAGCTCCTCGCCCCCAAGGGCGCGACGCTGGCCGGGCTGAAGACGGTGCGCAGCCACATCCAGGCGCTGTCCCAGTGCCGCAACATGACGCGGGAGCTGGGGCTGACGGCGATCTCCCACGCCGACACCGCGGGCGCCGCCGCGGAGATCGCCAAGCTGGGCGACCCGCAGCACGCCGCCATCGCCTCCTCGCTGGCCGCGGACATCTACGGTCTGGACATCCTGAAGGGCGGCATCGAGGACGCGGAGCACAACACCACCCGCTTCCTGATCCTGTCCCGCGAGCCGAAGACCCCGCCGCTGCCCACCGAGGGGTCCGGGACCGGGACCGGGACCAAGATCATCACCACCTTCGTCTTCCGCGTGCGCAGCGTGCCGGCGGCCCTCTACAAGGCGCTGGGCGGCTTCGCCACCAACGGCATCAACATGACGAAGCTGGAAAGCTACATGGTCGGCGGGCACTTCACCCAGACCCAGTTCTACGCCGACGTGGAGGGCCATCCGGAGGAGCGCTCCCTGCGTCTGGCGCTGGAGGAGCTGGCCTTCTTCGCCCGCGCCGGCGAGGTGAAGATCCTGGGCGTCTACCCGGCCAACCCCTTCCGCTATCAGGAAAGCCAGCGCATCGGCGAGGATTGAGGGGCGCTCTTGAACTTGGCGGCGGCCCTGGGCATGTTGATGGCGCATGGTCGTGGAGCAGCAGATGCCCGATACGCGCCTTCCCTTCGATGACTCCGCCCCGAAGCAGGCGACCAACGTCAGCCTGAACAGCGATCTGCTTGCGCAGGCGAAGACGCTGGGCATCGACGTCGCGCGGGCTTGCGAGCGCGGTCTGGCGGACCAGATCGCCGAGGTCCGGGATCAGGCATGGCGGGAGGAGAACCGTTCGGCCATCGAATCGTCCAACGCCTATGTCGAGGCGCACGGCCTGCCTTTGGCGAAGAACCGGCCTTATTGATGGCGCGTTTCGATGTCCATCGCCGCCTTGACGGTTCCGGCTTCCTGCTGGACCTTCAAGCCAACATCCTGCGCGATCTGAACACCCGCTTTGTCGTTCCTCTGCTGCCGCCTGGAGAGGCGCCGCTCGCCGCGAAGCGGCTCAACCCGGTCTTCTCCGTCGAGGGGCAACCCCATGTCATGGTGACCCAGTTCGCCGGCGCCGTCCGCATCGCGGATCTTGGCCCCTGCGTCGGCAGCCTTCTGTCGGAGGACACCGCCATCGTGGCGGCTTTGGACATGCTGACCGGAGCCTGAGCCGCCGCCCACTTGCCCCCACCCTTCCCACGGCTTCGCCGCGGGCCCCTTCCCTCCCCCGCTATCGCAGGAGAGGAAGCTTGATCCCCTCCCCTGCGATAGCGGGGGAGGGTCAGGGAGGGGGCAAGCGCCCCGCCGTCTCCCTCACTCCCCCTCGGCGATCCACTCGTCGATCAGGCGGCGGGCGATGCTGTCGGGGCGGGCGAGGCGGAACTCCTCGCTGGGTGTGAAGGTCCGCAGAAACTCGCGGTCGAACCAGTGGGCCGTCTCCAGCTCCTCCATGTCCGTCTGGATGTCCAGCGTCACCGCCCGCGCGCTGAAGCCCAGCATCAGCGAGGACGGGAAGGGCCAGGGCTGGGACGAGTGGTAGCGGATGTCGGTGACCTCCAGCCCCACCTCCTCCAGCACCTCGCGCCTTACGCTGTCCTCCAGGCTTTCGCCCGGCTCGACGAAGCCGGCCAGCACCGAATGCATGCCCGGCGGGAAACGGGAGTTGCGGCCCAGCACCATGCGCCCGGCCCCGTCATGGACCAGCATGATGACCGCCGGGTCGGTGCGCGGGAAATGGTGGGTGGCGCAGTCCGGGTTGGTGCAGACGCGCACATGCCCGCCCTCGGCACCCGCCGCAACGGAGCCGCAGACGCCGCAGAAGCGGTGCCGGGCGTTCCACCAGGTGATGCCGCGGGCGTAGGCGCACAGCCCGGCCTCCGTCGCCTCCATCACCGGGCCGACGGCGCGCAGATCCTCGAAACGGCCGAGCCCGGCCAGGGAGGGATGCTCCTCCTGCGCTTCCAGACCGGTCAGGTCCACGGTGAAGTGCGGCACGCCGTCCAGCAGGCCGAGGAAGACCGGCTCAACTCCCCAATCGCCACCACAGGCGACGGCGACCGCGTGGGCCGAGTCGGCGGCGCCGGTCACGAAGTTGCGGGATTTCGCCACCGGCAGCAGGCGCGCGTTCGGCGAGGCCCAGGCGTCTTTCAGCCAGTCCTTGTCCTTGCGGCGCACGGCGGCGCGGTCGAGCGGGATGCCGGCATAGGCGTTCGGGCCGGCGTTCGGGCGGTCGGGTGGGGAGGAGCGGTCGTGCATGGCGAAGAGGCTGCCACAAGCCCGCGGAACGGGGAAGCGGCGTCCCGCGCAACCCTCCCCCCGCATTGATGGTTTGCGCCGGGAGAGCAGCCGACTAGGATGCCGCCCTCTTCCCAACCACGCGCGATCCGGCGGAGCGACCATGACCGAACCCTGCCCCACCCCCCTGGTGACCCTGGCGGAGCGTCTGGCCGACGCCTCCGGCCCGGTCATCCGCCAGTATTTCCGCACGCCGGTGGCGGTGGACGACAAGGCCGACGCCTCTCCCGTCACCATCGCCGACCGCGAGGCGGAGCGGACCATCCGCGCCATCATCGAGGCCGAACGCCCCGACGACGGCATCTATGGCGAGGAGTTCGGAACGAAGAACCTGGACGCCGAATGGGTCTGGGTGATCGACCCCATCGACGGCACCAAATCCTTCATCACCGGCCGCCCGATCTTCGGCACGCTGATCGCCCTGCTGCACCGCGGGCGCCCGGTGCTCGGCGTCATCGACCAGCCCATCGTCCGGGATCGCTGGCTGGGCGTCGAGGGCCGCACCACCATGTTCAACGGCCAGCCGGCCCGCGTGCGCGCCTGCGCCGGGGGGCTGGCCGCGGCGACTCTGGGCACCACCTCGCCCGACCTCTTCCCCGGAGCAGACCAGGACGCCTTCCGCCGGGTGGCGGGGGCGGCCAAGGTGTCGGTCTATGGCGGCGACTGCTACAGCTACGGCCTGCTGGCGGCGGGCTATTACGACCTCGTCGTCGAATCGGGGCTGAAGCTCTACGACTTCGCGGCGCTGGTGCCGGTGGTGACCGGGGCCGGCGGGCTGATGACCGATTGGGACGGCCGGCCGCTCGACGCCAAGTCCAATGGGCGCGTGGTCGCCGCGGGCGACGCCCGCACCCACCGCGAGACGCTGGCCGCCCTGGCCGGCTGAGACAGGAGGACCACGCCCATGGCAACCATCGCCACGCCCGCCCGCTCCGTCTTCGAGACATCGCCGGAGAAGCTGCGCCCCTTCCTGCACTCGCTGGCCGGCCGGGTGTCGGGCGGGGCGAACTGGATGGTCCGCAAGAAGACGGTCTGCGACCTGCTGCTGGGGCTGGACGCCTTCTTCGCCCTGCCGGCGGAGGAGCGCCGCGCCCTGATGGGCGCCGGGGAGGACGTCTCCAGCCAGGACGGCACCGGACCGGAGGACTTCCGCAACGTTCTGCCGCTCTATGTCGGGGCGATCCTGGAGGGGCTGAAGGAAGAGGCCGTGACGGGGCCGGAGCAGGCGGCGATCTACATGCTGTCCATCCACCCGGAGCACCAGATGGCCGCGGAGGAATGGATGCTCGCCGATCCGCGCAACGGCAAGGCGGTGCGCCGGATGATGCGGTCCGACCGCCGCTACCGCCAGCTCATGGAGCGCATGGCCGACCATTGGCGGAAGACCCGAGCCGGTCAGGGCAGCAGCGAGACGGCCAGCAGCCCCAGGTAAATGCCGATGAACAGGCCGAGGACAATGCCGTAATCCTCGTCGGTCATCGGGTTGGAATCGGGGTCGAACTGCCGCATGATATACTCCCTGTGCGTCAACGGGTGTTCAGAATAACCGTTGACGCCCGCGAAGTTCCCGCGACAAGGCCGTGACTTCCACCGGGTAGAGGTGGACATCCCCATAAAAAACGGACCGCGCCGGAGGGGCACGGTCCGCTGAGTCGGGAGGGACCCGAAGGGAAAGGGTCAGACGGAAGGACTCAGGTGGCAAAGGCTCAGGTGGAAGGCCGGGCCTCGCCGGTGATGGCGGGCTTCGGCGGCATCTCCTCGGCCAGCGCGCGGTACGCCAGCCCGCCGAGCAGCCCGCCGACCAGCGGCGCCACCCAGAAGGCCCAGAGCTGCTGCAGCGCCCAGCCGCCGACGACCAGCGCCGGCCCGGTGCTGCGCGCCGGATTCACCGAGGTGTTGGTGACCGGGATGCTGATGAGGTGGATCAGCGTCAGCGCCAGACCGATGGCCAGCGGCGCGAAGCCCGCGGGCGCCCGCCGGTCGGTGGAGCCCAGGATGACGATCAGGAACATGAAGGTCAGCACCACCTCGATCAGGAGGCCGGAGGTGAGGTTGTACGCGCCCGGCGAATGCTCCCCGTACCCGTTGGCGGCAAGCCCCTTGGCGGCCAGCGACCAGTCGGCCTTGCCGGTGGCGATGACGTACAGCACCACCGCCGCCAGGAAGGCGCCGACCACCTGCGCGATGACGTAGGGCAGGATGTCCTTGGCCGGGAAGCGTCCGCCGGCCCACAGCCCCACCGTGACCGCCGGGTTCAGGTGGCAGCCGGAGATGTGGCCGACCGAATAGGCCATGGTCAGCACGGTCAGGCCGAAGGCCAGGGAGACGCCGGTCAGCCCGATCCCGACCTCCGGGAAGGCGGCGGACAGCACGGCGCTGCCGCAGCCGCCAAAGACCAGCCAGAAGGTGCCGAGAAACTCCGCGCTCGTGCGCCGGAACATCGACATGTCACCACCTCGTCGGGCTTGCCGCATTTCCGCCTTTTTTGCGCCCCCGGACGGGCCGGCGCCAGCGGACGGGCGTAAGATACCGTTGCGTACGCGGACTTGACGCGCCGCAAGGCGCGTACATGCTAAGGCTGATCCGCCTTCATCTCAGGCCAACCACATCAGGACCGACGATGCGCCGAGTTCTCGCTGCCGCCCGGACCACCGCCGTTTTGGCTCTCCTCGCGCTGACGGCGCCGGTCCAAGCGGAAACGGTCACCGTCCCCGCCCTGAAGCAGTTCGGCGAGCCGGAGTTCAAGCCGGGCTTCACCCATTTCCCGCACGCCAACCCGGAGGCCCCCAAGGGCGGACAGATCACCCTGGCCGCCCAGGGCAGCTTCGACAGCCTGAACCCGATCATCCTGCGCGGCGTCACCCCGCGCACGCTGGGGCTGATCGCCGACTCGCTGATGGTCGGTTCCGGCTGGGAGATGGACGCCGCCTACGGGTCGCTGGCGGAGTCGGTGGAACTGCCCGACGACAGGAGCTGGGCCGTCTTCCACCTGCGCAAGGACGCGCGCTGGCACGACGGCGTGCCGGTGACCGCCGGCGACGTGGTCTTCGCCTGGGATTCCATCCAGGCGCATGGCAACCCCTTCCTGAAATCCTTCCTCGACCGCGTCGCCGCGGTGGAGGCGGTGGACGAGCACCGGCTGAAGATCACCCTGAAGACCACGGGGGAGATGAAGCCGATCATCGACTTCGCCACCAGCATCGCCCCCCAGCCCGAGCATTGGTGGACCGCCAACGGACGCGACATCTCCAAGACGACGCTGGAGCCGGTGCTGGGCAGCGGCCCCTACCGCATCAAAACCGTCGATCCCGGCCGCTCGATCACCTACGAGCGGGTGGCCGACTGGTGGGGCCGCGACCTGCCGACGGCGCGCGGCTTCTACAACTTCGACAGCGTGAAGGTCGATTACTATCGCGACGACGACGTGATGTTCGAGGCCTTCAAGGCCGGCGCCTACGACTTCCGCACCGAGCACCGGGCGCAGCGCTGGACCACCGGCTACGACTTCCCCGCCGCAAAGGACGGTCGGGTGAATCGCGTGGAGGTGAAGAGCGATCTGCCGCTGGGCGCCCAGGGCTTCCGCCTGAACACACGCCGCGCCAAGTTCGCCGACCCGCGGGTGCGCGAGGCGCTGGGCTATCTGTTCGACTTCGAATGGATTCAGAAGAACATCCTGTATGGCCAGTATCTCCGCACCACCTCCAACTTCCCCAACTCCGACTTCGGCGCCAAGGGGCCGCCGACGCCGGAGGAGCTGGCCCTGCTGGAGCCCTTCCGCGCCCAGTTGCCGGAGCGCGTCTTCACCACCCCCTTCGAGCCGCCGAAGACCGACGGCAGCGGCAACACCCGCAACAACCTGCGCGAGGCCATGCGCCTGTTCCGCGAGGCCGGGTGGGAGCTGAAGAATGGCCGGATGACCAGCGCCAGGACCGGCGAGGTGCTGAGCATCGAATTCCTCGACGGCACCGGCGCGCTGACCCGCGTGATCCAGCCCTACGTGGAGGCGCTGCGCAAGGCGGGCATCGACGCGGTGCTGCGGGTGGTCGACACCGCCCAGTTCCAGGCGCGCACCGACGAGTTCGACTTCGACGTGGTGGTGGCGAACTTCAACTTCTTCACCCCGCCGGGAACCGAGCTGCGCAGCTATTTCGGCTCCGCCGCCGCGGACGTCCGGGGATCGGCCAACTACGCCGGCATCAAGGAGCCGGCGGCCGACGCGATGATCGAGAAGGCGCTGGCGGCGAAGGATCTGGCCTCGGTCCAGGCGGCGACCCGCGCGCTCGACCGCGTGCTGCTGTGGGGCTTCTACATGGTGCCGCACTGGTACAACCCGGACAACTGGATCGCCCACCGGACGACGCTCGGCTTCCCGGAGAAGACACCGAAATACGATCTGGGCTTCCGCAACAGCGGCTTCCCGGAGGCGTGGTGGGTGAAGCCCTGATCGCCTGCTTAGCCCCTTAAAGCCGAGGCTCCGCCTTGATTGTGCCACAAGGGAGACCCTACCTTACCGGAAACAATAAGGACCGAGAGGGGCATGAGGAAGACCGGTAAAGCGATCCTGGCCGCGGTCATGTGCCTGTATCTGGCGGAACCCTTCGCCACGGCCCGCGCGCAGACCAACCCGGAAACCGCCTCGAACACCGCGGGGCACGCCGTCACGGCCCATGGGACGCCCAAATACGGGCCGGACTTCCAGCATTTCGACTACGTCAACCCCGACGCCCCCAAGGGCGGCGAGATCAAGCTGGCGACCTACGGCAGCTTCGACAGCCTGAACCCCTTCATCCTGCGCGGGTCGACCGCCGCCGGGGCCAGCCTGCCCTTCGACACGCTGACGGTGGAGAGCGGGGACGAGGTGCTGACCCGCTACGGGCTGCTCGCCGAGACCATCACCGTCGCCGAGGACCGGAGCTGGGTCCGCTTCACGCTGCGCCCACAGGCGCGCTTCCACGACGGCGCTCCGGTCACCGCCGAGGACGTGGTGTGGAGCTTCGAGACGCTGCGCGACAAGGGCCACCCGCTCTACCGCACCTATTACGCCGACGTGGTGAAGGCGGAGAAGACCGGCGAGCGCGCGGTCACCTTCACCTTCCGCGATGGCGGCAACCCCGAGCTTCCGGTCATCATGGGCCAGCTGCCGGTGCTGCCGAAGCATGTGTTCGAAGGAAACGGCTCCGGGGTGCGCGACTTCGCCAGCACCACGCTGGACCCCATCGTCGGCAGCGGCCCCTACCGGATCGTCGAGGTGCAGCCCGGCCGCTCCCTCGTCTTCGAACGGGTGACGGACTGGTGGGCCAAGGACCTGCCGGTCAACCGCGGGCGCTACAATTTCGACCGCATCCGCTTCGACTATTACCGCGACCTCGACGTGGTGTTCGAAGCCTTCAAGGCCGGGGCCATCGATTTCCGGGTGGAGCATTCGTCGAAGAACTGGGTGACCGGCTACGACGTGCCCGCGGTGCGCGACGGCCACATCGTCCGCGAGGAGATCAAGCACCAGGACCCGCAGGGCATGCAGGCCTTCGTCTTCAACAGCCGCCGCCCGGCCTTCGCCGACCGCAAGGTGCGCGAGGCGCTGAATTATCTGTTCGATTACGAATGGACGCGGGCCAACCTGTCCTACGGGCTGTTCCAGCGCACCAAGAGCTTCTTCTCCAACTCCGAACTGGCCTCCGCCGGCCTGCCCTCGCCGGAGGAGCTGAAACTGCTGGAGCCGTTCCGCGGCAAGGTGCCGGAGGAGGTCTTCACCAAGCCCTTCGCGCCGCCACAGACCGACGGGTCCGGCAACATCCGCCCGAACCTGCGCACGGCGCTGTCCTTGCTCAAGGAGGCCGGGTGGGAGCTGAAGGGCAACAAGCTGCTCGACGCGAAGACCGGCGAGCCGATGCGTTTCGAGATCCTGCTGGTGCAGCCGGACATGGACCGCATCGTCCAGCCCTTCGTCCGCAACCTGGAGCGCGCCGGGATCGAGGCGGCCATCCGCGTGGTGGACACCGCCCAGTACCAGAACCGGATCGACCGCTACGACTTCGACATGGTCATCCAGCGCATCCTGCAATCGACCTCGCCCGGCAACGAGCAGCGCGACTATTGGCAGTCCGCCCGCGCCGACCAGCCGGGCAGCCGCAATCTGGCCGGCATCAAGGATCCGGTGGTCGACGCGCTGATCGACAAGGTCATTCAGGCCCCCGACCGCGAGAGCCTGATCACGGCGACCCGCGCGCTCGACCGCGTGCTGCTGTGGGGCTGGTACGTCATCCCGCAATGGCACGACGACGTGCGGCGCGTCGCCTATTGGAACCGTTTCTCCCATCCGGCGGTTGCGCCCAAATACGGCTTGGCCTTCACCGACACCTGGTGGGTCGATCCCGACAAGAACGCGAAGCTCGCCAACACGGCCCGCCGCGCGGCGCCCTGAGACGGCAAACAGAAAGGCGAACCCGCGCGATGCTGGCCTACATCATCCGCCGTCTGCTGCTGATCATCCCGACGCTGTTCGGGATCATGGTCATCAACTTCCTGATCGTGCAGATCGCCCCCGGCGGTCCCATCGAGCAGATGATCGCCCGCGTCCAGGGCACCGCGGTGGAGGCGACCGCCCGCATCGGCGGCACCGGCGGCGGCGAGACCGGCGGTCCGGCGGCGCAGCAGGCCCAGGGCGGCGACACCGGCAGCCGCTACCGCGGCGCCCAGGGGCTGGACCCGGAGTTCATCAAGCAGCTTGAGAAGGAGTTCGGCTTCGACAAGCCGCTGCACGAGCGCTTCATCCACATGATGTCGAACTACCTGATGTTCGACTTCGGCAAGAGCTACTTCCGCGACCGCAGCGTCGTCGATCTGGTGATCGAGAAGATGCCGGTGTCGATCTCGCTGGGCATCTGGACGACGCTGATCGTCTATCTGGTGTCGATCCCGCTGGGCATCGCCAAGGCGGTGCGCGACGGCCAGCCCTTCGACGTTTGGACCTCCGGCGTGGTCATCGTCGGCTACGCCATCCCCAGCTTCCTGTTCGCCGTGCTGCTGATCGTCGTCTTCGCCGGCGGGCGGTATTTCGACCTGTTCCCGCTGAGAGGCTTGGTCTCCGACAATTGGGCGAGCCTGCCCTGGTGGCAGCAGATCCTGGACTACATGTGGCATATGGTGCTGCCGGTGCTGTCCATGGTGATCGGCGGCTTCGCCGGGCTGACCATGCTGACCAAGAACTCCTTCCTGGAGGAGATCAACAAGCAGTATGTCGTCACCGCCCGCGCCAAGGGGCTGGCGGAGCGGCGGGTGCTCTACGGCCACATCTTCCGCAACGCCATGCTGATCGTCATCGCCGGCTTCCCCGGCGCCTTCATCGGCATCCTGTTCACCGGTGCGTTGCTGATCGAGGTGATCTTCTCGCTGGACGGGCTGGGGCTGCTGGGCTTCGAGGCGGCGATCAACCGCGACTATCCGGTGATGTTCGGCACGCTCTACTTCTTCACGCTGCTGGGGCTCATCATGAACCTGGTCGGCGACGTGACCTACGTGGCCGTCGATCCCCGCATCGACTTCGAAGCGCGGAGGGTGTGATGGCGAGCGCCGCAAACCAGCCCCGCTTCCTCGGCCTGCGCGTCACGCCGCTCACCCGGCGGCGGCTGGCGAATTTCCGGGCGAACCGGCGGGGCTTCTGGTCCTTCTGGATCTTCCTCGTGCTGTTCACCCTGTCGCTGGGCGCGGAGTTCATCGCCAACGACCGCCCGCTGCTGATCAAATACGATAACGCGCTCTATTGGCCTGTCTTCACCGCCTATCCGGAAACCACCTTCGGCGGCGAGTTCGAGACAGAGACCGATTACCGCGACCCCTACGTGCGCCAGTTGATCGAGGATAAGGGCTGGATCGTCTGGCCGCCGATCCCCTACGGCTACCGCACCATCAACTACAACCTGCCGGTCCCCGCCCCGGCCCCGCCGTCCGCCGACAACTGGCTGGGCACCGACGACCAGGGGCGCGACGTGGTGGCGCGGCTGATCTACGGCTTCCGCATCTCGGTGCTGTTCGGGCTGGTGTTGACCGCCTTCTCCTCGGTCGTCGGCATCATGGCCGGGGCGGTCCAGGGCTACTTCGGCGGCATCACCGACCTGCTGTTCCAGCGCTTCATCGAGATCTGGCAGGGACTGCCCACGCTGTTCCTGCTCATCATCCTGTCCAGCGTGGTGACGCCGAACTTCTGGTGGCTGCTCGGGCTGCTGCTGCTGTTCTCCTGGACCTCGCTGGTCCATGTGGTGCGGGCGGAGTTCCTGCGGGCGCGCAACTTCGACTATGTGCGCGCGGCCCGCGCGCTGGGCGCCACCGACGCGACGATCATGGTGCGCCATGTGCTGCCCAACGCCATGGTGGCGACGCTGACCTTCCTGCCCTTCATCCTGAACGGCTCCATCACCACCCTGACGGCGCTCGACTTCCTGGGCTTCGGCCTGCCCCCCGGCTCCCCCTCGCTGGGCGAGCTGCTGGCCCAGGGCAAGGCGAACCTCCAGGCGCCCTGGCTGGGCCTGACCGCCTTCTTCGTGCTGGCGATCATGCTGAGCCTGCTGATCTTCATCGGCGAGGCGGTGCGCGACGCCTTCGACCCGCGCAAGACCATCGGCCAGCTCTCCACCGCCACCGGAACCGCCAACGAGGCGGGCGCGGTGGCGCAGAAGGCCGCGGAATGATGCGCCCCACGACCACCAGCCCAAGAAGGCGGAACCGCCCATGACCGACATGACGACCAATGGGACCGACGAACTTCTCCAGGTCCGCAACCTCCATGTCGAGTTCCGCTCGGGCGGCGGGGCGATGCACGCGGTGAAGGGCGTGTCCTTCGACATCGCCAAGGGGGAGACCCTGGCGCTGGTCGGCGAGTCCGGTTCGGGCAAGTCGGTCACCGCCCTGTCGATCCTGCAATTGCTGCCCTACCCCATGGCGCGCCACCCGCAGGGCTCCATCCGCTTCCGCGGGACCGAGCTGGTGGGGGCGGAGGAGAAGGTGCTGCGCGACGTGCGCGGCGACCGCATCGCCATGATCTTCCAGGAGCCGATGACCTCGCTGAACCCGCTCCACAGCATCGAGCGGCAGATCAACGAGACGCTGTTCCTGCACAAGGGCCTGTCGCGCGCCGCCGCGCGCAAGCGCACGCTGGAGCTGCTGCGGCTGGTCGGGCTGCCCAACCCGGAAAAGCGGCTGAACGCCTACCCGCACGAGCTGTCGGGCGGCCAGCGCCAGCGCGTGATGATCGCCATGGCGCTCGCCAACGAGCCCGACCTGCTGATCGCCGACGAACCGACCACCGCGCTGGACGTGACCATCCAGGCGCAGATCCTGGAGCTGCTGAAGGACCTCCAGCGCCGCTTCGGCATGGCGCTGCTGCTCATCACCCACGACCTGGGCGTGGTGCGCAAGATGGCCGACCGGGTCTGCGTGATGAACCAGGGTGAGATCGTCGAGCAGGCCGACGTCGCCGACATCTTCGCCCGCCCGCAGCACGCCTACACCCGCAAGCTCCTGGCCGCGGAGCCGAAGGGCGACCCGCTGACCCCGCCCGCCGACGCGCCGGAGGTCATGGCCGCCGACAACCTGAAGGTCTGGTTCCCCATCAAGAAAGGCCTGCTGCGCCGCACCGTCGACCACGTCCGCGCCGTGGACGGCGTGTCGGTCAATGTGCGGCAGGGGCACACGGTCGGGGTGGTCGGCGAGTCCGGCTCCGGCAAGACGACGTTGGGCCTCGCCCTGCTGCGCCTGCACGCCAGCGAGGGGGCGATCCGCTTCGACGGCAAGGACATCCAGGGCTGGCAGGCGAAGAAGCTGCGCGGGTTGCGGCGGGAAATGCAGGTGGTCTTCCAGGACCCCTACGGCAGCCTGTCGCCCCGCCTGTCGGTCGGCCAGATCATCGGCGAGGGGCTGACCATCCACGGCATCGGCTCCGGCGCTGAACGCGACGCCATGGTGGCAAAGGCGCTGGAGGAGGTGGGGCTCGACCCGTCCAGCCGCCACCGCTACCCGCACGAGTTCTCCGGCGGCCAGCGCCAGCGCATCGCCATCGCCCGCGCCCTTGTGCTGAAACCGAAGTTCGTCGTTCTGGATGAGCCGACCAGCGCGCTCGACATGTCGGTGCAGGCGCAGATCGTCGATCTGCTGCGCGACATCCAGGCGCGCAACAACCTCGCCTACCTGTTCATCAGCCACGACCTGCGGGTGGTGCGGGCGCTCAGCAGCCACGTCATCGTCATGAAGGACGGCAAGGTGGTGGAGCAGGGACCCACCCGCCGCATTTTCGAGGAGCCGCGGGAGGAGTACACCCGCGCCCTGCTCGCCGCCGCGCTGAACCTGGAAGCCGTCAAGTCCGACGCCGTGCGGATGTAGCGCAATCGCATTCAATGTCCCCTCTCCCCTCTGGGGAGAGGGTTAGGGTGAGGGGGTTGCGCTTGTGCCGGACGCACCGCCATGCCCATCCCCCTCACCGGCCCTACGGGCCACCCTCTCCCCAGAGGGGAGAGGGTTATAAGGGTCAAATGCGATTGCCTTGGCCGCGAGGACGCTTCTCCTTGGTGCCGGGCGGGGCCTTGGCCCGGACCAAGGGCGCCTTCGGGGATTCCCGTCCCGGCACCACCACCTCGCGCCATTGGCCGGGCGCCAGACCGTCCAGCGTCCAATCGCCGATGGACCAGCGGATCAGCCGCAGGGTCGGGAAGCCGACCGCGGCGGTCATGCGGCGCACCTGCCGGTTCCGCCCTTCCCGCAGGGTCAGGGCGATCCAGCCCGTCGGGATGGCGGCGCGGAAGCGCACGGGCGGGTCGCGCGGCCACAGGCCGTCCGGCTCCTCCATCCGGCGGGCCTCGGCGGGCAGGGTCGGCCCGTCGTTGAGCGTCACCCCGTCGCGCAGGCGCTGCAACGCCTCCTCGCTCGGGACGCCCTCCACCTGCACCCAGTAGGTCTTGGGCAGCTTGTGCTTCGGCGACGCGATGCGGGCGATCAGCGCGCCGTCGTCGCTCAGCGCCAGCAGCCCCTCGCTGTCGCGGTCCAGCCGCCCGGCGGCGTAGACCCCCTTCACCGGCACATGGTCGGCCAGCGTCGGGCGCCCCTGCTCATCGGTAAACTGGGGCAGCACGCCATAGGGCTTGTTCAGCAGGATCAGACGGGGCACGGTTGGCTCGAACGGGTTTGAGACGAACAACGACAACACTACAGGGGTTTGCACCGTGACGCTGCTTTTCTGCTCCACCACCGACCGCTCCGACCGCTGGCTGAGCGAGCTGGACGCCCGCCTGCCGGGGCTGGAGGTGCGGGTGTGGCCCGAGATGGGGGACCCGGCAGACATCGAGATGGCGCTGGTGTGGAAGCCGCCGCACGGGCTGCTCGCCACCCTGCCGAACCTGAAGCTGATCGTGTCGCTGGGCGCCGGGGTGGAATCGCTGCTGCTCGACCCGACCCTGCCCGAGGTGCCGCTGGTCCGCATGGTGTCGGAGGGGCTGACGGTGGACATGGCCGGTTATGTGGCGCTGCAGGTGCTGCGCTGGCACCGGCTCCTCGACGAGTACAAGGCGCTCCAGCAGGCCGGGCGGTGGGAGCCGCTGGACCCCTGCCCGGCGTCGGAGGTGAAGGTCGGCATTTTGGGCATGGGCGAGCTGGGCATGGCCTCGGCGAAGACTCTGCTGAGCATGGACTACCGTGTGCTGGGCTGGAGCCGCACGCCGAAGACGCTGCCGGGGGTGGAGAGCTTCTCCGGCCCCGACGGGCTGGCGGCGATGCTCGGGCAGTGCAACATGCTGGTCTGCCTGCTGCCGCTGACGGCGGAGACGCGCGGCCTGCTGAACCGCAAGCTGTTTGCCGCCCTGCCCAAGGGGGCGGTGGTCGTCAACGCCGCGCGCGGCGGCCATCTGGTGGAGGAGGATCTGCTGGAGGCGCTGGAGAGTGGGCACATCGCCGGGGCCAGCCTGGACGTGTTCGCGGAGGAGCCGCTGCCCGCCGGCCATCCCTTCTGGACCCACCCGAAGGTGCATGTGACGCCGCACGTCGCCGCCGTCACTCACCCGTCGCGCTCCGCCGCGGTGGTGGCCGAGGCGATCACCGCCTTCCGGGAAGGCCGTCCGCTGCCGAACCTCGTGGACCGCAGCCAGGGCTATTGAGCGGCAGCGGCGGTCAGGCGGGCACCGCCACAGGGCCGGAGGTGCTCAACTGCGCTTCCAGCCGCGCCTTGGCGGAGGCGGCCACCTCCTCCTCGGCGCGGATGACCGCCATGTCCTCCGGCGCCACGGCGCCCGCCGCGACGACCAGCTCGGCGAAGTCGGACAGGAAGACGCTGCCCTTCACGGTGCGCTGGACGAGCACGCTGCGCTTGTCCTCGACGTCGCGCTTGCGCTTGATGAAGCCGAGCAGCGACAGCCGGTCGAGCGCGCGGGTCACCGCGGGCTTGGAGATGTTCAGCGCCGCCGCCAGACCGCGCACGGTGTGCGGCGGATCGGTCAGATAGACCTGGAGCATGATGGCCATCTGCCGCGCCGACAGGTCCGGCCCATCCTGCCGGACGCTGGCGATCAACGCCGTCCGCCACAGGCCGAGCGCTTTCAGGTTCCGTGCCATGTTTTCCCCCCGTGCCACGTCCCTTGCCCCAAAGGCCCCCGCATTTGGAACGCGCGGCGAAGGAGTGTCCCCCAACCCGGCCCGGACAGGCAAGCGTTTCGCAACCGGATCGATCGGTCAGGGTGTCGCGGGAGGCTCACGCCCAGTCGGGCGGAGGCGGCTGGCGGCGGATGTGATGCACCCGCAGGATCTCCAGTTGGGCATCCATGTCATTGGACACCGTCACCCGATAGACGATCCGATAAGGAAGATCGGACAGCTTCAGTTCCCGCGTGCCTGGAAAAATGCCCGGCTTGCCAATGTTGGGCCGCTCGGCGATCAGCGCCACAGACTGACGGATACGCTGCGCGATGCGCACTGCGGCGGCGGGATTGTGCTCGCGGACGTAACGGGAAATGTCGTCGATGTTTCGAAGGGCACCGCGCAGATAGCGGACCTTCACTGCGCCCTCAAAGGCTGGCCGAAAGAGGCAAACGCGTTTTCGACCTCGTCGTCACTGGCGAAGTCACCCTCATCGGCATCGGCGACAGCCCGGCGGATGTCCTCGAACGCCTCACACTGGTCGGCAAGGTAACTCTCGACCGCGCGCTCGACATGCCAAGCCGGATCGTGCGCCGTCGCCCGCGCAAGTCGGTCGAGCGCTTCGGCTGTCTTTCCATCCACGCGAATGGTCACGGATACCGGTTCGGACATCGGTGCGCCCCGCTGGGGTGAATGCTGGAGAAAGGGTATGCGGCTCCAGTATGGCTTTCAAGGGCCATGGAGATTCCTGTCGATCGGTCAGGGTGTCGCAGGTGGAGGAGTGTATCGCGGGGGCTCCTCGTCGGGAGCCCGCTCAGTAAATCAGCTCGTTCTCGCCGCTGCCTTCGGAGATGACGATTTCGCCGCGGGCCGCCAAGTCCTTGGCGAGCTGGACCATGTACATCTGGGATTCGTCCACCTCGCGGACGCGGACAGGGCCCATGGCGGCCATGTCCTCGCGCAGGATCTTCGCCGCGCGTTCGGACATGTTGGAGAAGAACAGGTCCTTCAGCGTCTCCGACGCGCCCTTCAGGGCGGTGGCGAGCTTCTGCTTGTCGACGCTGCGCAGCAGGGCCTGGACGCCGGAGGGGTCGAGCTTGGACAGGTCCTCGAAGGTGAACATCAGCGACTTGATGCGCTCGGCGCTGTCGCGGTTGCGTTCCTCCAGGGCGGCCATGAAGCGGTGCTCGGTCGTGCGGTCCAGGCCGTTGAAGATTTCCGCCAGCATCTCGTGGCTGTCGCGGCGGCTGGTGCGGGCGAGGTTGGTCATGAACTCGGTGCGCAGCGTACGCTCCACGTCGTCCAGAACCTCCTTCTGCACGGCCTCCATGCGCAGCATGCGCATGATGACCTCCATCGCGAAGCTCTCCGGCAACTGGGTCAGCACCCGGCCGGCGTGTTCCGGGCGGATCTTCGACAGCACCACCGCCACGGTCTGCGGGTATTCGTTCTTCAGGTAGTTGGACAGGACCGATTCGTTGACGTTGGCCAGCTTGTCCCACATGGTGCGGCCGGCGGGACCGCGGATCTCCTCCATGATGGAGTCGACCTTGTCCTTGGGCAGCGTCTTCAGCAGCAGGCGTTCGGTGGAGTCGAAGGAGCCGACCAGCGAGCCGGTGGCCGACATCTGCTCTGCGAATTCGACGAACAGGCGCTCGATCAGGTTGGCGGAGACGGTGCCCAGGTTCGCCATCACCTGCGACAGCTCCTTGATCTCCTCGTCGTCCATCATCGCGAACAGCTTGGACGAATGCTCCTCGCCCAGCGCCAGCATCAGGATGGCCGCCTTCTCCGGACCGGTGAGGGTGCGATAATCCTCACGAACCTTCAGCGCCATGTATCCGCCTCCAAAAACCCGGCCGGCACCCGAGTCCACCGGTCCTACCCAAAGGTTTTAGTCCTTTCCGAATCGGCACGCCACCCCCGCGACGCCCGCGGGGGTGACAATTTTAACCATATGCCGGTTGTTGGAGCGGTCTGTCACCCGAACCGCTTGGCAATGACGGCATAGGCCGCGCGCAGGCCCAGCGCCTCGCCGCCTTCCGGGCGTCCGGGGCGAGCACCGCTGTTCCAGGCGAAGGTGTCGAGATGCGCCCAGGGCGTGTCCTTCGACACGAACTCCTGGAGGAACAGCCCGGCGGTGATCGCCCCCGCCATGCCGTTGCTGGTCACGTTGTTGAGGTCGGCCACCTTGCTGTCCAGCCCCTTGCGGTAGGGTGCCCACAGCGGCAGGCGCCACAGCGGGTCGCTCTGCTCCTCGCCGGCGGCCAGCAGGTCGTCGGCGAGGCCGTCGTCGTTGGCGAACAGCGCCGGCAGGTCCGGCCCCAACGCGACGCGGGCGGCCCCGGTCAGGGTGGCGAAGTCGATCAGCAGGGCGGGCTTCTCGGAATCCGCCTCGGCCAGCGCGTCGCACAGGATCAGCCGGCCCTCGGCGTCGGTGTTGCCGACCTCCACGCTCAGGCCCTTGCGCGTCTTCAGCACGTCCATCGGCTTGAAGGCGTTGCCGGAGATCACGTTCTCCACCGCCGGGATCAGAACCCGCAGCCGCACCGGCAGCCCCGCCATCATCACCATGCGGCCCAGCGCCAGCGCGTGCGCGGCGCCGCCCATGTCCTTCTTCATCAGCAGCATGCCCGACGACGGCTTGATGTCCAGGCCGCCGCTGTCGAAGCAGACACCCTTGCCGACGATGGTCACCTTCGGGTGCGTCGGGTTGCCCCAGCGCAGGTCGATCAGCCGCGGCGCGCGCGGGCTGGCCCGGCCCACCGCGTGGATCGCCGGATAGTCGCGGTCGAGCAGACCGTCGCCGACGATGACGTCCAGCCCCGCCTCGAACTCCGACGCCAGCGCGGCGGCGGCGGCGGCCAGCTCCGCCGGGCCGAGGTCGTTGGCCGGCGTGTTGACGAGGTCGCGCAGCAAATAGGTCGCGGTGGCGGTGCGCTGCACCTCGCCCTGGTCGGCGTGCTTGGGCCAAACGAGGTTGGCGAAGGTCTTCTCCGACGCCTTGTAGCGCCCGAAGCGGTAGCTGCCAAGCGCCCAGCCCAGCGCCAGACGGGTGGCGGCGCGGCGGTCGAGCGCGGCGTCCACCGCCTCGTCCAGCTGATAGTTCCCCGGCGGCAAGCCGCTGGGAAGACCGGCGAGGCCCCACAGGTCGTCCAGCGCCGACACGCCGGCCAGCACGCGGGCGACCGCTCCGCCCTCCCCCGGCAGGAACGCCCCCGGCAAAAAGGCAATGGAACCGGCCTCCGCCGTGAAGTTCACGGCCTTCACCCAGGCCGCGGTGGCGGGCGGCTGGCCTTCCAGCCACGTGGTGAGGCCGGCCTTGTTCAGCGGGGTGATGGTCACGGTGCCGGGACCGGCCGTGGCGAGCAGAGTGGCGAGCAAGGCGGGCGTCCTTCGTCAGGAAACGGAAACAATGAAGGAAAGCATGGCGCGCCGGGGCGCCCCTGAAAAGGGGGATTGCGGGCCGGCTTGCCGGATCGGCGCGGGGCAGGCATGCTCCGCCCCCCTCCCTTCGCAACCGAGGCGCACCCATGGACGACCTGACGCTGGTCATCGGCAACAAGGCCTTCTCCTCCTGGTCCCTGCGGCCCTGGCTGGCGTTGAAGCGGACCGGCCGGCCCTTCCGGGAGATCGTCATCCCGCTGCGCCAGCCCGACACCGCGGCCCGCATCGCGGAGCATTCGCCCTCCGGCCGGGTGCCCTGCCTGCGGCACGGCGACCGGGTGATCTGGGATTCGCTGGCGATCTGCGAGTATCTGGCGGAGTCCTTCCCCGAGGCTGCCCTCTGGCCGGCGGACGCCCACGCCCGCGCGGTGGCGCGGTCGGTCTCGGCGGAGATGCATTCCGGCTTCGTCGCCCTGCGCACCCACATGTCCATGGACCTCAAGGCCTTCCGCCCCGGCGTGGGCCGCAACGCCGAGAGCGAGGCCGACATCGTCCGCGTCTTCACCCTGTGGCGCGACGCGCGGTCCCGCTTCGGGGCGGGCGGCCCCTTCCTGTTCGGCGATTTCTCGATCGCCGACGCCATGTACGCGCCGGTGGTGACGCGCCTCCTCACCTACGGAGTCGAGATGGACGGGACTTGCGGCGATTATGCGCGGGCGGTGATGGAGCTGCCGGCCATGGCGGAATGGGTGGCCGCCGCCAAGGCGGAGCCCTGGGACCTCTACGCGGACGAACGCGACCCGCAGCAATAGGACGACATCAGGGCGTCGCTCCGCCCGTCGGCTCGTTGGCGGCGTTGCCGATCAGCCCGACCTCGCGGTAGTAGCGCTCGGCGCCCGGATGCAGCGGAACGGAGACGTTGGCGACCGCCTTGGTGGCGTCGAAGCTGCGCCCCTTGGGGTGGCCCTCGATCAGCAAACGTCGGGTGTTCTCGTGCCACAGCGCCTTGGTGACGCCGTGGATCAGGGCGGGGTCGCGGTCGGCGCGGACCAGCAGTTCCGCCCCCACCCCCAGCGTGTGGATCTCCGGCACGCCGGGGTAGGTGTCGGCGGGGATGGTCTGGTCCATATAGAAGCGCTGGCGGATGCGCAGCCGGTCGGCCATCTCGCCGTCGAGCGGGATCAGGCGGATCGGCTCGCGGTTCGCCACGTCGGTGACCGCCGCCACCGGAAAGCCGCCGACCATGAAGAAGGCGTCCAGCTCCTTCTTGGCCAGCCGGTCCGCCGCGGTGCCGGGCTTCAGGTAGGCCGGGGGCCGCAGTTCCGCCTCCTTCACGCCGAAGGCGTCGAGGATCGCCCGCGCCTCCACCAGCACGCCGGAGCCCTCCTCCCCCAGCGAGACGGCCTTGCCCTTCAGGTCGGCCACGCCGTGCAGGTCGCTGTCGGCGCGCACGACGAGCTGGATCGCCTCCGCGTAGAGCATCCCGATGGAGCGCAGCCCCTCGAAGGGCGCCTTGCCGTGGAAGATGCCGGAGCCGGTGTAGGCCCAATAGGCGATGTCGGCCTGGGACATCCCGGCCTCGACCGCGCCGGAGCGCAGCAGCTCGATGTTCTCCACGGAGCCGAGCGTGGCCTGCGCCACCGCGATCAGCCCCGGCACGCCGCAGCTCCCCCCGCGGTCGCAGGGGCGCGAGCCGGGCGGGTTGGAGATGGCGTTGGCGATCAGCCCGCCGATCGGGAAATAGGTGCCCGACGTGGTGCCCGTGCCGATCCGGAAATAGCGGATGTCCTGCGCCACGGCACCCCGCGGCAGCAGGCCCAGGAGAGCGCCCCCCGCGATACCGGCCAGCACATGGCGGCGGCTGGGAAGGCCCTGGGGGGAAAGGCGGGCGGCGGAAAGGCGGGGGTTGGCTCCTGCGCGCGGCACCGGCGGGTCCACCTTTCCTGCTGGCCAGCCGTCCCGGCGGCATGGGCCATCGGCGGCGTGTGTTGGACACGCTCTTACAAGAATACCCGCAGCCCGGCTTTTTCAAGGCGTCGGGGGCTTAAAAGACGCCCGCCAGATCAAGAACCCCGGCGAGTGCTACCGCGCCGCCACACATTTGCACGACCCGGCCCGACGCCGCCTGCCCCACCGCCACCGACAGGCCCAGCCCGGCGCCGATGACCAGCAGCACGCCGGACGACAGCCCCGCCCAGAACAGCGGCCCGCCCATGTGCACATAGCCGTGGAAGGCCCCCGCCGCGGCGACCGTCAGCACCCCCAGCGCCAGCGGCACCTTCAGCCCGGCGGCGACCAGCCCGCCCATCAGGATCAGCGACGCCGACAGCCCCTCCGCGGCGTAGGGCAGGCGGATGCCGATCTGCGCGGCCAGCCCGGCGGCCAGCACCGCGGTCAGCGCCGCCACCGGAAGCTGCCAGACGGAAGGGCCGCCGTTCTGCCCGCTCCACAGCCCGATGGCGAGGAAGCCGAGCAGATGCTGCAGCACCCACACCGGTTCGGTCAGGCCGGTGCCGAACGGCCCGGTCACCGTCATCCGCGCCAGCGCGGGCGCGGCACCGGCGCCGATCAATGCGAGCGCCAGAAGAACCGACCGGATCGCCACCATCCCCTACCCCTTTTCCCCAACGTCTCTGCGCAGCACCGGGCCGGTATGGCCGCTGCGCGGGGTGGGGTCAAGTGACCAGGGTGGCGGGCTTCGAGAACCGGGAGATCAATAGCCCAGGGGGCCGGGGCCGTACTGGCGGAGGTCCTGCTGCTTGCGGAGCAGGTCGCGCTGCTGCAGCGGGTCGAGCCGGCCCATGGCGTCGTCGGTGCGCAGCCGGTCGACCTCCGGGCTCATCAGGTCGCGCTTGGCGCGGTCGGTCAGCCCCTGGGTGGAGCCCGGCGCCGGCAGGGCGGGCGTGGCCGGCTGGTCGATGGGCGGCGGCGGCGGGGACGAGCTGCCGCGGCGGCGCACCGACGGCTGGTTGGAAGGCTGGCCGGGCGCCTGCGAGGCGTCGGAGAGCTTCTGCGGCGGAGCGGGTGCAGGCTCTGGCCGCGGTGCGGGAGTTGGGCGGGCGTTTTCCTCCGCCTGGATCTGGCGCAGCGTCTTCAGCCCGCCGCTCTGCGCGGGCACCGGCGGTGCCGCCTGGGCCCGTCCCGGCATCTCGTCGTGCACCTCCGTAGCACAGGCCCCCAGGGCAAGGGCGGCGAGCGCGACGGCGACGGGCAGGAACACGGCGGTGGGACGGATCGGTGTCATACCAACCATGTCGTGTCCCGTGGAGACGGGACAAGACCCTCCCGGCGACCTCCCCCTTCTTGGTGAGGCCGTAAGGGGACTCCCAACCGCCGGCTTTTGCCGCTAGAATGTTCTTGTTTTGTTCGATCCGAAACGATTGACGAAGCGAGCGGAGCAGGGAGGGTGGCATGGGGAAAGGGCGGGCGGAACAGACGGCGCGGCGCATCCTGTCCCTGTGGCTGCCGCGGCTGGCCACCGACGCCCACAGCCGCCGCCATCCGGAGCGGCGCGACCATCCCCTGGCCGCCATCCTGGCCGAGCGCGGGCGGCTGGGCGTGGCCGCCGTCAACCGCGCCGCGGCGGAGGCCGGGGTGCATCCCGGCATGAGTCTGGCCGACGCCCGCGCCATCGAACCCGCCCTGGCCGTCTTCGACGCCGATCCCGAGTCGGACGCCCGCCTGCTGGAGCGGATCGCCGGCTGGTGCACGCGCTACACTCCCTGGACCACCCCGGACGGTCCGGACGGCGTGGCGCTGGACATCACCGGCTGCGCCCACCTGTTCGGCGGGGAAGAAGCCATGACCGCCGACCTGTCCGCCCGGCTGAATGCGGCGGGCTTCGAGTCGCGGCTGGCGGTGGCGGACACGCCCGCGGCGGCCTGGGCGCTGGCGCGGTTCGGCGGGGGTGCCCCCACCCTCCCGCTTCGCGGGTCCCTCCCTCCCCCGCTGCGCAGGGGAGGGACAGATAGCTCCCTCCCCTGCGCAGCGGGGGAGGGTCGGGGTGGGGGCAAGGGTTTCGCCGCCTCCCTCCTCTCCCCCCTCCCCGTCGCCGCGCTGCGCCTGCCCGCCGTCACGGTGCAGGGATTGGCCGCGGTGGGTCTGCGGCGGATCGGGGACCTGCACGCCCTCCCCCGCGCCACCCTGGCCGCCCGCTTCGGGCCGGAACTGCTGCAACGGCTCGACCAGGCCTACGGACGGCTGGACGAGCCGCTCTCCCCCCGCCTGCCGGTGCCGCCGCACAGCGTCCGCCTCGCCCTGCCCGAGCCGATCACCACCGCCGAGCCCATCGCCGAGGCGCTGCGCCGCCTGCTGGCCGCCCTCTGCGCCGGGCTGGAGAACACCGGCGAGGGCGCCCGCCGGCTGCGGCTGGAACTGCACCGGGTGGACCGCCGGCTGGAGGACACGCCCCAGACGCTGGCCATCGGCACCGGCCACCCGGTGCGCCGCCCGGACGCGCTGATGCGGCTGTTCGCCCAGAAGCTCGACCGCGTGGAGCCCGGCCCCGGCCTGGAGCTGATGGTGCTGTCGGCCACCGAGGCCGGCCCGCTCGCCGCCGCACAGGCCGCGCTGGATGGCACAACGGACGGCCGTGCGGACGGGCAGCCGGAGCTGGGAGAGCTGATGGACCGGCTGGGCAACCGGCTGGGGGAGCGGGCGGTGCTGCGGCTGGTCCCGCGGCAAAGCTGGCTGCCGGAGCGCAGCGTGGCCCCCGCCTCGGCCTTCGCGGACGCCCCCGGCGGTGCGATGTGGCCCGCCGACCGCCCGCGCCCGGTGCGGCTGCTCGCCCCGCCGGAGCCCATCGAGGCCATGGCCCTGGTTCCCGACGACCCGCCGGTGATGTTCCTCTGGCGCGGCGCCCGGCACCGCATCCGCCGTGCCGACGGGCCGGAGCGGATCGAGGCCGAATGGTGGCGGCGCGACGGCGAGCCCCGCGACTATTACCGCGTCGAGGACGAGGCCGGCCGCCGCTTCTGGGTCTATCGGCAGGGGCTGTACCGGCCCGGCGTGGCGGCGCTGTGGTTCCTGCACGGCTTCTTCGGGTGATGAGGCCGCCATGACCCCCTACGCCGAACTCCAGGTCTCCACCAGCTTCACCTTCCTGGAGGGCGCATCCCACCCGGACGAGCTGGCGCTGACCGCCGCCGGCCTCGGCCACGCCGCCGTCGCGGTGACCGACCGCAACTCGCTGGCCGGGGTGGTGCAGGCGCACGCCGCCGCCAGCAAGCACGGCCTCCGTCTGATCGTCGGTTGCCGGCTGGACCTGACCGACGCGGACAGCCTGCTCGCCTACCCCACCGACCGGGCGGCCTACGCGCGGCTGTCGCGGCTGCTGACGCTGGGCAAGCGGCGGGCGCCCAAGGGGGCCTGCTTCATCGGCCGCGCCGACGTGCTGGACCATGCGGAGGGGATGCTGTTCCTGCTGGTGCCGCCGGACCAGCGCGACCCCGCCTTCGTCCACGCGCTGCGCGGCTGGCGCAACGATCTGGGGGACCGCCTGCACCTCGCCGCCAGCCACCGCTACCGCGGCGACGACCAGCGGCGGCTGTCCTGGCTGGCCGGGCTGGCGGAGGCGGAGCGGGTGCCGCTGGTGGCGACCAACGACGTGCTCTACCACACCCCCGCCCGCCGCCCGCTGGCCGACGTGATGACCTGCATCCGCAACGGCACGACCATCGACGAGGCGGGCTGGCGCCTGTCCGCCAACGCCGAGCGGCACCTGAAGGCCGGGGTGGAGATGGCCCGCCTGTTCCACCGCCACCCCGACGCGGTCGCCCGCACGGTGGAGATCGCCGCCGCCTGCCGCTTCTCGCTGGAGGAGCTGCGCTACGAATACCCGGACGAGGTGGCGGGGGACGGGCGCAGCCCGCAGGAGACGCTGACCGATCTGACCTGGGCCGGCGCCGCCCGCCGCTACCCGGACGGCGTGCCGGAGACGGTGGCGCAGACCCTGCACCGCGAATTGGCGCTGATCGGGCAACTGGGCTACGCGCCCTATTTCCTGACGGTGCACGACATCGTGCGCTACGCCCGCTCGGAGGGCATCCTCTGCCAAGGGCGCGGCTCGGCGGCCAATTCGGCGGTCTGCTATTGCCTGGGCATCACCTCGGTCGATCCCGCCACCACCAGATTGCTGTTCGAACGCTTCATCTCCTCGGCCCGCAACGAGCCGCCGGACATCGACGTGGATTTCGAGCATGAGCGGCGCGAAGAGGTCATCCAGTACATCTATCGGAAATACGGGCGCGAGCGGGCCGGGTTGACCGCCACCGTCATCCGCTACCGCGCCCGCGGCGCCATCCGCGAGGTCGGCAAGGCCATGGGACTGTCCGCCGATCTGGTGGCGCGGCTGTCCTCCTCCGTATGGGGCTGGAGCCGCCACGGCGTGGACGGGGAGCGCGCCCGGCAATACGGCTTCGACCCCGACGACCCGCGGCTGCGCCAGACGCTGGAACTGGCGCAGGAGCTGATCGGCTTCCCCCGCCACCTGTCGCAGCATGTCGGCGGCTTCGTCATCACCCGCGGCCCATTGAGCGACCTGTGCCCCATCGCCAACGCCGCCATGAAGGACCGCACGACCATCGAGTGGGACAAGGACGACATCGACGCGCTGGGCATCCTGAAGGTGGACGTGCTGGCGCTGGGGATGCTGACCTGCCTGCACCGCGGCTTCAATCTATTGAAGCAGCATTATGACAGCGACCTGACGCTGGCGACGGTGCCGCAGGGGGACCCGGCGACCTACGACATGCTGTGCCGGGCCGACAGCCTGGGCGTCTTCCAGGTGGAAAGCCGGGCGCAGATGTCCATGCTGCCCCGCCTGCGGCCCAAGAGGTTTTACGATCTGGTGATCCAGGTCGCCATCGTGCGGCCCGGTCCGATCCAGGGCGACATGGTCCATCCCTACCTGCGCCGCCGCAGCGGCGAGGAGGTCGTGACCTACCCATCCCCCGACCTGAAGGCGGTGCTGGACAGGACGCTGGGCGTGCCGCTGTTTCAGGAACAGGCGATGCAGATCGCCATCGTCGGCGCCGGCTTCAGCGCGGAGGACGCCGACCGGCTGCGCCGCGCCATGGCGACCTTCCGCAAGACCGGAGAGGTCCAGCTTTTCCGCGACCGGTTCATCGAGGGCATGGTCGGCAAAGGCTACGACCGCGCCTTCGCCGAGCGCTGCTTCCAGCAGATCGAGGGGTTCGGCGAGTACGGCTTCCCCGAGAGCCACGCGGCGAGCTTCGCCCTGCTGGCCTATGTGTCGGCCTGGATGAAGTGCCATCACCCGGACGTCTTCGCCGCGGCCCTGCTGAACAGCCAGCCCATGGGCTTCTACGCCCCCGCCCAGATCGTCCGCGACGCCCGCGAGCACGGGGTGACCGTGCTGCCCCCGGACGTGAACGCCTCCGGCTGGGACTGCACGCTGGAATCCCTGTCACCCTCTCCCGCCCCGGGAGAGGGAGGGACCCGCCAAAGGCGGGAGGGTGAGGGTAACGCCGAGAATCAGCGCGCCAATCCTTGGATGCACCCTCACCCGGCCGCTGCGCGGCCACCCTCTCCCGGGGCGGGAGAGGGAATAAGGCATGCCCTGCGGCTCGGCCTGCGGCTGGTCCGGGGGATGGACGAGGAGGACGCGCATCAACTCGTGCTGTGCCGCGGGGCGGGCTACCGCGATCCCTACGACCTGTGGCGCCGCGCGCGCATGCCGGTCGCCGGGCTGGAGCGGCTGGCCAAGGCCGACGCCTTCCGCTCCGTCGGGCTGGACCGGCGCGCCGCGCTGTGGGCGGTGAAGGCGCTGGGGGCGCAGCCGCTGCCGCTGTTCGCCGGCCTCGCCGACTCCGCCCAGGAGGAGCCGCAGGCGCTCCTGCCCGCCATGGCGCTGGGCGAGCATGTGGTGATGGACTACGGCAGCCTGTGCCTGTCGCTGAAGGCGCATCCCATGGCGCTGCTGCGCGATGGCTTCGCCGGGGTGGTCCCGACCGAACGGCTGGGCAAGGTGCGGGCCGGCACGCGGCTGACCGTGGCGGGGCTGGCGCTGGTCCGGCAGCGGCCGGGCAGCGCCGAGGGCGTGGTCTTCATCACGCTGGAGGACGAGACCGGCATCGCCAACCTCGTCATCATGCCGGACGTGTTCGAGCGCTTCCGGAAGACGATCATCGGCGCCCGCCTGATCGCCGCCACCGGCCGGGTGGAGCGCAGCGGCAAGCCCAACCTGGAAGGCGGCGAGGTCATCCACCTGCGCGTCGAGCGGCTGACCGACCTGACGCACCGGCTGCGCGACCTGACCGACCCCGACGCGCTGCCCAACCGCTCCGCCGCCGCGGTCTTCCCGGAGGGGCGGAACTTCCGCTGAGAAGCGGTTGGAAAGGAACGGTCAGTCGATCAGGTCCGCGACCTCGCGCACCCGGCCGTTGTCGATCATGAACTGGACCAGATCGGGACGCTCCCGGCCGTAGCTCCGGTGACGGGCGCGGACGGCGGCGACCAGCTCGCCCCGGCGCTCCAGGATCTCGTCGGCGAACTCGATCATGCGCAGGTTGGGCCACGCCTTGTGGCGGATGCCGACCACGGCGGCCATCGCCTCGGCGGCGGGGCGGTCGGGACTGGCCTGGGCCAGGATCATGGTCAGGGCGGCGGTCGAGCGCGAGATGCCGGCGTGGCAATGGACCAGCAGCCCACCCACCCCGGTCGGCTCGGTCATCAGGTCGCGCCCGAAGGCCAGGATGCGCTCGACGTCCGCGCGCTGCGGCAGGGACTGGCCCATGTAGGGGTCGATGATGTCGTGGAAGCGCAGTTCAAGCCGCTTGTGCTCGCCGTAGGAGCCGAAGGCGGTCGGCTCCGGATGGCCGGGGTCGAGGATCGACAGGACGTGAGTCACGCCGGCCTCGCAGAAGCCGTTCAGCTCCTCGATGCCGCAGACGGTCAGTCCGAAGGGAACGAAATCGCGGGCCATGGTCCTCGTCTCTTGCCGTGCGCGCGGAGGGCGGCGCGGTTCGCATGTGGCGCCGCCGGTCCGTGCCGTCAAGCCGGTCAGAGGCCCGATCAGAGGACGTTGAACAGGTACAGCAGAAGAATGATCGGAATGGGAATACCGACAAGCCACAGCAAAACGCCCTTCATGGATCGCTCCCTTGGTTGAGGCCCGAGCGGCCGATGCAATCCCCAACAGCGCAACAGCGCATTGGTTGCCTCGGCCGCCCTGGTCGAGGGGGGCTTACCTGGAAAGGGCGATCCCGGAAGAGGCGCGGATTATTCCGCCTCGTTTTGATTCGGGGCCTGATCCGGAGCCTGATCCGCCGCCGGTTCCGCCGCCTCCGCGCGGGGCGGCAGAACGGGGCGCGGGCGCGGCGCGCGCAGCTTCTTCAGCAGCAGCGCGAAGGGCTTCAGCGCGCGGTCGAGGAGCGCCGGCTCGGCCTCCAGCCGCGACAGCAGGAAGGCGGCCGCCTCCAGGGTTGAGACGCTGTCGCGCCGCGGCTCCTTGCGGGCCTGCCCGTAGAGGGAGCGGAACTGCGGGTTCAGCACGATGCGGCGGCATTTCAGGAGCCACGGGTTGCGCCACCACAGTGTCTTGGCCTGGCTCCAGGTGCCGTCCAGGACGATGACGCCCTCCAGGTCGCCCAGCACCAGTTCGCTGTCCTTCTGCGGGACGCCGCCCTTGTCCACCACGGACACTTCCGGCAGAGGAGCCGCACCCTGCTTGACCGGGCCGAGATAGAGCACGCCCCAGCGCTTGTAGTCGACCTCGCGCCCCAGGATGCGCTTCAGGTTCGACCAGCTCAGCCCGACCTTCAGCGCGGAGTTCTTGAACTGGAGATGGGCGATCTGCGCGGTGCCCAGCGTCTCGCGCTTTTCCTGCGGGTGCTGGAGGATGAGCAGGAAGACGGCGTTGTCGATCGGCTCCACCGCCTCGCAAACGCACAAATGCATAGGTTTTAGGCAGGTGGGGCAGGGTTCGGCGTGCATGGTCGGTCTCGGAAGAAGGAACATCGGCGGAAAAAGCGGGAGGCGGGGACTATGAGCTTCCCATCCGAAAAAAGGAACGGGCCTCAAAAAAGAAACGGGGGCTGAAAAAGAAACCGGGCGCATTAAAGTTTGCATAACGCGTGATCTGCATCACTTAGAGGCCTGGACCTTGCATGATAGCGTCCAGACACACAGGACGGGTTGGGCCGAGGGCGGTCGACAGGACCGCTCCCCAGGCTCTCCCGACGCTCAGAAGGAGGCTTGCCATGCTGCCCGCTCATTTGGCCGCCCGCTTGTTGGAACAACGCCGGGCTCAGGAATCGGCGGAATTCGCCCGGCAACTGCCGCTCTACGCGGACGACGCGCCCTTTCCGCTTCACACCGATCCGGATGACGAAACCGGGCATCCCCTGCCCGACTGGACCACCAACTACTGATCGGAAGACGACGGGCGGCTGTCGCGTAAGCGACATCTCGAACGGCTGTCGCGTAAGCGACATCACCGCCCGTCCTTCCGTCCTCATCACGCCACCTCGGCCCAGGACGGCCCGTGTCCGCCCGCCGGAGCCGGACGCCGAACCGGGGTGGACGTGGATGCCGGCGCGGGAACGGCCTGCTCCGATGCTTGCGCCGGGACCAGGGCACCGTCACGCCAGTCCAGAAGCCACGACCCCGGACGACCGCCCCGGCAGCGCTCCAGTTCGGCGCGCCAGCGCGGATCGCCGACGCCCGGCTCCGCCGTCCAACTGGGTGCCGGCGCGATCCGCCAACGGGTGACCGCCGCGCTTGCCGCCGAGCGGCGGGCGGCGCTCTGCAACAGGAATCCCGTCACACCCGATGACTCGGCAGCCAGCTGCAGCCGGCGGCTCGCCGTCAGGTCCAGCCCCCCGACCTCCCCCAGCACGGCGGACAGCCGCTTGCAGCGCAGCGCCTCCTCCATCGCCCACAGGGCGTCAGTGTCGCGGGTCGCGCGCACGGCGATCAGCCGGTCGGGCGTCAGCCCATAGGCGGCCAGCCCGGCGGCGTGCAGGTCGCGCCCGCGCACGACCCACAGCGCGGGCGCTGCCGCGCTGGCGAGGCGGGCCAGCAGATGCGCGGCGAAGGCCGTCCCGGCCCCCGGCTCCTCCCCCGCCAGCTCGTGCAGGCAGCCGAGCGGCAGCCCGCCCGCCGGAAAGGCCCCGTCGAGATCCGGCAGTCCGAAGGGCAGCACCCGCGCCCCTTCTCCGCCCAGCCCTTCCAGGCCCCGGATGCGGGCGCGCAGATCGGCCAGAATGGCCGCCCGATCCGGCGGGGGCGCTTCGATCCAAGACCCAGGCACAGGACGTTCGGGCATGACTCGCTTCCGCTGAGCAGGTATTTGTTCCTGATATGTTCTATCATGTCCCATCTGCCCAGGGGAGTCCGGAAATGCGAAAGGGGGCGCCCTTTCGGACGCCCCCCCCGCAAGACCGGTTGAGGAGTGGAGAGTGGATCAGCCGGCCTGTTGGATCGCCGACAGGACCCAGCGGCCGCCGCGCGGACGGGTGAAGGTCCAGATTTCCGTGGCTTCGACCGGACGGTTCGGGTCGCCCTCGACCACGCGGTTGCTCGCACGGTCCACCGTCACGTCGGTCAGCGAGAAGCGCATCGCCACGGTGGCGTATTCCACGTTGCCCTCGCGCCACGCCTCGGCCAGGTCGCCCTGGAGCAGGCGGACGTCGGACAGACGGTTGACCACGCCGCGGTTGTGGTTGGCCGCCAGTTCCTCGGTGAAGTAGGAGGCCATCTCCGGCGTCACGGCGCTGCGCAGGGCCGTCAGGTCCTCGTTGCCGTAGGCGGTCTGGACCGCGACCAGAGTCTGCTCGAACGCCTGGTAGTCGGCCGGGCCGATGCCCAGGTCGTCACGGCGCACGCCCGGACGGCCGGACGAAGCCGGCCCCGCCGCGGCGCTGCCGCGAGCGCCACCACCCAGCGGGTTCGAGCGCGCGTCCACCGCCTCGCGGTTCATGGCGCCCGGGTTCGGGCCGGCATAGGCGGCGTTGGAAGCGCCCATGCCCGCCGGCCGCGCCGCGCCCGCCGAACGGTTGCGGAAGAAGCGCATCGCCAGCCGGACCAGGAAGACGACCAGCAGGATCTGGAGGATGAAGCCCAGGATGCCCGCGAAGCTGCCCAGCCCGTCGAGGAAGCCGCCGCCGAACAGCATGCCGGCGATGCCGGCGCCGATCAGGCCGCCCATCAGGGCCGGCATGAAGCCGCCGCGCGAGAAGAAGCCGCCGCGCTGCGCTGCCGCCGGGGACGCCATGCCCGGCTGCTGCATGCCCGGCTGCTGGGCGCCCGGGGTCTGGGCCGGGGCCGCCGAGCGCTCCATCGGGGCGGCGCGCGGCGCGGTGTTGGTCTGGGCCGGCGCCTCGTAAGTGCGCGAGCCGCGGCTGCCCGCGGAACTGCTCTTGCCGGCGCGGGCGTCGGCGGTACCGGCGGTCAGCGCCACGGCCAGCGCCAGAGCGACGGCGCCGAAGGCGCGGGCCGGAGTGCGGGAAACGGTGCGGGGGGATCGCGTGTTCTGGGTCATGGCCGTGTTCGGAAAAGCCCTCGGTTCAGGGGGAACGCTCATCATGTAGCGTCCTCCTATATGGTATGGCAGCCCTGCTGTTTTAGAGGGGGCCACAACCAAACCGACCAAAAAACGCGCAGACCCCATGTGGCGCCTGATCAGGCGGAGGCGCGCTCCCACACTGTTTCCACCCTATGGAAAGCCCCCGCCCCGGCCGGAACCACCGGCGGCAGCGGCGCGGCGGCCGTCCGTTCCGCTGCCCGCAGCGACGCCCAGACGCGGCGGCGGACCTCGATCTGGCGGCGGCAATCGCGCGAGCAGTAGAGCGGCGCCGGGCCGCGCGGCGAACTGCGGCGGAACGGCTGTCCGCAGCAGGCGCAATAGAGTGTGGTCATGACGATCCTCCCTGCTTTTTCCGATGACTGGTGCCCCGCCCATCACCCTGTGGAGCGGGTGCCCGTTCGGTTCTTTTCGGTCTAAAGTCTCGACCTGCGCGCACCATTGTTGTGCTTTGGGACGCCCCAGACCAGAGATGCCTTCGGCATATGGCCGTTTGAAAACCCAGCGATTCCGGAAAAATCGTCGAAACAACAATCGCTTGGCTTCCGCAAATCCGGACTGCGCGTCCATTCGCCGCATCCGGTCGTCAACCCCCCTCTCCGTTCGGACGATGACCCTGCGTCCGCGCGATCATCCGTATGACGACGGCCCCGTCCGGGCCGTGAGCGCGTCCGTGGTGCCGGGCACCCGATGGAGATAGGCCGGGAACCGCGGGGGACAGCCGCGGGTTGCTCAACCCGACACGCCCGACCGGCTCCGCCCACGGCTTCCTCCGCCGGCGGCTCCCCACGGCGGCTCTCCTGCTCCGGTGAAGCCCCATGAGCGACATCCGCACGCGCCCCGCGCCCGCCTCCACCCTCTCGGGCGTCGCCACGGCGCCGCCGGTCATCCACATCGACCTGGAACGGCTGGAGCGGCTGCGCCGGCTGACCCGGCTGATGGACACGCGCTGGCGCGTTCCCGGCACGCGCATCCCCGTCGGGCTGGACGGCATCGCCGCACTGGTCCCGGTCGCCGGCAGCACGGCGACCACCGTGGTGGCCGCCTACATCATCATGGAAGCCGCCCGCTTCGATCTTCCGAAAAGCCTGATCGCCCGGATGGTCGCCAACATGGCCGTGGATTGGGCCGGCGGCTCGGTCCCGGTGGTCGGCGCCCTCTTCGACATCGGCTTCAAGGCGAACCGCCGCAATCTGAACCTGCTGCTGGAGCATCTGGAGAACCGTCTGGCCGCAGCCGCCTGACGGGCGAAGCTGACGGGCGGGCGTTCGAACGCTTGACTTGTGTCAAAGCGGCGGGAGGCGGTCTGCACGATCCTCCCCGCCATGAACGCGATCTCCCCCGTGGCCTGCGCCACCGCCGCCCCGACCGCCCCGCTGAACGCCGCCCTGCTGGCCAAGTACGACGGGTTGCGGGTGCCCCGCTACACCAGCTACCCGACGGCGCCGCACTTCACCGCCGCCGTGGGGGCGGAGCGCTACGCGGGCTGGCTGGCGGAGCTGGACACGGCGGCCCACACGGGGTCGCTGTACCTGCACGTGCCCTTCTGCGCGAAGATGTGCTGGTACTGCGGCTGCCACACCAAGATCGTCGCCCGCTACGCCCCCATCGCCGAGTATCTCGGCCATCTGCGTCGCGAGATCGGCATGGTCGCCGATCGCATTTCCGGACGGCTGCGGGTGCGTCACATCCATTTCGGCGGCGGCACCCCGACCATGATGGCGCCGGACGACTTCGAATCGCTGATCGCCCTGCTGCGCGAGCGCTACGACGTGACGCCGGACGCGGAGATCGCGGTGGAGATCGACCCGCGCACCCTGACCCGCGAGATGGCCGAGGCGCTGGGCCGCGCCGGGGTCAACCGCGCCTCGCTCGGCGTGCAGGACTTCGACGCCGCGGTGCAGGCCGCCATCAACCGCATCCAGCCGCAGGAGCAGACCGAGCAGGCGCTGGAGTGGCTGCGCGCCAACGGCATCCGCCACATCAACCTCGACCTGATGTACGGCCTGCCCGGCCAGTCGGTGGAGAGCGTCGCGCGGTCCGCGGAGATCGCCCTGACCATGACGCCGGACCGGCTGTCGGTCTTCGGCTACGCCCATGTGCCGTGGATGAAGACGCACCAGAAGAAGATCGACGAGTCGGCGCTCGCCGGCACGCTCGGCCGGTGGGAGCAGTTCGCGGCCATCGCCGGGGTGCTGACCGACGCCGGCTTCCAGCCCATCGGCCTCGACCATTTCGCCCGGCCCGACGACGAGCTGGCCGTGCAGCAGAGCGAGGGACGGCTCAGCCGCAACTTCCAGGGCTACACGACCGACGACGCGGAGGTGCTTCTGGGCTTCGGCGCCTCCTCCATCGGGGCGCTGCCGCAGGGCTATGTGCAGAACGCCGTTCCCTTCGACCAGTACGCCCAGGCCGTCGAGGCCGGACAATTCCCGACCGGCAAGGGGCTGACGCTGACCGCCGACGACCGGCTGCGCCGCGACCTGATCGTGCGGCTGATGTGCGACCTGTCGGTGGACGTCGGCGCGGTGGCCGAGGCCCACGGGCTGGCCGCCGGGACCTTCGACGACGACCTGGAGGCGATGGCCGATCTGGTGGCCGACGGGGTCGCCGTGGTGGAGGGCCGCCGCGTCCATGTGCCGGAACCCGCCCGCCCGCTGATGCGCATCGTCGCCGCGCGCTTCGACACCTACCTGTCCACCGGCGCCGGGAAGCACAGCCGCGCGGTGTGACGACGGAGCCCCTCGGAACGGCAGGCAAAAGGCGCTTTTTGCCTGCCTCTGGCCTTCCGCGCGCAAATCGGCGAAACTGGCGCCTGTTGAACGCCTTTGCGGACACGGCAAAGGGACAGGCTCCAGGGACGGGCACCGATGATCACGCTCTACACCTTCGCCTCGCCGAACGGGCAAAAGGCTTCGATCCTGCTGGAAGAGCTGGGTCTCACCTACAAGGTCCACAAGGTTGACCTCGTGGCCGGCGAAGGCCGTCAGCCCGACTATCTGGCGGTCAGCCCGATCGGCAAGATCCCGGCCGTCGTCGAGGATCTGCCCGGCGGCCGGAAGCGCCGCCTGTTCGGGTCGGGGGCCATCCTGCTGCACTACGCGGAGCGCACCGGCCGCCTGCTGCCCGAGGACGAGGACGAGCGGGCGGAGGCGATGAGCTGGCTGATGCTGGGCGTCAGCGACCTCGGCCCCTCGGGCTTGAGCAAGTTCCGCTTCGCGGTCATGGCGCCGGAGAAGATCCCCTACGCCATCGACTATTTCAAAGGCGAGCTGCAGCGCATCCACGCCGCGATGGAGGAGCGTCTGGGCGGGTCGGAGTATCTGGCCGGCGGCGCCTACTCCATCGCCGACATCGCCTGCTTCCCCTTCGTCGCCGTGGCGGCCAAGGCGGAGGGCAACGTGCTGGACCGCTACCCCAACCTGAAGCGCTGGCACGACGCGGTCGCTGAGCGCCCGGCGGTCAAGCGCGGCATGGCGGTGCCGGAGTGAGCCGCCGCATGACCCGCCCAGCCGTCGCCTTGCTTGCCCTCGCCGTCACGCTTCCCCTTCTCGGCGCCTGCCAGACCGCCCCGGACGGGGCGGAGCCGCAGGCCCTGCTCCCCGCCGACGCCGATCCCGGCACCTATTGGCAGGGCGACCGCAGCCAAGCCTACGAGCGCGCCTATGTGGTCGCGCGCAACCCGCAGGAATGGAACGACCTCTGGGCCCGCGTCGGCGAGGCCGCGCCGGGTCCCCTGCCCGGCGACCGCATGGCCGCGGCGGTCTTCCTCGGCCCGCGCGACACCGGCGGCTACGGCGTGTCCATCGTCAGCGCGCGGGCGTCCGGCGGCGATGTGGTCGTCGGCTACCGCGAGCGCGTTCCGGGTCCGGCCCAGGCGGTGGCGCAGATGCAGACGTCGCCTTATGCGGTGCGGCTGATCCCGATGGCGGCGGGGGCGGCGAAGTTTCAAAGGGAGAAGTGAAGGGAGGGTTGCCCCCACCCTTCCCACGGCTTGCGCCGCGGGCCCCTTCCCTCCCCCGCTGACGCAGGAGAGGGAGGTTTTTCCCCTCCCCTGCGAAGCGGGGGAGGGTCAGGGTGGGGGCAAGACCTCGCTCCCCTACCGCTTCCCCACCACCCGCGGGTCCAGCGCGTCCTGCAGCCCGTCGCCCAGCAGGTTGACGGCGATCACCGTCAGGAAGATCAACAGCCCCGGCCACACCGCCAGCAGCGGCGCCGTTCCCACCAGCTCCTGCGCGTTGGTCAGCATGTTGCCCCAGGAGGGCAGAGGCGGCTGGATGCCCAGCCCGAGGAAGCTCAGCACCGATTCCAGCAGGATCACGTTGCCGACCGTCAGTGTCGTCGCCACAACGGCGGGGGCGGCGACGTTCGGCAGGATGTGGGCCAGCATGATCCGGCGGCTGCCCGCCCCCATCGCCACCGCCGCCCGCACATAGTCGCGCCGCCGCGCCGACAGGGTGGCCCCGCGCACCAGCCGCGCCACCGTCGTCCAGCCGAACAGCGCCACCAGAACGACGATGCGCAGCAGGCTGGCGTCCTCCGATCCCGCCACTTCCGGCGGGATGCCCAGCCGCGTCAGGTCGATGGCGCCCAGCACGATCAGCAGCGGCAGCAGCGGTAGGGCGATCAGCCCGTCGGTGACCCGCATCAGCAGATCGTCGAGCCGCCCGCCGAAGTAACCGGCCAGCAGCCCGATCCCCGTGCCGATGACGGCGGAGGCCAGCGCCGCTGCCACGCCCACGAACAGCGACACCCGCCCGCCGTAGAGCAGCCGCACCAGCACGTCGCGCCCCAGCTCGTCCGTGCCCAGCGGGTGCAGGGCCGAGGGTGGGCCGAAGCGGTCGAGCAGGCTGATGCCCGTCGCCTCCACCCCCAGCCAGTGTTCCACCCAGGGCGCCGCCGCCGCCGCGATGGCCAGGACGAGCAGCAGCAGGGCGCTGGCCACCGCCAGCCGGTGGCGGGCGAAGCGCCGCAGGAAGCGCCCGGCCTTCAGGCGCCCGGCCCTCACGCCCCGTCCCCCTTGAAGGAGATGCGCGGGTCCAGCCCGGCGTAGGCGGCATCGGCCAGCAGGTTGCCGGCCAGCGTCGTCAGCGTGGCGAACAGCAGCGCCACCAGCGCCACGTTCAGGTCGTTGCCCATGATGCTGTCGTAGATCAGCTTGCCCATGCCCGGCCAGGCGAACATCGTCTCGGTCACCAGCGCGCCGGAGAACAGGGCGCCGAACTCCAGCGCCACGATGGTCACGATGGGGATGGTCGCGTTGCGCAACGCGTGGCGCCAGACCACCCGCCCCTCCCCCAGCCCCTTGGCGCGGGCGGTGCGGACGTAATCCTGGCGAAGCTCCCCCATCATCGCGGCGCGGACGTAGCGCGTGTAGCCGCCGATGCTCGCCAGGGTCAGCGAGGCCACCGGCAGCACGAGGTAGGGCAGCCGCTCCCACCAGCCCTCCCCGCCGACCGGGCCGAGGCCGGAGGCGGGCAGCCATTGCAGCTCCACAGCGAAGAGCAGGATCAGCAGCAGCGCCAGCCAGAAGGCCGGGACGGAGATGCCGGCGAAGCAGAACAGGTTGATGGCGTTGTCCGCCCAGCCGTAGGGCCGCCGCGCCGCGTAGACGCCGAGCGGCAGCGCCACCGCCAGGGTCAGCGCCATCGCCGCGCCGAGCAGCAGCAGCGTGTTGCCCAGCCGCGGCAACAGGATCGTCAGCACCGGCTGCGCGTAGAGCCGCGAGAAGCCGAAATCCCCCATCAGCGCCGCCTGGAGCCAATGCCAGTAGCGTTCCAGCAACGGCTTGTCGAGGCCGTAGAGCGCCTTCAGCCGCGCCGCGTCGGCGGGGGTGGCGCGCGGGTTGCCGGCCAGCATCATGTCCACCGGATCGCCCGGCATCAGCGTCATCAGGACGGTGATGACGAAGCTCATCAGCAGCAGGACGACCAGCGCCTGCAGCAGGCGGGAGGCGAGGAAGCGGGTCATGGGGAAAACAATCCCACGACGAAACGTTTTGCCCCCACCCTAACCCTCCCCCGCTGACGCAGGGGAGGGGACTGCCGCCGCTTCGCAGAAGGCTCCCTCCCCTGCGAAGCGGGGGAGGGGCGGGGTGGGGGCAAGGGTCTGCATCACCTCTCTCACTCCTTCGCCTTCCACGTCTCGATCCACAGCGTGCTGGAATCCAGATGCCCGGTCGGCACCACGCCGTCCAGCCAGGACGGCAGGATGAACGGATCGGCGCGGAAGAACAGCGGCAGGTTCGGCAGGTCCTGGGCGTAGAGCGCCTGCAGCTTCGCCCACAGCGCGCGGTTGGCGTCGGGCTCGCAGACATGCTCCAGGTCCTCCAGGACCTTGTCCATCTCCGGGTTCTTGTAGCCGGTGTAGTTCTGGCCCGCCCAGTTGTTGGCCTCCGTCGGGATCATGCTGGAATGCAGGATGGTGCGCGGGATGTTCTCCGGCGCGCTGATCCAGGCGAACAGCGCCATCGATTTGAAGCGGCGCTTCTCCAGCGTGTCGCCGAACAGGACGCGGGCCGGCTCGTTGACGATGCGCACCTCCACCCCGGCCTGCCGCCATTGCGCCTGGAGCACCTGCTGCAGCACCTCGCGGGAGCGGTTGCCGGCGGTCGTCATGATCTCCAGCGACAGCCGCTCCCCCTTGGCGTTGTGGCGCACCCCGGCGCGCCGCTCGCTCCACCCCGCCTCGTCCAGCAGCTTGCCGGCCAGCGCCGGGTCGAAGGCGTAGGTCGGGTAGCCCGGCGCGTGCACGCGGTCGAGGGGGCTGATCTCGTTGTGGGCGACCGGCTGGCGCCCGTCGTAGAGCTGCTTGGAGATCGCCTCGCGGTCGATGGCGTGGAGCAGCGCCCGGCGCACCCGCACATCGGCCAGCGCCGGGTTGTCGAGGTTCAGCTCGACATGCTCGAAGAACAGGCCCGGCTTGTAGAAGACGTTGTAGCGGCTGCCGTGCCGCTTCTCGAAGGCGAGCACCTGGTCGAGCGGCAGGCCGGTCTCCCCCGGCACCATGTCGACCTGCCCGGCCAACAGGTTGGCCTCCAGCGCGGCGGTGTTCTCGATGGACTTCACGATCACCCGCTTGAAGGCCGGCTTCGCCCCCCACCAGGTCGGGTTGGGCTCCAGCACCACATGGCTGCCCGGCTCGACCTGGGCGATGCGGTAGGGGCCGAACCACAGGCCGGGGTTTGTCGTGTCGGTCTCGTACTTGGAGCGGTTGCGGTAGGTCGCCGGGTCGGCCTCGAACACCGCGCGCTCCAGATGGGCGGGCAGGATCTCGAAGTCGTTGATCTCGGCGTAGCTGCACACCGCCTTGTCGCGGTGGATGGTGAAGGTGCGCTCGTCCTTGGCGTCGATCGCCACGATGTCGCGCGCGAACAGGTCGAAGTTGCTGTAGCCGCTCTGCGGGTGCTTGCCGACCGTCCAGGTGAACAGCACGTCCTCGGTCGTCACCGGCGTGCCGTCGCCCCAGGTCGCCTTGGGGTTGATGGTGTAGGTGACCTTGATGCCCTTCTTGCCGTCGGCCCGCGTCTCGTACTCCGCGGTGCCCTTGTCCAGAGCCGGCAGCTCGGTGCAGAGCATGCAGGTCAGCCGCCAGTCGGGATCGTAGGCGGTGAAGGGCCGGCGCGCCATGGACAGGACGTAGCTCTTGGCCATCATCGCTTCCATGGAGGGGTGCCAGTTGGACGGGAACTGGGTCATGCCGATCACCAGCTCGTCCTTCGCCGCGAAGGCGGGCGAGCCCATCGGAGCGGCGGCCAGAGCGGCGGCTAGGGTGAAAGCGGCCAATCCCGTTCGCGCCAATCCCGTTTGCATCGCGGCGTCGTCTCCGTCCGGTGAAGTCCCGGCTACGAACTATGGGGACCCGCGGCCCTGCGGTCCAGAGTGGAAGCAGCCTTTGCGAAGCCCTTGACGGAACGGGGCCGCCGGTGTTTGTGGTCTGCCCCATACGCAACCGAATGGATGGGGAGCCCGACAGGCCATGGCCGGCACCGTGACCCTGAGCCGCGACGGCGGCGTCGCCACGCTGACCCTCAGCAACCCCGACAAGCTGAACGCCTTCGACAAGCCGATGTGGCAGGCGCTGATCCCGCTGCTGCGCCGGCTCGGCGCCGACGGGACGGTGCGCGCGGTGGTGCTGCGCGGCGCCGGCGGGCGGGCCTTCAGCCCCGGCGCCGACATCTCCGAATTCGAGACGGAGCGCAACAGCCCCGAGCAGGGCGCCGACTACGGCGTGCTGATGGACGAGGGGCTGACCCTGCTGCGCGACCTGCCGCACCCGACGCTGGCGGCCATCCAGGGCGCCTGCTGCGGCATCGGTCTGGCCGTGGCGCTGGCCTGCGACCTGCGGGTGTGCACGGCGGGCAGCCGCTTCGGCGTGCCGGTCAGCCGGCTCGGCATCTCCATGGCGCTGCCCGAGCTGAAGCTGCTCCACGACATCGCGGGCGGCCCGGCGGCGCTGGAGATCCTGCTGGAGGGCCGCGTCTTCGGCGCGGAGGAGGCCAAGGACAAGCGGCTGGTTCACCGCCTCGTCGCCGACGACGCTTTCGAGGAGGAAATCGCCGGGACCTGCGAACGAATCGCCGGGGGCGCCCCGCTGGCCGCCCGCCTGCACAAGCAGTTCGTCCGCCGCCTGTCCGACCCCGCCCCGCTGTCGGAAGCGGAGATCGCCGAATGCTACCACTGCTTCGGCACGGAGGATTTCCGCGAGGGCTACCGGGCGTTCCTGGAGAAACGCAAGCCGGTCTTCAAGGGGCGGTGAGCGCCCGCGCATGCCAGGGTTCACCCCATAGCGATGGTTTCCGGACGGGGGAAGTCCAGATTGGGAAGGTTGTACCCCCGCCCCACCGCCCCATCCCCGCCATGCCTTCCGCCATGCCCCGCGCCACCCGCTTCATTCCCTTCATCATCGCCTGCGCCCTCTTCATGGAGAATCTGGACGCGACGGTGATCGCCACCGCGCTGCCGGAGATCGCGCGGTCGATGGGCGAGGATCCGCTGCGCCTCAGCCTCGCCATGACCTCCTACATGCTGGCGCTGGCGGTGTTCCTGCCGGTCAGCGGCTGGATGGCCGACCGCTACGGCACGCGGACGGTCTTCGCGGCGGCCATCGGGGTGTTCACCGTCGGCTCGATCCTCTGCGGCCAGTCGGACGGGCTGTACGAGCTGGTGGGCGCGCGCATCGTCCAGGGGCTGGGCGGGGCGATGATGGTGCCGGTCGGGCGGCTGATCCTGCTGAAAACGGTGCCCAAGGAGAAGCTGGTCGCCGCCATGGCCCAGATGACCCTGCCGGCGCTGATCGGCCCGGCGCTGGGGCCGCTGGTCGGCGGCTTCATCGCCACCTACGCCTCCTGGCGCTGGATCTTCTACATCAACGTGCCGATCGGGCTGATCGGGATCGCGCTGGTGCTGACCCTGATCCCCAACGTGCGGGAGACCGAGCGCGACCCCTTCGACAGCCGCGGCTTCACGCTGAGCGCGCTTGCCCTGGCCGCGCTGATGTTCGGGCTGGAGAATGTGGGGCGCGGGGTGCTGCCGCCCGCCGCGGTGGCCGGGGTGCTGGGGCTGGGCTTCGCCGCCGCCTGGCTCTATCTGCGCCACGCCCGCGGGATGGAGCGGCCGGTGCTCGACCCCTCGCTGCTGCGCCTGCCGACCTACTTCGCCTCGGTCATGGGCGGCACGCTGTTCCGCATCGGCATCGGCGCCGTGCCCTTCCTGATGCCGCTGATGCTCCAGGTCGGCTTCGGGCGCACGCCCTTCGAGTCCGGGGCGCTGACCTTCGCCGGGGCCGCCGGGGCGCTGACCATGAAGGCGTTGGCCGGGCCGATCCTGCGCCGGCTGGGCTTCCGCCGGGTGCTGACCGCCAACGCTCTGCTCAGCGGCCTGATCCTGGCGAGCTACGCCGCCTTCCGGCCCGAGACGGCGCACTGGGTCATCCTGGGCGCGCTGCTGATGGGCGGCTTCTTCCGCTCGCTGCAGTTCACCGGGCTGAACAGCCTGGCCTACGCCGAGGTGCCCAAGGAGTGCCTGAGCCGCGCCAACACGCTGGCCAGCGTGATGCAGCAGGTCTCGCTCAGCCTGGGCGTCGCGGTCGGGGCGACGGTGCTGCACCTGACGCAGAGCGTCACCGGCGGCCCCGGCGCCGCGCTGACGCCCACCGACTTCGTGCCGGCCTTCCTGACGGTCGGCGGGATGGCCTGCGTCTCGGCCCTGTTCT
This sequence comes from Azospirillum himalayense, assembly GCF_042657465.1. Taxonomy (NCBI): domain Bacteria; kingdom Pseudomonadati; phylum Pseudomonadota; class Alphaproteobacteria; order Rhodospirillales; family Azospirillaceae; genus Azospirillum; species Azospirillum himalayense. The sequence goes on along the minus strand of NZ_JBHSLC010000021.1, from coordinate 316,388 downwards.
TCCTGCGGCTGCCGCCCGACGCCGGCGCCGAGATCAGCGGCCACCGCGCCCGCGCGCGGGCCAAGGAGCCGCCGCGCGCGCTGGAAGCGGCCGACTGAGCCCCAACCGGATCAACTGCGGCCGGCCGGATCAGCGGTCTTCCCAGTCCGGTTCATCGGCCTTGAGAAGCTCCACGAGCCGGGCGACCCGGCCCGAGGGGGGATGCTGCGTCGCCTCCCCCATGTAGTCGTCGGCGCCGGTCCAGCTGGTGGCCTCCATCAATTCGGCGGGCGTTGCGCCCGTGCCGATGATGGTGGCGATGCGCATGTCGTCCAGGCGCCCGCAGATGTCGACCACCTGATCGCGGGTGAGCGCCGGCTGATGCTGATCGGGCATTCGGAACCCCTCCTTCCCAAATCCGCGTCACCCCCGATTAGCCGCCTGTCTGCGATCCGCCGCAACCGCGCAAGGGTGGAAGCCCCGCCACAACAAGGAGGAGGCGCCTTCCCAGGGTTCGCTGGCCCGAGTCTCCCAATCCTGCGCCGGGTCTCGATTGTCGTCCGAGCAAATCCAGAGCAGCGACGTCGTCCTTCGGTTGCGGGAACGGCAAAAATCCCACAATGCGGGATAAACAAATGTGCGCTCTTCGCAGCACAACGGAAAATTCTTACCAAGCTTGGCTCTTTTTCGTGCGGTGAGCCTTTGGTTGGGGGTGCGTTCGCCGCGCGTTCCCGGTATAAATGAGCATGGCGGCTATGCGCCGTCTTCAAGAATGAACGGGAGGCTCCCCGCCAGGGCGCGGGCAGCAAGACAGGCATGATGGACTGGGACAAGCTTCGGGTCTTCCACGCCGTGGCCGAGGCTGGAAGTTTCACGCACGCCGGCGAGACGCTGAACCTCAGCCAGTCGGCGGTCAGCCGCCAGATCAGCGCGCTGGAGGAGAGCCTCGGCGTGCCGCTGTTTCACCGGCACGCGCGCGGCCTGATCCTGACCGAGCAGGGCGAGCTTCTGCACCGCACCGCCCGCGACGTCTTCGCCAAGCTGTCGATGACCGAGGCGATGCTGACCGAAAGCCGGGAGCATCCGAAGGGTCCGCTGCGCGTGACCACCACGGTGGCCTTCGGCTCGACATGGCTGACCCCGCGCGTCAACGAGTTCCTGTCGATCTACCCGGACATCCAGCTCACCCTGCTGATCGACGACAACGAGTTGGACCTGGCGATGCGCGAGGCGGACATCGCCATCCGCATGAACACGCCGCGCCAGCCCGACCTGATCCAGCGCCACCTGATGTCGGTGCATTTCCACCTCTACGCCCATCAGGAGTATCTGAAGAAGCGCGGCGTGCCGAAGATCGGCGCCGACCTGGACGGGCACGACATCGTCGCCTATCCGCCGGACGTCCGCGCGCCGATCGCCAACGTCAACTGGATCAACGAGGTGGGCGACCCGGCGCCGGGCGCGCGCAAGCCGATCCTGCAGGTCAACAGCATCTACGCCATGTACCGCGCCGTGGAGAGCGGCTTGGGCATAGCCGCCCTGCCCGATTTCCTGGTGGACGGCAGCAAGGAGTTGACACGCGTCCTGCCGGACGTGGACGGCCCGAAGGTCGACGCCTACTTCGTCTATGCCGAGGAACTGCGCCACTCCAAGCGCATCGCGGTGTTCCGTGATTTCCTGGTCAAGAAGGTGGCGGAGTCGGCCTTCTGACCCAGCCCAGTCGTTGTGCAGGCAAGGTGTTTGCCTGTTTTTGATGCAAAGGCGCCCGTCCAGCCATGCCGGGCGCCTCTCTTTTTGTACGGATTGTACCGAAACTCGCCCCGCATCTTTGCAATACGGTTGCCGTTTTCCGGGCGAGGCCACCTGCCCTTCAGCACCATACGCATCCGCACGCCAATTTCTCACGCTCCTTCAATCCCTTACAAGCTATGCGGTTCTCGCATGGCCGAATTGGATATTTGGGGATGGAATCCTTTGGGCAGAATGGTCAAATCTTGGGCGTTGGATGTTGCGCCGCAGCATCCGGCGTTTCGTCCCGGAAGCCCGCTTCCGGGGTTGGGTCCTCGGACCCAGCGTCTCCCAGACGTGAAGCCTCCCTGTTCAACTCGCCGCTAGCCCAATGGGTTAGCGGCAGTTTTTTTTGTCCAGGGGCAGTCGTGATCCATCCGGGAGCGGTCGGCGCGTCATCGGGCGCTGGGCAACCGGGCGCCCTCGCGCGCATAGATCTGGCGCGGTGCGCAAAATTCGTCGAGTTGCACCACCACGGCTCCGGGCTGGCTGTTCAAGCCCACCCATGCATCGTAGCCGACGATGTCTCCCGGTATGTTGCGATACAGGCCATAGGCGAGATAGCGGACATCGGACACCGGTATCCGCACCCCGGCCAGGGACGAGGCGACGGCCTCGTTGCAGGGGCTCGGGCTCAGCCGGTCCAGGGCGTCCACCGCGCCGGGCTCGGGAGCGGCCTGCGGCGGCGGGCTCAGCCCGGTGCAGGCGGCCACGAGGACCGCCGACGCCATGGCCCCACTCCGCAGGACCGTTCGGAGACACGCCGCCTTTTTCAATGTTCCGCCCGGCATCGGACCATCCTCCCACACACCGCTCCCTCGTTCCCTCGGGTCAACAGGCGGGAGGAGGTCCTGTGCCGGGGCGTCGGCCGACGACCGCTCGGCCTCAATCCACCACTTTGATGCCCTTCGGGCGGCTCGTTTCGGTCGGCAGATGGTCGGCGGACAGGACGCGCTGGTAGGTACCGTTCGTCTGCACCATCACGCGCTGTCCGGGGGCGAAGACCGGCTCGTTGGCCGCCTGCTCCTGCACGATGGTGATCGTGCGGCCAGTGGCCAGCGTCACCACATACTCGATCCCCATGCGATCCGAAATCGCCTGCTCCGCCACGGCACCGGCCACGGCGCCCACCAGCGCGCCGCCCAGGATCGCCGCCACGTTGCCGGAGCCCTGGCCGACGTTGGACATCGCCAACCCGCCCGCGGTCGCGCCGACCAGCCCGCCTGCCCCCGTGTTCTGACCCTGGATGTCCACCGGACGGCTCGCCATCACGGTGCCGAAATCGACCGAGGTCGCGTGGCCGACATCCCGGTAGCTGTAGCGGTTCTGGCTCTGGCTGGCGCAGGCGCCGAGCGACAGGGCCACCACCCCCAGCACCGCCGCGGCCAGGCCGCGCTTCGTAGTCCGTCGAACGTTCGTGTCTTGATTGGAAAAGGACATCATACCCTCATGCACGCACTGCGCGGCGCTCGAAGCCAAGCGCCACCACGGCGAGCATGGCCGGGCAACGGGATGATGTCCATGCGAGAATGCGTCGCTTCGGTGCCGATGACGGGAAACCCGCCCCTTCCTGACAGACCGGCGTCAACCGGACCGGGCCGTCACCAGCCCCGGCCCGCGGACCAGCCGCCGTAGAATTGCACGCTCGGCCCCGGATAGGGGCGCGGCCCCCAATCGTTCCGCCATCCGCGATGGTGATGATGACGGGGCGGCGGCCCCCAATAGGGGGGCGGGGCGACCACGATCGGCGGCGGCGGGCGGTAACCGGGCACGACGATCACCCGGCTTCCCGGCGGCGGCACGATCACAGAGGGCCCGCCATAGGGAGGACCGCCATACCAGGATCCGCGGTTGCGCGGGCCGTGCGCGTCCGCCGCCGTTGGCAGAACGGCCAACGCCAACGCCCCGGCGATGCCCAGCACCGCCATGCGAGCCGCCGGACGAAACACCGCGGCGACGCCCGAAGGAAAAATGCGGTGGAGGAACGTGGAAATCAGCGCGCTCATGCCGGCCATCCTTCGCGGGTCCGGCGGCGCCCGTCGACCGAAGTCCGGCGCCGCCACACTGGGATGAACAGGCGGTCCCGCCGGACTATTCCCGGACGACCGAATGGCCTCAATGGCTCATCAGGACCGGAACCGTCATGTGCTCCAGCATGTAGCGGGTCATGCCGCCCAGCACCTGCTCGCGCAGCCGCGACCGCCCATAGGCGCCCATGATCAGCAGATCGCAGGACTCGTCGGCAACCGTGTTCAGCAGCGTGTCGCCCGGATCGATCTGGTCGGTCACGATATGGGTGGCCTCCACCCGGCAGCCGTGGCGCGACAGGTGTTTGGCGATGTCCGCACCCGGCTCGTCGCCGATGCCGGCGGGGCCGGGCTTGGGGTTGACGGCCATCACCACCACGCGCTTGGCGGCGGTCAGGATGGGCATGGCGTCGGCCACCGCGCGGGCCGCCTCGCGGCTGCCGTTCCAGGCGACCAGCACGCGCTCCCCGATGTGGGGGAAGCTGCCGGCGTAGGGCACGACCAGCAGCGGGCGTCCGCATTCGAACACCAGATCCTGCGGCAGCGCGACCGGACGGTCACGGTCGCGGCGCGGATCCGCCTGCCCGACCACCACCACGTCGGCGTAGCGTCCATGCAGGGCCGCGCTGTCCGTCGGATGCCCATAGAGCACCCGCCACTCCGAGCGGTCGGTCAGGCCGTTGCGGCGCACCGCGTCGGCGAACAGGGCCTCCGCCTTGGCGGTCATGCCTTCGGTGAAGCCACGCTGCATGGCGCGCACCTCGTCCGGCAGCTCGGCCTCGACATAGCCCGGCAGGGTCAGTGGAACGACCGGGTAGAGGCCGGTGATGTGGCCGTCGGCGCGCGCGGCCAGTTGGGCGGCGGCATCGATTCGCGCCGCTGCGGCGGCGGTGTCGTCGACGACCACCAGCAGATCCTTGAGTGCCATGGCGATTCTCCCTCGCTCGCGCGGGTGGGCGATCGTGGTGCACCACCTCTTCTCGCGCATTGGTCGAAATTATAGCCCGGTGCGAGCGGTTCTGACGACGGTCAGAATGGAGAACGCTGGCATGCCGCATCTGCGCGCCCGTCCGGTCCGGTTGCCGGCCTACGATTCAGCCGCCAATGGCCCACGGCGACGTCGGCAACCTGTCGTGGTTCGCCGTGGATTGGCACACGACCCGCCGCCCCGGCACACCGCCGATGCTACAAATCCAATCAACTTCCATCAAAACATCAACCGTGATTTGCACGAATACCCGAGTATGATGGTTGGCCCGATCGTTCGGCAATTATAGTGCGGCGATGCTTTCCACCATCTTCGGCGGCTTTGGTTTTGACGGGCAGGCATTCTTTCGCGTAAGTGTTGATCGTGGTTTTCCCAACGGTGTCTCGACCATTCCCGCCCATGAAGCCGGACCCTCATCTCGCCTCGCTTGCCGCAGCCCTGTCCGGCACCGCTTCCGGGGCTCCGGCGCTCGACACCCTGCGGCAACTTCTCGACGTCATGCCGGCGATGGTCGGCCTGCTCGACACGCAGCGGCGGCACCTCTACGCCAACCAGGCGTATCTGGACTATATGGGCCGCACGCTGGACGCCCTCATCGGGACCACGGTGGGCGACATCCTCGGGCCGGAGACCCAGCGCAACAACAGCGCCGCGGTTGAACGCGCGCTCGACGGCGAGACGGTGCAGGTGGAGGGCTGGCTTCCCCGGTCCAACGGCGGCAACGATTATGTGATGCGGGTGCACGCGCCCTACCGCGACCCGGACGGCTCCATCGCCGGCTATTTCGTCATCATGCAGAACATGACGGAGCGGCGGCGCACCCAGGACGACCTCTTCCGGCTGGCCTATTACGACCCCGTGACCGGGCTGGCGAACCGGCTCCTGCTGGTCAAGCACATGGCCGATTTCCACGCGATGGGGGAACCCTTCACGGTCGTGATCGTGGATTTCGACCGGTTCGTCGACGTGCGCACCAGCCTGGGCCAGGGCTTCGCCAACGAGATCCTGACCGACGTCGCCACGCGGCTGAGCGTGCGGGCCGGGTCGGTCGACCTGATCGCCCGCATCAGCGACCACGCCTTCGCGCTGCTGATCGGCGGCACCCAGGACCCGCTGGCGGTGGAGGAACGTCTGTCCACCATCGCGTCGCTGGTCCGCTCCGCCAAGACGGCGTCGGGCGCTTCGGTCTTCCTGTCGGCCAGCATCGGCGTCGCCGCCTCCTGCGACACCCACACCCGGCCAGAGGACGTGCTGCGCGATGCGGAAATCGCCACCGGCCGCGCCCGCGAGCAGGGCGGCGGGCGCCACGCCTGGTTCGACCCGGCCATGCACGCCCGCGTTGTCGAGCAGGTGCGGCTGGAGCACGACCTGCGCCGCGCGCTGGAGCGCGGCGAGGAGTTGTGGGTCGCCTACCAGCCGATCGTCGAGATGGTCACCGGCGGGCTGGCCGGGTTCGAGGCGCTGGTGCGCTGGAACCATCCGGAGCGCGGCAACATCCCACCCGGCGTCTTCATTCCGATCGCCGAGAGCACCGGCCTGATCGTCACGCTGGGCGCCTGGGTGCTGCGCGAGGCGTGCCGGCAGATCGCCGAATGGCAGGACAAGCGCCTGCCCGGCTCCGCCAACCTGTTCATGAGCATCAACCTGTCCACCCGCCAGCTGAACGACCCCGACATGGTCTCGCTGGTGCGCGACGTGCTGCGCGAGACGGGGGCCGAGCCGTCCTGGATCAAGCTGGAGATCACGGAAAGCGCGGTCATGGAAAAGGCCGAGCAGTCGATCCGCCTGCTGCAGACCCTGCGCGGGCTGGGCATCAAGATGTCCATCGACGACTTCGGCACCGGCTATTCGTCGCTGTCCTACCTGCACAAGCTGCCCATCGACAGCCTGAAGGTGGACCGCTCCTTCGTCATGGCCATGCACCAGTCGGAGGAGAACCGCGCCATCGTCCGCATCATCATGGATCTGGCGCGGCTTCTCGGCTTCGACGTCATCGCCGAGGGCATCGAGACGAGCGCCGACGCCAACCTGCTGCGCGCGCTCGCCTGCGACTATGGGCAGGGCTACCATTTCGCCCGCCCGATGCCCGCCGCCGACGCCGACCGGCTGGTCGGCGCGGAGCATCTGCCCTGGCAGGTGCCGCGCTGAGCGCACACCCCACGTCCACTCAATAATATCCACTCAATAATAAGGGTCGCCAAGCCCTTCGGCCGCGAACGCCGCCTTGACCGCGGGACGGTCCAGCACGCGGGCGAGGTAGGGGCCGAGGTTGGGCAGGCGGCGTGCCGGCGTGCCCATGAAGCGGGTCCAGCGGGCCAGCATGAACAGGTAGGGGTCGACGGCGCTGTAGCGGTCGCCGAGGAACCACGCCTTGTCGCCCAGTTGATGGTCCAGAAGCGTGAAGCGTTCCAGCAGACGCGCCTCGGCCATGGCCTTGACCGAAGCCTGCGCTTCCGCCCCCTCGGCGTGGCGCTCCGGGTAGAAATAGACCAGCATGTCGGCCTGGACGGTGTTGGTCAGGAAGACCAGCCACTGGTAGAAATGCGCGCGTTCCATCGTGCCGGGCGCAGGGGCCAATCCGGCGGCCGGGTGCGAGTCGGCAAGGTGCAGGCAGATCCCCGCCGCCTCGAACAGCACCAGATCGCCGTCGACCAGCGTCGGCACCCGCCCGTTGGGGTTCAGACGCAGATAATCCGGCGCCTTGTGCGCGGCGGTGGCGCGGTCCAGCAGGACCATGTCAAAGGGCAGCCCGATCTCGCGCAGCAGGATGTGCGGCGCCATCGACGCGCTGCTCGGCATTCCATACAAGGTGATCATCGTTCCCCTTTCCTTCCGAAACCCGGAGCCTGTGCAACAGGCCTGGGCGCCATGCAGGATGGGAATGCCCGCCCCACCCCCCGATTCTCCGGCTTTGTCAGGAGGGCCAACCATGCCTATGATCGGGAGCGCCGTTTAACATTTTCAACAGCGGCGAACCAGCATCGGCAACGACCGACTCCGGCAGCGAACACAGGGATAGAGATCATGACCGAACAGGGCGTCGCGGCGACTGATAATTTTGGCGCTGGGAACTCCGCCGCCAGCCGCGACAAGGCGTATTTCCTCCACCCCTACACGAACCTGCACGCGCACGAGACCCAGGGACCGCTGATCATCGAGCGGGGCGAGGGCGTGCGCGTCTTCGACGACAGCGGCAAGGAATACATCGAGGGTCTTGCCAGCCTGTGGTGCGTGTCGCTGGGCTGGGGCGAGGAGCGCCTTGTCGAGGCTGCCACCCGCCAGATGCGCAAGCTGCCGACCTACCATGTGTTCGGCCACAAGAGCCACGAGCCGGGCATCGATCTGGCCGAGCGGCTGATCAAGCTGGCCCCGGTGCCGATGTCCAAGGTGTTCTTCGCCAACTCCGGGTCGGAGGCGAACGACACCGCCGTCAAGCTGGTCTGGTACTACAACAACGCGCTGGGCCGCCCGGAGAAGAAGAAGATCCTGTCGCGCGTGAAGGCCTATCACGGCGTCACCGTGGCAACGGCCAGCCTGACCGGCCTGGTGAACAACCACCGCGATTTCGACCTGCCCATCGCCCGCATCCAGCACACCGACTGCCCGCACCACTACCGCTTCGCCGAGCCGGGCGAGAGCGAGGAGGCCTTCGCGACCCGTCTGGCGGAAAGCCTGGAGGCGCTGATCCTGGCCGAGGGGCCGGACACCATCGCCGCCATATTCGCGGAACCGGTGATGGGCGCCGGCGGCGTCATCGTGCCGCCCGCGACCTACTTCGCGAAGATCCAGCCGATCCTGAAGAAGTACGACATCCTTCTGGTCGCCGACGAGGTGATCTGCGGCTTCGGGCGCACGGGGAATTTCTGGGGCAGCCAGACCATGGGCATGCAGCCGGACATCCTGACCTGCGCCAAGCAGCTGTCCTCCGGCTATCTGCCGATCTCCGCGGTGATGGTGTCGGACGCGGTCTACCGGGCCTGCGTCGAGGAGAGCAAGAAGATCGGCACCTTCGGCCACGGCTACACCTACTCCGCCCATCCGGTGGCGGCGGCGGTCGCGATCGAGACGCTGAAGATCTACGAGGAGCGGGATCTGGTCGGCCATGTCCGCGCCGTCGCCCCGCTGTTCCAGCGCCGACTGAAGGCCCTGGCCGACCACCCGCTGGTCGGCGAGGCGCGCGGCGTCGGGTTGATCGGCGCCCTCGAACTGGTTGCCGACAAGGAGACCAAGACCCCGTTCGATCCGGTGGGACGGGCCGGCGCCGTCGTGAACGGGCTGAGCCAGGAGAACGGCCTGATCATCCGCGCCATGGGCGACAGCGTGGCGGTCTGCCCGCCGCTGGTCATCGGCGAGGAGGACATCAACCTGATGTTCGACCGCCTGACCACGGCGCTGGACGCCGCGATCCCCATCCTGCGCGGCTAACGGCCGAGTCCGCGACGACGAAGGGCCGCCCCGCCATACGGCGCGGGCGGCCCTTTTCATTCGATGAGAGGCGTCAGGACCGGGCCGTGTTGATGACGTGCGACGAGACCGGAACGCCCGCCGCCGCCGCGTCGCGGATCAGCGCGTCGGCGGTCGGCCAGACCATGCGCCCGTCCAACTGCACCAGCGTGTTCTCGCGCACCGCCATGTAACCGCCCACGCTCGCCATGTAGATCAGCCGCGCCAGACGCTCCGGCCGCGGCGCGGGCTCCGCCGGCTGAGCCGCTTCATCGGCGCGGGCCGGGGACGGCACCGCGGGACGCCGCGGCAGGGGTGCCGTTGGGAGGACCGCCGGAGAAACCATCGCAGCGGGGGCCGGACGGAAGGGAATGACCTTGCTCCCGCCGGGACCGATCGCACCACGGCTCGGCTCCGTGCCGGACATTCGCCGGCCACGCGCGCTGTCGAACGTCAGAACGGCATTCATTGCACAACACTCCCCATCAACGGCTTGAGTGAACCCTCTCACTTCTCCCCTGTTAGCGTCCATACGACCTTGTTCGTAAAAGAACACGACAAAGGTATTCGGCGCAATCGGACAGCAAACGGCCGGCTTATTGCTGTCCGTTATACATTGCGAACATTCAAAAAGACTTGGGATCACCAACGGAACAGCGAAGCGAAAGGGTGTTTCCCGGCCTCGGCAACGGCATGACGGGTCCCGGACATGAGACGCTTCGCCACAGCGATCATCCATAGGTCGAATGGTCCCGCGGCGCCGGATCGGCGAGAATTGGCACTTCACAGGACAGACCTTTTGACCTCGGTCAATGCCGGGTGGCAACACGGCAACGATCATGCCATCTTCCTAACGTGCTAGGCCCGGTGGCTGGACCGCCCGGACGGCACCCGCCCCTTCGGATGAATGCGAACGGAACGCGCGATGGATTACGAGAGCTTTTTCCGCACCCAGATCGCCAGCCTGAAACAGGATGGCCGCTACCGGGTCTTCGCCAACCTCGAACGGCACGCGGGGAACTTTCCGAAAGCCACCTTCCGCGACGCTGCCGGGAAGGAGCGGGAGGTCACCGTCTGGTGCTCCAACGACTATCTGGGCATGGGCCAGAACCCGGTCGTCCTGAAGGCGATGCACGACGCCGTCGACGGCGTGGGTGCGGGCGCCGGCGGCACGCGCAACATCTCCGGCACCAACATCTACCACGTGCTGCTGGAGCGCGAGCTGGCCGACCTTCACCAGAAGGAGGCGGCGCTGCTCTTCACCTCCGGCTACGTGTCCAACGACGCGACGCTGGGGACGCTGGGCAAGCTGCTGCCCAACTGCGTGATCCTGTCGGACGCGCTGAACCACAATTCGATGATCACCGGCATCCGCAACAGCGGCGCCGAGAAGCACATCTTCCGCCACAACGACCCCAAGCACCTGGACGAGCTGCTGTCGCAGATCGCCCCGGACCGCCCGAAGGTCGTGGCCTTCGAGAGCGTCTATTCCATGGACGGCGACGTCGCCCCGATCCATGACCTGTGCGACGTCGCCGACAAGCACGGCGCCATGACCTATCTGGACGAGGTGCACGCGGTCGGCATGTACGGCCCGCGCGGCGGCGGCGTGGCGGAGCGCGACGGCGCCATGGACCGGCTGACCATCATCGAGGGCACGCTGGGCAAGGCGTTCGGCGTCCAGGGCGGCTACATCACCGGCTCCACCGCGCTGGTCGACTGCATCCGCAGCTTCGCCGCCGGCTTCATCTTCTCCACCTCCCTGTCGCCGGTCCTGGCCGCCGGGGCGCTGGCCAGCATCCGCTACCTGAAGACCAGCCAGACGGAGCGCGACCGGCACCAGGAGCGTGCGGCGACCCTGAAGCGCCTGATGGCCGAGGCCGGTCTGCCGGTGATGCCGTCGGCCAGCCACATCGTTCCGGTGATGGTCGGCGACGCCCACCGCTGCAAGCGCGCCTCGGACGAGCTGATGGAACGCCACGACATCTACGTCCAGCCGATCAACTACCCGACCGTGCCGCGCGGCGGCGAGCGCCTGCGCTTCACCCCCACCCCGCTGCACAGCGACGCCGAGATGGCGCGCCTCGTCGACGCCCTGCTCGACGTGTGGAGCCGCCTGGATCTGCGCCTGGCGGCGTAACCCCTCCCCCCTCCTCTGAGCCCCGCCCGCGCGGGGGAGGGGATTCGGTGATCTCCCAGCGATAACGGCATCGGCGCTCTGGACTTGTGGGCCGGAGCGCCTTACCTTGAGACGTTGCTGAGAACGTTTCGCAACGTTCGGCCCGCAACCGTCAACGCCACCGCCCAGGGGTTCGCCATGTACCGTGACAACTCGCTGATGCCGAAGGAGGCCGTGCGCCTCGCCGTCCTGGGCACGCTGATCCAGAATGGGCCGCAGCGTTACGCCGAACTGGCCGGCGCGCTCCGCCATTTCCTCGACCGCATCGTCGGCCCGTCGCTCGACCTCATGGGCACGTCGCTGGAGATGCTGCGCTACGAGGGGCTGATCGAGGCGCTGGACGGCACCGGGATGGAGGACAACGCCCTGCTCGGCCCGACCGAGGCCGGACGGGCGGAGTTCGACACGCTGATGCGCGCCAACGTGCGGGCCCCCTCGGCGGACGGGCTGAACAAGCTGGTCATCGCGCTGAAGCTGCGCTTCCTGCACTTGCTGGACGTCGAGTCGCAGCGCGACCAGATCGACCACCTCGCCTCCCTGTGCGAGACGGAGCTGGCGCGTCTGGGCGATCTGAAGCGGGCGAGTGCGGGAACCGACGGCCATTTCGCCGATTGGCTGGAGCACGACATTGCCCAGGCCGAGGAACGGCTGAACTGGTTCAACAATCTCCTGTCCCGGTTGTGATTGGCGCGGCGTTTTAGCCGCCTTCCATGCGGGAGTTTGTTTCGCGTTAGGGTTCTGGTGTAACTTTCGAGGCCATAATGCCTAACCCGAAAGCATAGTCAGGACCCCCGCCATGGCCTCCAACCTGTCGCCCGACGATCTTGAAGACCGCCTGCGCGTCGAATTCATGGACGACGCCCGCGACCGGCTGGAGGTGATGAACGCCGCCCTGGAAGGCGTGGCCAAGGGCACGCGGGAGGAAACCGCGGTCATTGGCGTGCTCCGCCTGGAAGCCCACAATTTCAAGGGCATGGGCACCAGCTTCGGCTACCCCACCGTCAGCCTCGTCGCGCACCGCCTGGAAGAGTATCTGTCCGGCCTGAAGCGGCTGGAGGCCCGGGAGCTGAACGACGCGCAGACCTTCGTGGACCGGATCGCCGAGCTGGTGGACCGCGCCGAGCAGCCGCAGGTTGCGGAAACGAACCGGATCATCCGCGCGCTGCCGGTGCGTTACCAGTTCGAGATCACCGACATCCAGATCAGCAACGTCGAGATCATGCTGGTCACCCCGTCCAAGGTCGTCGCCAAGAAGCTGGGCAGTGAACTGGCGGCCTGCGGCTTCCGCACCGTGACGGTCAGCGATCCCATCGAGTCGATCAGCCTCGCCGTGCGCGTCCCGCCGGACATGCTGATCGCGTCGATGGTGATGGACGGCCTGTCCGGCCTGGACCTGATCCGCGGCCTGCGCGCGATGAGCGTCACGCACAACGTGCCGATGGCGCTGCTGACCTCGATGAGCCTGGACAATCCGGCCCTGAAGGAAATCCCGCACGGCGTCTCGGTCATACGCGTCGGCGAGCATTTCGGGGACGACTTCGCGGCGGTGGTGGCAAAGCACAACCTCGGCTGAGGTCCAAGAGTCTTGCGGGCAAAATGACGTCACGGATTTCGCGGATTTGAAGCACGGATTTCGCGGATTTTTCTTTGATCTTGCTCAGCAGAAGCTTCTCGAAAAGCCCTTGCTGAGCAAGGATTAGAAAAAATCCGTGTAATCCGTGACAAGATCCGCGAAATCCGTGTGAATCTTGTGTCCCCAACGCACCTTTCCCAACGCGCAACCACCCGCATCAATACAGGTGCTGCCCGCCGGTGATGAACATCTCCGTTCCAGTGACGTAGCCCGAGTCGGGGCCGCACAGATAGAAGATCACCGCCGCCACATCCTCCGGCGTGCCCATGCGCTTCAGCGGGATGCGCGGGATCAGCACGTCGTATTCGGGGCCGGTCATGGCGGTCTCGATCTCGCCCGGCGCCACGGCGTTGACTCGCACGCCGATCTCGGCGAACTCCACGGCCATCTCGCGGGTCAGGCCGGACAGCGCCGCCTTGGAGGTCGAATAGGCCGACCCGGCGAAGGGGTGCACCGAATGGCCGGCGATCGAGGTCACGTTGACGATCGCCCCCTTCGCCCGCGACAGCGGCGCCGCGAAGCCGCGGGCCAGCACCAGCGGGGCAAAGAAATTCAGCTCGAACACCCGGTGCCAGCCTTCGATGGCTCCGTTCAGGCAGCCGAGACGCTCCTTGATCGGCGTCTTGGGCGAGATGCCGGCGTTGTTGATCAACGCATGCAGCGGCGCCCCGTCCAGCGCACGGTTGGCTTCCTCCAGGAAGCGGGCGCGACTGTCCGGATCGGACAGGTCCGTCGGGATGTGGTGGGTCCAGTTCGGATCGCGCCGGCAATGGTCCGGCACCTCCTCGCGGGAACAGGAAATGACCCGCCAGCCCTCGGCGCTGAAGCGCTGCACGGTGGCGTGGCCGATGCCCCGGCTCGCGCCGGTCAGAATGACGGTTTTACGGTGCGGCATGATGTCCGAGGATACCCCGCTTCGCCGCACCGCGCCAGCGCGGCCGTTGCCGGTCAGACCATGCACCGTTGACGGGCGCCCTCCACCGCCCAACCTTCAGCCTGAGTCCAACCGTTTCACCGAGTCCAGGAGGACCGCCGACGTGCTCCCCCGTTTGATGGCCGTCCTTCTGCTCTCCGGCAGCCTCTTGGCCGGCCTGGGCGACGCCACCGCGGCGAAGGCCGCCGCCCAGACCGGTGCCTGCGTGCCGCCCGGCGGCTGGTCCGACGCCGCCGCCCGCCCGCTGAACGCCGCCGGCCTGCTGCGCCGCGCCGCGGCGTCGCCCGCCGTGCTGCTGGGGGAGCGGCACGACAACGCCGACCACCACCGCTGGCAGCTTCACAGCCTGGCGGCGCTGCACGCGCTGAATCCCGATCTGGCGGTCGGCATGGAGATGTTCCCGCGCAGCGTCCAGCCGGTCCTTGACCGCTGGAGCACCGGGCAACTGACCGAGGCGGAGTTGCTGCGCGAGACCAACTGGCCGAAGGTCTGGGGCTACGACGCGCGCTTCTACCTGCCGATCCTGCATTTCGCCCGGATGAACCGGCTGCCGGTTGTCGCGCTGAACGTCGACCGCGGGCTGGTCAGCCGCACCGCGCGCGATGGCTGGGCCGCCGTTCCCGCCAACGAACGGGAAGGCGTGGGCGACCCGGCCCCTCCCCCGGCCTCCTACACCGAGCGGCTGCGCCAGGTGATGGCCGCCCACGGTCCGGGTGAGCGCCGCTCCGGCAGCTTCGAGCGATTCGTCGAGGCGCAATCGGTCTGGGACCGCGCCATGGCGGAGCGGATCGCCGAGACCCACCGCCAGACCAACCGCACCGTCGTCGCCATCCTGGGCCAAGGGCACATCGAAGGGCGCGATGGCGTCCCCCACCAGCTGGCCGATCTCGGCGTCCGGAACAGCGTCGTCCTGCTGCCCTGGGACGAGGACCGCCCCTGCGCCGAGCTGGACGGGCGGATCGCCGACGCGGTCTATGGGCTGGGCGAGAGCGAAGCGCCGGCCGAGACGCCGCGCCCCCGGCTGGGGGTGATGCTGGAGCCGGGACCGGACGGAGTGCGCGTGCGCTCCGTCACCGAGGGCAGCGTCGCCGCCGCCGCCGGCCTGACGGCGGGTGACCTCGTGGTCGCGGCGGCGGGGGCCCCGGTGCGCGAGGCCTCCGACCTGACGACGGTGGTGCAGCGCCAGGCCCCCGGCACATGGCTGCCGCTGACCGTGAAGCGCGAGCAGGGCACGGCGGAGCTGGTGGCGAAGTTCCCCGTCTCGCCAACCGTGGAATAACGGGGTGGAGTGAGGCCCGGCTAGAGCATCCGCTCCCACTGCGCCAGCACGTCCGGTGTGGGGTTCACCGCCGGGGCGAAGTCCTGGCGACCCAGCCGCGACCGGTGCTCGCGCAAGGCCCACTGGACGGTCGGGAAGGCCAGATCGTCCCAGGGAATCTCCTCCCAGCGGAACAGCCCGACCTCCTGGCTCTCCGGTCCGGCGGACACGTCCGGCGACAGCAGGCGGGCGCGGAAGATCATCTGCACCTGGCTGATGCGCGGGATGTCGTAGACGGCCAGCAGCGAGTCGATGGCGATTTTGGCCCGCGCCTCCTCCCACGCCTCGCGGGCGGCGCCCTCCATGGTGCTCTCCCGCTCCTCCATGAAGCCGGCGGGCAGCGTCCAGTAGCCCTTGCGCGGTTCGATGGCGCGGCGGCACAGCAGGATGCGGTCCTCCCACGTCGCCACCGACCCGACGACGATCAGCGGGTTCTGGTAGGCGATGTAGCCGCAATCCGGACAGGTCAGCCGCTCGCGGTCCTCGCCGGGCGGAATGGTGCGGACGCGGGGGCCCTTGAGGGGGCCGGCAGGAAGACTGGAGGAGGACGGATCGTCGGGCATCCGTCGGATATGGCGCAGACGGGGACGGCGGGCAAGCCCGCTTCACCGACCCGCAGCGCAGGCGGAAGGGAGCTGCGCAGGGGTTCGTCTTTGTTCATTGCCCGTTCTCTTTCCTGATTCGTTCCTGTAATCTCGGCAATTGCAGCGTTCTTTGGGGAATTTCATGCAGTTCGCGTTCGACGCACAGTCGGTGCTTCTCGGCGGCCTTGCCGGCGCCCTTCTCGGGGCGATCCTCGCCGGCATGATCGTGCGCCTCTACGCCGCACGCGCCGAGGCGGAGGCCGCCGCCATCCACGCCGAACTGGTCACCCGGCTCGACGTCGCCGAGCGAATCGAGGGCGACCTGCGGGAGGAGGTCGAGGCCCGCGACCACCAGATCACCCGGCTGAACGGCGAGCTGTCCGCCGCCCGCGAACGGCAGGCGGAGCTGTCCACCACGCTGGCCCGCGAGCGCGCGTCGGCGGCGGAGAAGCTGGCCCTTCTGGAGCGCGCGCAGGCCACCCTGTCCGACAGCTTCAAGGCCCTGTCGGCGGAGGCCCTGCGCTCCAACAACCAGAGCTTCCTCGACCTCGCCAAGGAAACCCTGATGACCTTCCAGGAGCAGGCGCGCGGCGACCTGGAGAAGCGGCAGACCGCCATCGCCGACATCGTCGCCCCGGTGCGCCAGTCGCTGGAGCGCATGGACGGCCAGATCCAGGAGATGGAGCGCAGCCGCGCCGGCGCCTATGAGGGGCTGAAGCAGCAGGTGCTGTCGCTGGTGGAGACCCAGGCCCAGCTCCGCGCCGAGACCGGCAACCTCGTCCGCGCCTTGCGCAGCCCGGTGGCCCGCGGCCGCTGGGGCGAGATCCAGCTCCGCCGGGTCTGCGAGATGGCCGGCATGCTCGACCATTGCGACTTCGTGGAGCAGATGAGCGTGGAGGCCGCCGGCGGCCGGCTGCGCCCCGACCTCGTGGTCAAGCTGCCCGGCGGCAAGACCATCGTGGTCGACGCCAAGACGCCGCTGGAGGGCTATCTCGACGGGGTGCAGGCGGCCGACGACGGCGCCCGCCGCGACGGGTTGTCGCGCCACGCCCGCCATGTGCGGGAGCATATGAAGCAGCTCGGCACCAAGGCCTATTGGGACCAGTTCGCGGATTCGCCGGAATTCGTCGTGCTGTTCCTGCCCGGCGAGAATTTCTTCTCCGCGGCGCTGGAGCATGACCCGGCGCTGATCGAGGCGGGCATCGACCACCGGGTGATCCTGGCCACCCCGACGACGCTGATCGCGCTGCTGCGCGCCGTCGCCTATGGCTGGCGGCAGGAGCGGCTGACCGACAGCGCCCGCGAGATCAGCGCCTTGGGCGCCGAACTCTACAAGCGCCTGCACGACTTGGGCGGCCATATGGAGCGGCTGGGCGGGCAGCTCGACAAGGCCGTGGGCTGCTACAACGGGGCGGTCGGCAGCCTGGAGTCCCGCGTGCTGGTCACCGCCCGCCGCTTCCGCGACCTGCACGCCACCCCGGACAGCGCCGAGGATATTCCCCTGCTGGAACCGCTGGACCACGCCCCGCGCCCGCTCCAGGCGCCGGAGCTTCGCGCGGCCGAGCCCCGGGCAGCGGAATTAAGAGCAACAGAATTGAGGGCGGCGGAACTGCGCGCGGCGGCCAGGGCGTAGGGCCGAAGTCTGCAACCCAGATTTGCCCGTCTTGTTTCGCCTTGCAAAGGAGGGGAGCGGTCCCAATTTCCCTCCTGTCATTCTGCTTCGGACTGCCGGCCTGCTACGCCTTCGGGTGCCCAGATCGTCGCTATGCCTGGACACAGTCTGATGCGCCGCACCGGCCGATGCGGCGCCTTTCATACGAAACGGAGAGCAATCATGCCCGTCGGTACCGTCAAGTGGTTCAACAGCACCAAGGGTTATGGCTTCATTCAGCCGGACAACGGTGGCGCGGACGTCTTCGTCCACATCTCCGCGGTCGAGCGTGCGGGCCTGCGCAGCCTGAATGAAGGCCAGAAGGTGTCCTACGAGGAGCAGCGCGATCCGAAGCGCGGCAAGACCTCGGCGGAGAACCTGAAGGCCGTCTGAGCCACGTCTCACGGCACGGCATCGGAGGGGGCACCGGGAAACCGGTGCCCTTTTCCGTTGCGCGCTTTTCCTCTACAAGCACCCCCCTGACGTTCGGAGTTTCCCCCCATGGCCAAGACCAAGAAGAAGCAGCCGGTGGACAGCGCCTTCGTGCTGTTCGACGTGCTGTACGAAGACGGCGCCCGCACCTCCAACCGCAAGGTCCCCGGCACGCTGGTCGGCGGCCTGGACGGCGACGAGCCGGCCCGCGGCTTCATCGAGGAGCAGGACCGCAAGATCGCCGAGATGTCCGGCAATCCGCGCGGCCCCATCAAGTCGATCACCCGCTCGCCCCTCTGAGGTGCGGCCGTCCCGATGGGATTGGCGGGTCGCCGCGGGTTGTGCCTTGCGCCTTCCTTGACCTCGTGGCCCGCCCCCCATATTTTGACGGATTGTCGCACCTCCACGCACCGTTGCTGAGTTCCCATGGCCGTTCTCGATATCCTCGTCGCCCCGCACCCCGTCCTGAAGCAGAAGGCGAAGCCCGTCGACAAGGTCGACGCCCGCATCGCCAAGCTGATGGACGACATGGTCGAGACCATGTACGCCGCGAAGGGCATCGGCCTCGCCGCGCCGCAGATCGGCATCCTGGAGCGGGTGATCGTCGTGGACGTGCACGACAAGGACGAGAAGCCGAACCCCATCCGCCTCGCCAACCCGGAAATCGTCTGGAAGTCGGACGAGACGTCGGTGTGCGAGGAGGGATGCCTGTCGGTGCCCGACCAGTATGCCGAGGTCACCCGCCCGTCCTCGGTCCGCGTCCGCTATCTGGACGAGACCAACGAGACGCGCGAGATCGAGGCCGACGGCATGCTGGCCACCTGCATCCAGCACGAGATCGACCATCTGAACGGCGTGCTGTTCGTCGACTACCTGTCGATGCTGAAGCGCAACATGATCCTGCGCAAAGTCCAGAAGATGCAGCGCGCCTAACCTTCTGACGTTGGACGACTCTTCATGACGCCGCTCCGCCTCGTTTTCATGGGCACGCCGGACTTCGCCGTGCCCAGCCTGCGCGCCCTGGCCGATGCCGGGCACGAGGTGGTCTGCGTCTACAGCCAGCCGCCCCGCCCGGCCGGGCGCGGGCAGCAGGTCCAGAAATCCCCGGTCCACCGCTTCGCCGAGGAACGCGGCATCCCCGTGCGCACGCCCAAGTCGCTGCGCAACGCAGAGGCCCAGGCCGAGTTCGCCGAGCTGAAGGCCGACGCCGCGGTGGTCGCCGCCTACGGGCTGATCCTGCCGCAGCCGATCCTCGACGCGCCGCGGCTGGGCTGCCTGAACGTCCACGGCTCGCTGCTGCCGCGCTGGCGCGGCGCGGCGCCGATCCAGCGCGCGATCCTGGCCGGCGACGCCGAGACCGGCATCACCATCATGCAGATGGACATCGGGCTGGACACCGGGGCCATGCTGCTGAAGGACGCGGTGCCGATCACCGCCGAGACCACCGCCAGCAGCCTGCACGACGCGCTGGCCGACATGGGCGCCCGCCTGATCGTGGAGGCGCTCGACGGTCTCGCCGCCGGCCGCCTGACCGCCGAGCCGCAGCCGGAGGCGGGCGTGACCTACGCCGCCAAGCTGACGCGCGAGGACGGCCGGCTCGACTGGACGCGCGACGCCGCCTTCGTGGAGCGGCAGGTCCGCGCCCTCACCCCCTGGCCCGGCTGCTGGTTCGACGCCCCGACGCCGACCGGCGGGGTGGAGCGCATCAAGGTGCTGAAGGCCGAACCGGTTCCCGCCTCAACAAACGACGCCCGTCAGGCGGCGCCCGGCACGCTGCTGGACGACCGTCTGACCATCGCCTGCGCCGACGGCGCCGTGCGTCTCACCCTGGTGCAGCGGCCCGGCAAGGCCCCGGTGGACGGCGCCGCCCTGCTGCGCGGCTTCGCCCTGCCCGTCGGCACCCGTCTCGGCGACGCCGCATGCAGCGCTGGAAACTGACCCTCGAATATGACGGCCGGCCCTTCGTCGGCTGGCAGCGGCAGGACAACGGCCCCTCCGTCCAGCAGACGCTGGAGGAGGCGATCGAGCGCCTGTCCGGCGAGACCGTGCGCGTCCACACCTCCGGGCGGACGGACGCCGGGGTGCACGCGCTGGGGCAGGTCTGCCATTTCGACTTGGAGAAGCCCTTCACCGGGCTGAAGCTGCGCGACGCGCTGAACTTCCACCTGAGGCCCGACCCGGTGGCCGTCCTGCTGGCCGAGGCGGTGCCGGAGGACTTCCACGCGCGCATGACCTGCCTGGGGCGCAGCTACGTCTTCCGCATCGTCAACCGCCGCGCCCCGCTCGCCCTGGAGACGGGCCGCGCCTGGCACGTCAAGCGCCCACTGGACGCCGAGGCGATGCACGCGGCCGCTCAGGTCCTGGTCGGCCAGCACGACTTCACCAGCTTCCGCGCCGCGCTCTGCCAAGCCAACTCCCCGGTCAAGACGCTGGAGCGGCTGGCCGTCGAGCGGGTCGGCGAGGAGGTCCGGGTGCACGCCGCCGCCCGCTCCTTCCTGCACCATCAGGTGCGCAACATGGTGGGCACGCTGGAATTGGTCGGGGCCGGCAAATGGAGCGCCGACGACCTGCGCCGCGCGCTGGAGGCGCGCAACCGCTCCGCCGCCGGGCCGACCGCCCCGCCGGACGGACTGTATTTCGTCGGCGCCCGCTACTGACGTCCATAAGGCGGCGTCTGGCGTTTCACATCGGGAACCGATAGATTCTCCGGCGAACGAACAACCGGCCGGGGTTCCTCCGCCGTGCACCGCCGTCCGCCGCGCCTGTTCCCGCCCTTTCTCCTGCTGGTCGTCGCGCTGCTGCTGACCGGCTGCGGCGTGGACGGCGATCAGGCCGCGCTGTGCGGCAAACTGATCCCTGCCTTCGACTCCGGCCCCGTCACCATCCTGGGCACGGAAGCGCTGGGCGGCGACGAGCCGGCGCTGCGCCTGACCTACCGCACCGAGACCGGGACCCACTGGATCGCCTGCCGCTTCGGCGGCCGCTTCTTCGATTCGCGCCGGCATGAGCTGGTGATGGTGGCGACCGACCGCATGGGGCGGCTGAGGCCCATGCAATTCACCATGCTGCGCATCTGGGCCGGCCTGCCCGCCGCCCGCCTCGGCCTGCCGCCGGAGTCGGGCGGACCGGAGCGGGGGCCGCAAACGGACTGGGCGCCGCTGCTGTTCTTCCTGCAGCAGGTCATCAACGCCGCCACGGTGGCCTGCGTCTACGGGCTGCTGGCGCTCGGCTACACGCTGGTCTACGGCATCCTCGGGCAGATCAACCTCGCCATGGGCGAGCTGACCATGATCGGCGCCATGCTGACCGCCATGGGGGCGGCGGCGCTGGGCATGGCCGGGCTGGGCGGGATGCCGCTGGCGGTGCTGGGCGTCTTCGCCACCGTGATGACCTTCACCGCCGTCCAGGGCTGGACCATGGACCGGCTGGTGTTCCGCCGCCTGCGCCGCACCCACAACCACACGCCGCTGATCGCCGCCGTCGGCCTGTCCATCGCCTACCAGGAGGGGATGCGGCTTCTGCACGGCGCCCGAGACTGGTGGCCCGCCCCCTTCCTGGCCGACCGGCACGAGCTGCTCGGCGATGGCGCCTTCACCGTCACCGCGCTGACCTCGCAGGTCGTCATCCTGCTGATGACTGGCGGGCTCTACGCCCTGCTGTGGGCGATCATGCAGCGCACCGCCTACGGCCGCGCCCATCGCGCCTGCGCCGACGATGTCGGGGCGGCGGAGCTGGTCGGGGTGGATGTCGACCGCACCGTCGCCACCACCTTCGCGGTGGGCGGGGCATTGGCCGCCGCGGCGGGGGCGGTGATCGCGCTCTATTACGGCGGGGTCAATTTCTACACGGGCTATCTGATCGGCTTCAAGGCGCTGGCCGCCGCGGTGGTCGGCGGCATCGGGTCGGTCCCCGGCGCCATGCTGGGGGGCGTCCTGCTGGGGCTGGTCGAGACCTTCTGGTCGGCCTATTTCGCCATCGCCTACAAGGACATCGTGGCTTTCGGCCTGCTCACCCTCTTCCTGATCTACCGCCCGGACGGGCTGATGGGCCGAAGCCGCGGGCGGGGGGATTGAGGCCCCCCGCGCCGGAAGCCGGTTAGCACAGAACCGCCCCCATGGCCGCGGCGATGGTGTCCAGGTCGCGGTCGGTCACCGTGAACAACCCGAAGCGGAACGGATAGCCCCAGTTCCGCACCCCGGCGGAAAAGTCCAGCCGGTCGAGCAGAGGCAGGATCGGCGTCTCCCGTCCGTCCAGCCACCGCACGTCGCGGCGGAAGGGCACGAAGCCGCCGCCCATGTCGAACGGGTAAGGCGTGCCGTCCCGCACGATCCCAACGGCGGTGAAGGACTGCAGGCGGTCCTTCCCCTGGAAGCGCTCGGTCGGCGAATAGTAGGCGACGCGGTCCCCGGGGCGGATGCGGCGCAGCGGCGCCGCCTTGCCGTGGCAGACCTGCATGAAGCCCTCCGCCCGCCCCCGCCGGACATGCTCGGCGGAGGCGACGGCGATCCAGCTGCGGCTGGCGGTGGTCCGATCCATGGCGGACCTCACGCTTCCGTCGGGGCGAAGACGCGCAGGCGGTGCCCGTCCGGGTCCAGCGCGACGAAGGTGTGGCCGAAATCCATGGCGGTCGGCGGCTGGGCGATGGTCAGGCCACGCCGCACCCAGTCGTCGTGAAGGGCCTGCACCGCCTCGGCGCCGGCCACCCGGAAACCGATCTCGCCGCTGCCGCCGAGCGGTCCCGCGGAGGCCGGCGGCTGCACCGTGTGGCGCGACCACAGCCCCAGCATGACGCCGGAGTCCAGGGCGAACATGGCGAAGGTCGGCGACGCCTCGACCGGCGCCTTGCCGGTCAGATCGGCGTAGAAGGCGGCGCTGGCGGTCGGGCTGTCCACATAGAGGAGGATGATGTTGGCGCTGAACATGGGCTGGTGTCCTCGCTGGTCTCCGGCTCGGGCGATCCCGTCCGGTGAAGACCAAGCTAGGGCAACACACTGACAGTTTCTGTCAGCAGTCGTGCGCGGCGACGCTCACCGCGCCGGGATGCCCTCGGCCTCGCGCCACTCCTTGAGCAGCGCCTGCCGCCGCCGCGGGTAGCGGGCCTCCAGCGCCGTCACGGAGACGATGCGGTCGGCGCGGAAATGGCGGATCGCCCCGCGCAGCTCGCACCACGCGACCATGACGCGCAGCCGGTCGAAGAAGCCGAGCGCGAAGGGCCAGACGACGCGCTCGCTGGCCGCCCCGTCGCGGTCGCGGTAGGCGATGGACAGCTTGCGCTCGCCGCGGATGGCCCGTCGGACGACGGCGAGGTCGACGCCGTCCCCGACAATCGGCTCCCCCGGCCCGACGAGCAGCGCGGAGGCGTCCATGCGGTCGCGGAGGTCCGGCGGCAACACCGCAGCGATCTTGGCGAGCGCGTTCTGCGCCGCCGCGCCCAGCGCGCCGTCCGCCCGGTCAGCCACCCAGCGGATGCCGAGGGCGAGCGCCTCGATCTCCTCCTCCGCGAACATCAGCGGCGGCAGCAGGAAGCCGGGCTGGAGGAGATAGCCGACGCCTGGTTCGCCGTCGATGCGGGCGCCCTGGGCCTGGAGGGTGGCGATGTCGCGGTAGATCGTGCGCAGGCTGACGCCGAGTTCGTCGGCGAGGACGTGCCCGCTGACCGGCCGGCGGTGGCGCCGGAGGCACTGGATCAGGTCGATGAGGCGTTCGGCGCGCGACAGCGGAGGATGCCCCTAAAAACGACGAAGCGGGGACGGCTGGAAGGCCATCCCCGCTCCGGGCGTCACAGCGGACCGTGAGAGAGCTTACAGGCTGCGCACGTCGGTCAGGTGCCCGGTCACCGCCGCCGCGGCGGCCATGGCCGGGCTGAGCAAGTGGGTGCGCCCGCCGCGGCCCTGGCGACCCTCGAAGTTGCGGTTGGAGGTCGAGGCGCTGCGCTCGCCCGGCGACAGGCGGTCGGCGTTCATGGCGAGGCACATGGAACAGCCCGGCTCACGCCACTCGAAACCGGCCTCGGTGAAGATCTTGTCCAGACCCTCTTCCTCCGCCTGCTCCTTCACCAGACCGGAACCCGGAACGACCAGGGCACGCACGCCCTCGGCGACCTTGCGGCCCTGGGCGATCACCGCGGCGGCGCGCAGGTCCTCGATGCGGCCGTTGGTGCAGGAGCCGATGAAGACGGTGTCCACCTTCACGTCGGTCAGCTTCTGGCCGGGCTCCAGGCCCATGTAGGCCAGCGAGCGCTCGACGGCGGCGCGCTTGCCGGCGTCGGCCACGTCGGCCGGGTTCGGCACGGTCGCGGTGATCGGCAGCACGTCCTCCGGGCTGGTGCCCCAGGTGACCTGCGGGACGATGTCGGCGGCGTTCAGCACGACGGTGGTGTCGTAGACCGCGCCCTCGTCCGACGGCAGGGTCTTCCAGTACTCCACCGCCTGCTCCCAGGCACCGGCCTTCGGAGCCAGGGCGCGGCCCATCACATACGCGAAGGTCTTCTCGTCCGGGGCGATCAGGCCGGCGCGGGCGCCGCCCTCGATGGCCATGTTGCAGACGGTCATGCGGCCTTCCATCGACAGGCCGCGGATGGCGTCGCCGGCGAACTCGATGACGTGGCCGGTGCCGCCGGCGGTGCCGATCTTGCCGATGATGGCCAGCACGATGTCCTTGGCGGTCACGCCGGCCGGCAGCTCGCCGTCGACGCGGACCAGCATGTTCTTGGCCGGCTTCTGCAGCAGGGTCTGGGTGGCCAGCACATGCTCCACCTCCGACGTGCCGATGCCGAAGGCCAAGGCGCCAAAGGCACCATGAGTCGCCGTGTGGCTGTCGCCGCAGACGATGGTGGCGCCGGGCAGCGTGAAGCCCTGCTCCGGACCGACGATGTGCACGATGCCCTGGCGGACGTCGTCCATCGGGAAGTAGCGGACGCCGAAGTCGCGCGCGTTCTTGTCCAGCGTCTCGACCTGGATGCGGCTCTCCTCCTCGGTGATGCCCTTGGAGCGGTCGGTGGTCGGGACATTGTGGTCGGGAACGGCGAGGGTCGCTTCCGGACGGCGCACCGGACGGCCGGCAAGCCGCAGCCCCTCGAACGCCTGCGGGCTGGTCACCTCATGGACCAGATGGCGGTCGATGTAGAGGATGCAGGTGCCGTCGTCCTGACGGTGGACGACGTGGCTGTCCCAAATCTTGTCGAACAGGGTGCGCGGCTTGGACATAGCAACTCTCTCTCGCGGCAATTCTCTCTCGCAAACCACAGACCGGACGAACGAAGCGTGCGGTAAGAGGGCCGCACAATAGCCGTCTCTTTCAACCAGGACAAGGCCGAGCCTGTGGAAAACACCCGGCATCCCGCACCGAAAAATCGCCGCTCCCCACGCCGCCCATCGGCTGGCGGGGAAGGCGCTCCTTATGGTAGCGTCCGCTCACCGATCTCCTTTGCCCCATTCGATGAAGGGTCATCCCGTGACGGACCCCACTGTCCGCTGTGAACGCTGCGAACGGCCTTATCCCGCCGAGCTTCCCGGCTGCCCGAACTGCCGGCGCATCCGCCAGACCAACATCGCCATCGCCACCACCATGGTCCTTCTGGTGCTGTTCGCCATCGGCGGCTGGTTCGGCATCCAGGTCCTCACCGGCTTCTCCACCGGCGGCACGCCGTAACGCCGGCCCCTCGCGGGGCTGCCGCACCGGGAACGCAGACCTCCCGACCCCACCCGCGCCGTAGGATGCGGCAAAATTCAGGGTTGGGAGGACTCATGGCGGATCAGGCCATGCCAGGCGCCGCGGCCGGCCAGGGACCCGTGGGCGGTCCGGGCACTGTGGTCTACGCGCAGCTTGCGGGAATCGTGCTGTTCTGGGGGGCCAACTGGCCCCTGATGAAGCTGGCCCTGTCCGACATCGGGCCGCTGACCTTCTGCTTTCTCCGTTTCGCCGGGGCGGCGGCGGTGCTGGCCCTGCTGTCGCGGGTGCTGCGCTTTCCCCTTCTGCCGCCGCCGGGAGAGCGCTGGCCGCTGGCCCTGGTCGGGCTGCTGCAGATCGCCGGCATGCTGGACCTCAGCTCCATCGCGCTGCGGGTGGTGCCGCCGGGGCGGGCCGCGGTGCTCGCCTACACCATGCAGATGTGGGCGCTGCCGCTGGGCGTCCTGCTGGCCGGGGAGCGCTTCACGCGTGGGCGGGTGATCGGCGCGTTGCTGACCTTCGCCGGCGTCCTCGTCTTCTTCAACCCGGCGCTGATGGACTGGAGCGACCCGGCGGTGCTGCTCGGCAACGGGCTGCTGCTCGCCTGCGCGCTGAGCTGGGCGCTCGGCGCCACGCTCTACCGCCGCCGGCGCGGCGGCTGGCGCACGCCCTTCTGGACCCAGACCTTCTGGCAGATCGCCGTCAGCGCCGTGGCGACCGCGCCGCTGGCCCTGGCGGCGGAGCACGCCCGGCCGATCCACTGGACGCCCGCGCTGGGCACCGTCCTCGCCTTCAACTGGGTGATCGCGACGGGGCTGTGCTTCTGGTGGTGGGCGAAGTCGCTGACCGCCATGCCGGCGGCCCAGGCCGGGCAGATCATCTGCCTCGTCCCCGTCACCGCCCTGCTGCTGAGCGCGGTCTTCATGGGCGAGCCGCTGACGGCCGGCGTGCTGATCGCGGTGGCGCTGATCGGCGCGGGGATCCTGACGACGATGCGGGCGCGGTAGGGGGAGGAGAAAAGCCCTCCCCTGCGCCAGCGGGGGAGGGTTGGGTGGGGGCACCAATGCAACCACTCCCCAACGCCAAACACCCGCCCGGATCGCTCCGGGCGGGTGCTGGTTCAGGCGTACCGAACGAAAGGGCGCCGGATTACTCCGCGGCGGCCTTCGTGTTGTTCATGCCGCGGCCGGTCGTGCGCTCGGCGATACGGGCCGACTTGCCGCGACGGTCGCGCAGATAGTACAGCTTGGCGCGGCGGACGGCGCCCTTGCGGACCAGCTCGATCGACTCCAGACGCGGGGAGTAGAGCGGGAACACGCGCTCCACACCCTCGCCGTAGCTGATCTTGCGGACGGTGAAGGACGAGTTCACGCCGGCGTTCCGGCGGGCGATCACGACGCCCTCGTAAGCCTGGACACGCTCGCGCGTGCCCTCGACCACCTTCACGTTCACGCGGACGGTGTCGCCCGGCGAGAACACGGGAATGGTCTTGCCGCCGAGGGCC
The DNA here is from genome assembly GCF_042657465.1 of Azospirillum himalayense. Taxonomy (NCBI): domain Bacteria; kingdom Pseudomonadati; phylum Pseudomonadota; class Alphaproteobacteria; order Rhodospirillales; family Azospirillaceae; genus Azospirillum; species Azospirillum himalayense. Next base: position 289,260 of record NZ_JBHSLC010000021.1, on the reverse strand, counting down.
TTCTCGATCTGCTCCTGCTCGAGTTGCTGCAACAGGTTCATGACACTACCCCTTTCCATCGGTGCGCCTCGCGGCGGACCGTCACTCTGGTTTCGGGCCGCGCCGGCGACCCCGTTTCCCAATCTGACCCTCGGCCTTCTTGCCCGCCTCGTAGCGGTCCCACAGGTCCGGTCGCCGGGCCTGGGTGATCCGCTCCGCCTCGGCGAGCCGCCAGGCGCGAACCTTCTCGTGGTGGCCGGACAACAGGATGTCCGGAACCGACCGTTCCACTCCCTGCCCGTCGGTCCAGACCGCGGGCCGGGTGTAGTGGGGGTATTCGAGCAACCCCCGTTCGAAACTTTCCTCGCCCGCCGTCTCCACATTGCCCATGACACCGGGGAGCAAGCGCACCACGGCGTCGATCAGGCACAGGGCGGCGGTCTCGCCGCCGGACAGCACAAAATCCCCGAGGCTGACCTCCTCAAGGCCGTGCGCGTCCAGCACCCGCTCATCCACCCCTTCGTACCGGCCGCAGAGCAGGGTGACCACCGGGGTGGCCGCCAGCTCCTTGACCAGCTCCTGGTCGAGCACCCGTCCGCGAGGCGACAGGTAGATCGCCCGTCCGCGTCCAGGAGTGCCCGGAGGACCCGCCGTCGCGGTCAGAGCCGCGTCCAGCACGTCGGGCCGCATGACCATGCCGGCCCCTCCGCCGAAGGGGGTGTCGTCGACGGAGCGGTGTTTATCGCGCGCGAACGAGCGAATGTCCACTGATTCCAACGCCCAGACTCCATTTTCCAGCGCCTTTCCCGCGAGGCTGAGCCCCAGCGGACCCGGAAACATCTCCGGGAACAGCGTCAGAACCTTGGCCGTCCAGGCAAGGGAACCGGAAGCGCCGTGATTCACGGGCGGGTTCCCTTGTTTTCAACGTCGTCTTCAGCGACATCCGCGCCCTCCGGCGCGTCTTCTCCGTCCTTTTCCGCCTCGCCTTCGCGCGCTTCGATGACCGCGGGAAGATCGACCACGACGCGGCCTCCCTTCACATCGACCACCGGAACGCAGGCGCGGGTGAAGGGCAGCATCTCCAGCGGCCCCGATTCCGTGCGGATCTCCAGCACGTCACCGGCTCCGAAGTCGTACAGCGCCTTCACCGTGCCCCAGACGGTGCCGTCGGCGAGTTCCGCACGCAGGCCGATCAGGTCGGCGTGGTAGAACTCGTCCTCGTCCTCCGTCTCGGGCAGGGCGGAACGGTCCACATAGAGCCGGACGCCGGTCAGCTCCTGCGCCTGTTCGCGCGTGGCGATGCCATCGACGCGGACCAGGAACAGGTCCTTCATGGTGCCCTGAAGCGTCAGCGCGAAGCGCCGGGCGCCCCGCTCGTCCGAGAGGGGGCCGTAGGACGCCACGGCCGCCGCATCCTCGGTGAAGCTTTTCACCTTCACGAGGCCGCGGACACCGTGCGCCCCGGCGAATTGGCCGACGCAGACTTTTGTGGACATGGCTTGAGCGTGTGCGTTGCGGGGCGTCGCTTGCCCCTCCCTACCCCTCCCCCGCTTCGCAGGGGAGGGAATCTCTGCCCTCTCCTGCGAAGCGGGGGAGGGAGGGACCCGCGCGCAAGCGCGGGAGGGTGGGGGCAAACACGCCGATCCCTATCAGCCCTCGGCGGCGGCCTTGGCGGCGGCCTCGGCCTTCAGACGCTCCTGCGCCTTGGCCTTCGGGGCGGACTTCTTCGGGGTCTCGCGGATTTCCGGCTTGGCGATCAGGCCGGCGTTCGCCAGGAACAGGGCGACGCGGTCCGTCGGCTGGCCGCCGACCGACAGCCAATGCTTGGCGCGCTCGGCGTCCAGGACGATGCGCTGCTCGTGCTCGCGCGGCAGCATCGGGTTGTAGGTGCCGATCTTCTCGATGAAGCGGCCGTCGCGCGGGCTGCGGGCGTCGGCGACGACGATCGAGTAGAACGGGCGCTTCTTGGCGCCGCCACGGGCCAGACGGATCTTCAGGGACATGGGACAGTCACTTCCTTGGTGTAGTCGCTTGGTGTGCGGTTGAACGTGATCGCGCTCATCGCGCGGTTGCTTTCGCCGGGGATCAGTTCGGTCCCCGGAAATTCTTCGGCAGGAGGCTCTGCAGCCCGTGGCGCATCAGCCCCTTCTGCCCTAGCTTCTGCACCTGCTTCATCATGCCGCGCATGGTGTCGTACTGCTTGAGCAGCTTGTTCACCTCCTGCACGCTGGTGCCGGAGCCGGCGGCGATGCGCTTGCGGCGCGACGCCTTGATGAGTTCGGGGTGCTTGCGCTCCTTCTTCGTCATCGAGGAGATGATCGCCTCCTGGCGCTTGATCACCCCGTCGTCGATGTTCGCGTCCTTGAGCTGGTTCTTGATCTTGCCGATGCCCGGCAGCATGCCCATCAGGCCGGACATGCCGCCCATCTTGCGCAGCTGCTTGAGCTGGGAGGCCATGTCGTCGAGGTCGAAGCCCTGGCCCTTCTCCATCTTGCGGGCGAGCTTCTCGGCCTCTTCCTTGTCGATGCTCTCGGCGGCCTTCTCGACCAGCGACACGACGTCGCCCATGCCGAGGATGCGGCCGGCGATGCGGTCGGGGTGGAAGGCCTCCAGGGCGTCGATCTTCTCGCCCATGCCCAGCAGCTTGATCGGCTTGCCGGTGATCTGGCGCATCGACAGGGCGGCACCGCCGCGGGCGTCGCCGTCCACGCGGGTCAGCAGGATGCCGGTGATGCCGACCTTGTCGTTGAAGTTGGTGGCGACCGTCACCGCGTCCTGGCCGGTCATGGCGTCGGCGACCAGCAGCGTCTCCGCCGGCTTGGTCGCGTCGCGCACGGCCGCGACCTCGGCCATCAACTCCTCGTCGATGGACAGGCGGCCGGCGGTGTCGAGCATGACCACGTCGTAGCCTTCGCGCCGGCCGGTCTCGATGGCGCGGCGGGCGATGGCGACGGGGTCCTGGCCCGGAACGATCGGCAGGGTGGCGACGCCGGTCTGCTCGCCCAGCACCTTCAGCTGCTCCTGGGCCGCCGGACGGCGCACGTCCAGCGAGGCCATCAGGACCTTCTTGCGATCCCGGTTCTTCAGGCGCAGCGCGATCTTGGCGGTGCTGGTGGTCTTGCCCGAGCCCTGCAGGCCGACCATCAGGATCGGCACGGGGGCGGCGGCGTTGAGGTTGATCTCCTCGCCCTGCCCCAGCATCTCCACGAGGTTGTCGTGGACGATCTTGATGACCTGCTGGCCGGGGGTGATCGAGCGCAGGACCTCCTGGCCGATCGCGCGTTCCTTGACCTGGTTGACGAACTGCTTGACCACCGGCAGGGCGACGTCGGCCTCCAGCAGCGCCACGCGCACCTCGCGCAGCGCGGCGTTGACGTCCTCCTCGCTCAGCGCGCCGCGGCGGCGCAGCTTGTCGAAGATGTCGCCCAGGCGTCCGGTCAGGCCATCGAACATGGGTCAGCGGTCCTCAGTTTCGGTCTCCATCCGCTCGAACGCGATCGGCTCAAGCACAAACGAGCCAGTGCGCGAAACTCGCGGACTGGCGGAGGTCCCCGGCACGCAGGCCGATGGTACCCGGTCGATGGCTCGACGGATGCAGGTCGGCGGACCATACGCATCGCGGGAGGCGGAGTCAACCACGCAGCGACGGCGTGCCGTGCGGGAGCCTCTTGCGCAAAGACGCGCGAAGGGTCACTATTTCCATACACAACCAAGGGCTTTGCGGCCCGGGAACAGCGCCCGCGATGGAACGCATTCGAGGCGTACTTGAATAAAGCGTTACCGATTGTTAACTTTTTCTTCGCGGCTCCCCTTTAGAGTGGGCCGCGACTCCAACCCGGGATTTCCCTGATGCCCCCCGCGCAAGGCTTCGGAACGAACACACCGCGCACGAAGCTGACGCAGAGTCAGCTGAACACGATCCTGCTCCGCCATCAGGCTTTCCGGAAAAGCCAGCCGGGCGGTGTGCGCGCGAACCTGAAGATGCGCGACCTGTCGCATCTGGACCTGTCTGGCATCGACCTGTCCGACGCCGACCTGTCCGGGGCGAAGCTGTTCAGCGCCCGGCTGACCCGGGCCAATCTGACCAACGCGAACCTCTACGCCGCCGACCTGCGGCTGGCCAACCTGGAGAAGGCCGACCTGCGCCGCGCCGACCTGCGCGGCGCCTGCCTGCGCGGCGCCGTGCTGTCCGAAGCCATGCTGGTGGAGGTGGACCTGCGCGACGGCACGCTGCTGCATTACACCCCGTCGGGCGAGATGATGCCGCACAACTTCGAGGATTCGGTCCTGACCTCGGAGCTGACGGCGGCGGTCATCCGCGGCGCCGACCTGTCGCGGGCCAAGGTGGCGAACGCCTTCGTCATGCAGACCGACCTGACCGACGCGATCCTGCGCGGCACCAAGTTCATGCGCGCGAACCTGACCAACTCCAACCTGACGGGCTGCGACCTGACCGACGCCGACCTGTCGGAGGCCAACCTGTCCGGCGCCCGGCTGTCCGGCGCGGTGATGACCAACTGCGCCATCGGGCGCGCCAACTTCACCAACGCCAACCTGATCGGCGCCATCCTGGACGCGGCCCAACTCCGCTCGCCCAACCTGTCCGCCGCGGTGATGGCGAAGGTTCTGGAGAATCCGGACGACGACCTGCGCAACATCCTGACCCTGCACCTCTCCTGGATCGACAGCGGCGGCAAGGACGGCAAGCGCGCCGACCTCTCCTCGCTCGACCTGTCGGGGCGCAAGCTGGACGGCATCAACCTGTCGGCCGGCATCCTGCAATGCATCACGCTGCGCGGCGCCTCGATGATGGGCACCTCGCTCGCCATCGCCGACCTGTCGCTGTCGGACCTGCGCAAGGTGAACTTCACCAAGGCCGACCTGCGCGGCGTCAATTTCGAGCGGGCGACCCTGACCGGCGCCAACCTGACCGAGGCGCAGCTCGGCCCCGTGCACATCCAGGGGTCGAGCAGCCACGTCTGGCGGGCCAACCTCCAGCGCGCCCGCATGGGCATGGCCGTGCTGAAGGACGCCGACCTGCGCAAGGTGAACCTGTCCGGGGCCAACCTCGCCGGGGCGGACCTGCGCGGCGCCAATCTGAGCGAGGCCGACCTGACCGGCACCGACCTGACCGGCGCGGACCTCGACGGGACGGTTCTGGACGGCACCAGCCTGACCGACGCCATCGGGATCGAGGAGATGACCGGGACCTGACCCCGGCCTCAGCCTAGTACCCTGCCCCAGTCCGTTTTCGTCTTCAGGGACGCCGCGTCCACGGGCCGGAGCGGTAGGCGGTGCGGACGTGGTTGATCAGCAGGTTGCGGGCGTCGATCAGCTGGGCCATGCGGTCGCGGCAGGCGACCACCCCGGTGTCGGGGTGATAGACCGGGGCCAGCTCGCGGAAGCGCTTCACCACCCGGTCCTCGTCGAAGCACCATTCATTGACGAAGCCGAACATCTGCGCGGCGTCGCGCACCTGGGTCAGCTTGCCGTCCAGCGGGCGGAAAGACACCCGCTCCAGCGCGTGGGCCAGCGCCTTGTTGCGGTAGGTCAGCGTTTCCACCGCCCCCTCCAGCCGCCCCGCCTCCTCGGCGGGCATCAGCCGGCAGCCGGGTTCGGCCAGCGCCAGCGCCGCCGCCAGAGCCCGGCGGATCGCCGCGTCGCTGTGACCGGACGGCAGCCGCAACTCCAGCACCACCCGCTCCGCACCATCGTCCGGTGCCCCTGGGTCCAGCCTGCGGTCGGGCGCCAGCAGCAGCGCGGCGGCGGCGAGCGCCGACAGGTCGGTTCCGCGCTTGGCGGCCAGACGGACCGCCGCCGCTGCGAAAGCGGGGGCACAGGAAACCCGGTAGGGGATCGCGGGCGGAACGCCGACGCTCCTGGCCGACGGGAAGAACCCGGCGTCCGCTTCGGTCAGCGCGGCGAAGGGATAGCCATCCGGAGCGGTCATGAAGGGCACCAACGCGTCGTGCGTGTGGCGCGACTCTAACGCAATCTCCGGATTCCGCGCAACGGCCCACCCCGTCGCAGGAGGTGTAACGCGAAGCCGGCACTCCCCGTCCGTCGGCGGTTCATCCGGCTGGTCAGCGGTGCATCAGAGCCGGTTTGGCGGGCAGCTTCTGCAGCATGTCCTCGATGTAGGCCTCGTCGCTCTTGCCCGACATGGCGGCGAAGCCCTTCAGCATCTGGCTGCCGAAGCTGAAGACGCCGGTCAGGTCGATCTTCCACGCCCCGCCCTCGCGCACGAAGTCGGCGGGCACCAGGGCCGGGCGGTTGTCGACCATCAGGATGGCCGAGGCGCGGTCGCCGCGCACCCGCACCGGGCCGAGCCCGCTGCTGCCGATGACGTTGGGGCCGAGCCAGCCGTTCTTCATGCCGTGATCGGCCAGTTCGCCGAGCGACATGCGGCGCAGGTCGGCCGGGCTGACGTAGCGGCGCAAGCCCATGGCGGCGAACTTCTCCGCCGGCTCCAGCTTGGCGAGTCCGGCGTCGTTGCCGCTGCGGGCGACACCGCGCACCTGCTCCAGCTTGTCCAGCGATGCGCGGGACAGCAGCGGAACGACCACCGCGCCGCGCTTCTGCGCCAGGGCGGAGCGGGCGCTCTCGAAGACCGCCGCGACTTCCCGCTCCTCCGGGGAGGCGGGCGGCGGGGCGGCGCCGGCGGGAAGGGAGAAGACGGGAAGGGAAAGACCGAGGAACAACAGCAGCAGGGCCAGGGCGCGCATGAACAGGTCCGTGTGGTGGCGCGGCGTCAGACTTTCTCCTCGACTCCGAAGAAGGCGAGCTGCCAGCGCATCTCGTCGTCGGACATCGGGTAAAGGACGCCTTCCTTTGCCATAAGCGCGGTTTTTGGCGGAATCTGGGCGATGCGCAATTGCACCTGCCGGGCGAAGCGCATCGACAGGCCGCAGCGCCAGACCAGGGAGGTGACGGCGCGCGGGGCGTGGGTGCCGATGATGCGGTCGATGATCGGCATGGGAAGCTGCGCCAGCTCGCCCAGCCCGGCCAGGACGAAGGCCCGGTCGCCCTCCGCCAGCGCGCCTTCCAGCAGCTTCTCCGTCAGCTTGCCTTCCTTGTTCAGCCTCGCCGCCTTGTCGGACGGGCGTTCGGCCGCCTTGTCCTTGTCGCCCGGCAGATGGCCAAGCTCCTCCTCCCCGAAATCGACGAGGCCGCGGGCGACACCGGCTCCGGCGCCATTGCCCCCGGCCCCACGGTTGACGCGCGCCCGCACGCCCTCGGCCAGGGCGCGGGCGGCGGCGGGGTCGAGGTCGGTGCGCTCCCGCAGGACCTTCAGCAGGTTGTCGGCGACGAAGCTCGCCAGACGCGCCACGGCGCGGGCCGGCAGGCGCGGCCGGCGCACCAGCGGGGCGTGCCAGGGCTCGTGCTGCGGCGCCTGATCGAGGATGCGGTCCAGCGTCTCCTCGCGGATCTGGGCCGAGGGGTTGGCGAGCAGCGCGGTCATCGCCGCCTCGTCGTCGGCCCGCGCGATGGCGTCGGCGACGGAGGCCGAGATCTGCTTGCGTCCGGCGATCGCCGACAGAGCGCCGGCCACCGGCCCGCGCATGATGATGTCCGACAAGTCCTCGTCGGTCAGGATCGGCGAGAATTGCAGGACCGGGGCGCAGACCGACAGCTCCACGTCGCGGGCCAGCGTGTTGATGACGCCGTGCGGCGCGCCGGGCAGCTCCTTCAGCGCCTCCGACAGGATGCCGCGCACCTCCGTCGCCTGGTCGCGGGCCAGCGCCTCCAGGCATTCCAGCGTCAGCCGCTCGATCTGCGACGCCTGGTCGGCGGACAGGTCGGGCAGCAGCCGGGCGACCTTCTGGGCCAGGGCGCCGCGCACCGCGACCTCCCGGTCCTTGGCCAGCATCAGGTCGGCCTGCCGCGGCGTGCCGGCGTTGGTGGCGATGGCCTGACGGACCTCCGTCACCGCGTCGGCGGCCAGGAAATAGAGCAGCTCCGGCCGGGTCTCGGGCGACGCGGCGACGCGTCGGCGGACCGCCGGGTCGGCACTGCGCGCCATCCGCTTGGCCGCCTCGTAATCGGCGGGGTCGAGGAGCTGGGGGTCGGCGCGGTCGCCGCGGGTGGTCATAGGGAGGCCTCCGCCACGGGAGAGCTTTCTCCCCTGGGAGCCGGAGCGACGGCGTAATGGCCCTTCCCGCGCTTCTTGGCGTCGTACATCGCCGAGTCGGCGCGGTCGGTCAACTCCTGCAGGGTTTCGCTTCCCACCCGGTGGACGGCGATGCCGATGGACAGGCCCAGCGGCTTGTCCGGCCCGGCGGAGAGATGGCGCAGCGCGACCATGCCGGCCAGCAGCCGCTCGGCCACCGTCACCGCCTGCGCCTCGTCGGTGCGGCCCAGCCACAGGACGAACTCGTCGCCACCCAGCCGCCCCGGCAGGTCGCCCGGCCGGACGCCGTTGGTCAGCAACCCGCCGATGGCCACCAGCACGGCGTCGCCCTGCTGGTGGCCGTGCAGATCGTTCACCGCCTTGAAATTGTCGAGGTCCACATAGAGAAGCGCGGACGGCCCGGTGTCCGGGCGGCTGAGCGCCTCGTCCAGCCGCTCGAAGAAGGTGCGGCGGTTGAACAGGCCGGTCAGCCCGTCGCGCTCCGACAGGCGGCGCAGCCGCTCCTGATAGGCCAGATGCGCGTGGGCGATGCCGATGTGGTCGGCCACGCCGGACAGCAGCATCCGGTCCTCCTCGTCCCAGGGATCGGAATCGTCGCCGCGCCAGATCACCACGGCGCCGTTGACGGCCTGCCGGTGCTCCGTCCGGGCGGCCAGCAGCCGGTTCCCCCCCAGGGTCAGCTCATGCTGGTCCTCGCTGCCGGCGATCTCCTCCAGGACGGGGCGCGACAGGTCGGAGCGCAGCTCCTCCGGGATCTCAGCGGCGAAATCGGCGGCGGGACGCAGGGCGCCCGTTTCCGTCGCACGGTAGATGCGGCAGCCGTCGGCGCCCAGCGCACGGGCGGTCTCCGCCGCGGCGACGTGCAGCGCCTTCTGAGCGTCGAGCTGGTCGCGCAACGTGTGGACGATGTGGGCGAGCATCTTCTCGCGGTTGCGCACCCGCGCCAGCTCGGCGGAGCGCAGCACCTGCTCCGTCGTTTCGCGGCAGACGCCGCGCGCGCCCATCCATTCGCCCTGCGGGCCGAACAGCGGCACCGCCGACACGACGAAGCAGGCGGGCAGATCGTCCACCCGCTTAAGCCACAGTTCCGCCTGGTCGACGGGGCGGCGGCTGTCGAACGGCAACGGCAGGTCGCCCCACTCGGTCACCGCCAGATCCTTGGGGTTGCGACCAATCAACGCATCGGGGGTGTAACCCAGCGCGCCCTTGGGTGTGACGAAGACGAATCGCCCGTCGCTGCCCGTTTCCCAGGCAAAATCGCTCGAAACCTCGACGAGATCCTTGTAGCGGCGGCGCGACTCGATCAGCGTCTGGCGGAGCTGCCGCTCCAGCGTGGCGTCGCGTCCGAGCAGCAGGATGTCCCCGTCGGGCAGCGGCGTGGCCGCCCATTCGACGATCATCACGCCACGCGGCAACTCCACCGGTAGGGAGCGCAGGCCCGGCGCCACGCTGCACGTCGCCAGCCACCCCTGGATGTCCGTCAGCCAGCGCCCGCCGGCAGACAGCAGCTCCTCCGCGGCGGCGTTCGCGGCGGCAACCGCGTGGGCGGAATCAAGCCAGATCGCCGGACCGGGGAATGCGGCCAGGAGCGTGGAGGTCGGAAGGGGGCCGGACGGACTGACCGGCGGAACGTCGGATGTTGGGTCTGCGGACACGGTGCGAACCTGAGACTGCGCGGCGCGGAGTATACCGGAAAAATGCGCAACCATCCTGAATCTTTCTTCAGGCGGTCCGGGTGCCTGCCATACGCAACCTCCCATTGAGCCCGCGCCTGTCCCGGATCGGAAACGGGCCATGCGGCGAAGCGGCTTGCGGGCGGGCCGGCGAAGCCCCATTGTTCAGGCCATGATGGCTTCCCTTCGCGACACCGGGGTCTGGATCTTCGACCTCGACAACACCCTCTATCCCGCCTCCTGCAACCTGTTCGCCCAGGTGGACCGACGCATCGGCGATTTCATCGCCGGGCATTTCGGCATCACCTACGACGAGGCGCGCGTCATGCAGAAGCGCTTCTTCCGGGAGCATGGAACGACGCTGCGCGGCCTGATGGTGGAGCATGACGTCGATCCGGTGCCCTTCCTGGATTACGTCCACGACATCGACGTCAGCCCGGTGGCCCCCTGCCCCAGCATGGCGGACGCGCTGAACCGGCTGCCGGGGCGCAAGATCATCTACACCAACGGCTCCGTCCGCCACGCCGAGAACGTGACGCGGCAGCTGGGCATCGACGGCTGCTTCGAGGCGACCTTCGGCATCGTCGAGGCCGGCTATGTGCCCAAGCCCGACCCGCGGCCCTACGCCATCCTGGTGGACCATTACGGCATCGACCCCGCCCGCGCCTGCATGGTGGAGGACATCGCCCGCAACCTCGTCCCCGCCCACGCCCTGGGCATGACGACGGTGTGGGTGCGCAGCGAGGCCGACTGGGCCCGCCCCGACCAGGGCGGAGTCGGCACCGGCAGCCACATCGACCACACCGTGGACGACCTGCCGGGCTGGCTGGAGGAGGTCGCGGGCTGAGCGGCGACCGCGAGGCTCCTCCTTCCTCCGTAGAAACCCTTTAAGAACAAGGCAACGTTGACAAGGCGGCGCGGCCCGGCCCATGTTCCGAACCCTCGAACAGACAGCCCAGCGAATGCCGCCATGAGCCACGCCAGCCTCGAATCCGCCGTCAACGCCGCGTGGGAAACCCGCGACACCCTGAATGTTTCGACCAAGGGCGCCGTCCGCGACGCCGTGGAGGAGGCCCTGTCCGGCCTCGACTCCGGCGACCTGCGCGTCGCGCAGAAGACGGACGCCGGCTGGGTCGTGAACCAGTGGCTGAAGAAGGCGGTCCTGCTGTCCTTCCGCCTGAACGCCAACGAGACGATCCCCGGCGCGCCGGGCGGTGCCTCCTGGTACGACAAGGTGCCGCCGAAGTTCGAAGGCTGGTCCGAGGCGCAGTTCCAGGCCGCCGGCTTCCGCGCCGTTCCGGGCGCGGTGGTCCGCCGCTCCGCCTACGTCGCGCCGAACGTCATCCTGATGCCCAGCTTCGTCAACGTCGGCGCCTATGTCGACAGCGGCACCATGGTGGACACCTGGGTCACCGTCGGCTCCTGCGCGCAGATCGGCCGGAACGTCCACCTGTCGGGCGGCGTCGGCATCGGCGGCGTGCTCGAGCCGCTCCAGGCCAACCCGGTCATCATCGAGGACGATTGCTTCGTCGGCGCCCGCTCCGAGGTGGTCGAGGGCGTGATCGTGGAGCGCGGCGCCGTGCTGTCCATGGGCGTCTTCATCAGCGCCTCGACCAAGATCATCGACCGCAACACCGGCGAGGTCTTCGTCGGCCGCGTCCCGGCCTACTCCGTCGTGGTGCCGGGCACCCTGCCGGGCAAGCCGCTGCCCGACGGCACGCCGGGTCCGGGCCTCTATTGCGCGGTGATCGTGAAGCGCGTGGACGAGCAGACCCGCGCCAAGACCTCCATCAACGACCTGCTGCGCGACTGACGCCGGGGAAGACGACACGATGAGCACCGCCGCCGCCGCTCCCTCCTTCGACCCCTGCGATCCCGTCGCGGTGGCGCAGGCCCTGATCCGCTGCCCCAGCGTGACGCCCGAGGACGGCGGCGCTCTGGGCGTCCTGGAGGCGGCGCTGGCGCCGCTGGGCTTCGTCTGCCACCGCCTGCGGTTCGAGGAGGAGGGCACGGCGCCGGTGGACAACCTCTACGCCCGCCTGGGCACGGAGGGGCCGAACTTCTGCTTCGCCGGGCACACCGACGTGGTGCCCCCCGGCGAGCTGAAGGGCTGGTCCATCGACCCCTTCGCCGCGGAGATCCACAACGGCCGCCTCTACGGCCGGGGTGCGGTGGACATGAAGGGGGCCATCGCCGCCTTCGTCGCCGCCGCGGCCCGCCATGTGAAGGCGGCCAAGGACACGGGCACGGCGCCGAAGGGCTCGATCAGCCTGCTCATCACCGGGGACGAGGAGGGGGTCGCCATCAACGGCACCCGCAAGGTGCTGGACTGGATGCAGGCCAAGGGTGAAAAGCTCGACGCCTGCGTGGTCGGGGAGCCGACCAACCCCAAGGCACTGGGCGACATGATCAAGATCGGGCGGCGCGGCAGCATGACCGCCTTCCTGACCGTCCACGGCGCGCAGGGGCACGTCGCCTACCCGCATCTGGCCGACAACCCGCTGCCCCGGCTGGCCCGCATGCTGGCCGCCATCACGGCGGAGCCGCTGGACGCCGGCACCCCGCATTTCCAGCCGTCGAACCTGGAGCTGACCACCATCGACGTGGGCAACCCGGCGCACAACGTCATCCCGGCGCAGGGCAAGGCGACGCTGAACATCCGCTTCAACGACCTGCACACCGCCGACACGCTGCTGGCGTGGCTGCGCGAGCGGCTCGACCGGGTGGGCGGCTCCTACGAGCTGGACCATTTCGTCTCGGGCGACAGCTTCCTGACCCCGCCCGGCCCGCTGACCGAACTGGTGGCGGAGGCGGCGGAGCGAGTCACCGGGCGCCGTCCCGAATACTCGACGACCGGCGGCACGTCGGACGCCCGCTTCATCAAGAATTTCTGCCCGGTGGTCGAGTTCGGCCTCGTCGGGCAGACGATGCACAAGGTGGACGAGCACACCGCGCTGGACGACCTGACCCGCCTGACCGACATTTACGGCGAGGTTTTGCGGAACGTCTTCGACCGGATCGGTTGACGTAAGGCTTCCTCCGCCCGTTCCCACCACCCTCCGGTGACCGCAACATGCCGCTGACCGCCCGGGACGTCGCCTCCTCCGTCTTCGGCGCCTATCGCCTGGCCCGGTTCGACCCCACCGGATTGCAGCATCTGGACCGCACCCCCGAAGGGGCGTGGAAGTCCTTCTACGCCGCGGTGATCGTCGCCCCGGCCTGGACGCTGCTGCTGGCGATCCGGCTGTGGGGCCAAGTGCCGGACACGCCGCTGTTCCAGCTCGTGGTGGTGGAGGCCATCGCCTACGTCATCAGCTGGACGGCCTTCCCCGTGGTCATGCACGGGGTGAGCGGGCTGCTGGACCGGCAGAGCCGCTACATCGATTTCCTGTGCGCCTACAACTGGTCGTCGGTCGTGCAGATGAGCATCTATCTGCCGGTGGTGATCCTGGCCGCCACGGGGATTTTGCCCGGCCCGATCTCCGAAGGGCTGGTGTTCGGCATCATGCTGGCGATGCTGACCTACCAGTGGTTCGTCATGCGCACGGCGCTGGACATCTCCGGCGTCGCGGCGGCGGTCCTGGTGCTGCTGGACCTGTTCCTGTCGGCGCTCATCACCGATTTCGCCGACGGGCTGCTGTAGCGGCGGGTCGCACTTGCCCCCACCCTGACCCTCCCCCGCTGCGCAGGGGAGGGGACTGCCGCCGCTTCGCAAAATCGCCCTCCCCTGCACAGCGGGGGAGGGAGGAACCCGCTAAGCGGGTGGGTGGGGGCAAAGAACGCCTACCCCTCACACCCCGCGGGTGCTGACGCCCGCGTCGGCGAAGGTCGCCATGCCGGCGTGGCAGGCGCAGGCCGACTTCACGATGTTGATGGCCAGCGCCGCGCCCGAGCCCTCGCCCAGACGCATCCCCAGATCGAGCAGCGGCTCCTTGCCGATGGCCGCCAGCAGATGGTCGTGGCCCGGCTCTACCGAGCGGTGGGCGACCATGCAATGGTCGAGCGCCCGGCGGTCGGCTTTGAACAGCACCGCCGCCGCCGCCGTGCAGGCGTAGCCGTCGAGCAGCACCGGCACCCGCGCCATGCGGGCGGCCAGGATGGCGCCGGCGATGGCCGCCAGCTCATAGCCGCCGAAGCAGCGCAGCGCCTCGAACGGGTCGTCCTTGGCCTGCGGGTTGGCGGCCAGCCCGGCCTCGACGGCGGCGACCTTTCGGGCAAGCCCCTCGTCGTCCACGCCGGTGCCGCGGCCCGTCCAGTCCTTGGCCTCGCCGCCGAACAGCGCGTGGCAGAGCGCCGCCGCCGCGGTGGAGTTGCCGATGCCCATCTCGCCGAGCGCCAGGAGCTGGACGCCCGTCTCCACGGCCATCATGCCGTAGGCCATCGCCTGGCAGCAGTCCTCCTCACCCATCGCCGGGCCTTCGGTGAAGTCGGCGGTGGGGGTGTCCAGGTCCAGCTCGTAGACGCGCAGGTCGGCGTCGGCCACCTCGCAGAGCTGGTTCACGGCGGCACCGCCGTTTTGGAAGTTCTGGACCATCTGGGCGGTCACCGCCGCCGGGTAGGCCGAGACGCCGCGCGCGGCGACGCCGTGGTTGCCGGCGAAGACGGCGACGCGCGGCCGGCGCACCTCCGCCGGGTGCTGGCCCTGCCACGTCGCCATCCACTGGGCGATCTCCTCCAGCCGGCCGAGCGCGCCCGCCGGCTTGGTGAGCTGCCGTTCGCGCTGGAGGGCCGCCGTGCCGGCGTCGAGGTCCGGCCCCGGCAGGTTGCGCACCAGCGCACGGATTTCCTCGAAGGTGATGGCGGGCTGCGTGTTGCTCATGGCGAAGGGTCCTGGCGCTGACGGCAGAGGATGTGATCGGGAAGCGATGAAAAAAGCGGCGCGACCTTGGACCATTCCCGACCCGCTGTCAAAGCGCCTCTCGTCCGGTCTGTCATCCGTTGCCGGGCTGTTATCCGTTGCGGCGGGCCTGGGGTTGCCGTACTCCGAAGCGCCATGTCCGCAGATTCCCCCGCCCCGTCCGCCGCCCGCTGGACCTCCGATCTGGCGCTGGCCGTCGTCTTCCTGACGCGGCTGCCGCTGCGCCTGTCCGACCCGCTGGCCGAGGACGCCCACGCCCGCGCCATGGGCTGGTTCCCCCTGGTCGGCGCCGGGGTCGGGCTGTGCGGCGGCGCCGTCCACGGCTTGGCGGCACTGGCCCATCTGCCGCCGCTGCCGGCGGCGCTGCTGGCGCTGGGCGCCATGGTCTGGCTGACCGGCGCCCTGCACGAGGACGGGGCGGCCGACGTCGCGGACGGCTTCGGCGGCGGGCGCGACAAGGCCCGCAAGCTGGAGATCATGCGGGACAGCCGGGTCGGCAGCTACGGCGTGCTGGCCATCGTCTTCTCGGTCGCGGTCCGCGCCTCGGCGCTGGCGGCGCTGGCCGAACCGCACCTCGTCATCCCCGCCCTGCTCGCCTCGGGCGCCCTGTCGCGGGGCGGCATGGCGGTGATCGCCCGATTCATGAACCCGGCCCGCGCCGACGGCCTCGCCGCCCGGCAGGGACGCCCGTCGCCCGGCACGGTGGCCCTGTCGCTCGCGCTGGCGCTGGGTGTGGCCGTGGCGGCGCTGCATGGGCTGGCCGCTGCCGCAGTCCTCTCAGCCGCGCTGGCCGTCCTGGCGGTGGCGCGGCAGGCGCGGCGGCAGATCGGCGGCCACACCGGCGACGTGTTCGGCGCCGCCCAGCAGGTGGCGGAGACCGCCGTTCTGCTCACCCTGGCCGCGACTGTTGCATGAAAAACACTCGCTGGTGGCTCATCCGCCACGCTCCCGTCCCGAATCCGGGAAACATGATCTACGGACGGAGCGATCCCGCCGCCGACACCGGCGATTCCGACGCGCTGGCGGCGCTGGCGGCGCGGCTGCCCGCGCAGGCGGTCTGGGTGACCTCGCATCTGCGCCGCACCCGGCAGACGGCCGCGGCGCTGCGCCTGCCCGGCAGCGACATGGCGCTGGTCGAGCGGGCGCTGGCCGAACAGGATTTCGGGGCATGGGAAGGGCTGTCCCATGACGAGGTGGCGGCGTTGCATCCCGAGGAGACCCGCCGATTCTGGAGCGACCCGGCAACGGAGGCCGCACCGGACGGCGAGAGCTTCGCGGCGGTGATGGAGCGGGTCGCCGGCGCCGTCGCCCGGCTGACCGACCTCTACGCCGGGCGCGACATTGTTGCGGTGATCCATGGCGGGTCGATCCGCGCGGCGCTGGCGCTCGCCCTGGACCTGACGCCTCAGGCGGCGCTGCGGCTGGCGGTGGCGCCTCTGTCGCTGTCGCGGATCGACCATTACGGCAGCGGCGAGGAGGGCGGTTCCTGGTCGGTCACGGCCCTGAACGCGCTCGGAACCTTTCCGGGCAACGTGCGTTGACCGGACTCCGTTGGGCTACCAATAGAGGGTCAGACCATGGCAAGAAGCGCTGACGATCGCGAGGCCGCCGAGAAGCTTTGGGGCATGATCAAGGGCGTCCGCATCTGCATGATGACGACGCTGGACGAGAACGGCATTTTGCATTCCCGCCCGATGGCGACCCTGCCGCACGCGGGATTCGACGATGGAACCTTGTGGTTCTTTACGCGGGCCGATTCGCCGAAGGTCCATGAACTGAAGACGCACTGGCGCCTCAACCTGTCCTACGCCGATCCCGACAAGCAGGATTACGTGTCGGTGTCCGGCGTGGCGGAGACGGTGCGCGACCGCGACAAGATCCGCTTCCTGTGGCGGGACATCCTGTCCACCTGGTTCCCGCAGGGGGTGGACGACCCCGACCTCGCGCTGCTGAAGGTCAGCGTCGATCAGGCGGAATATTGGGACAGCCCGTCGAGCGCGATGGTCTACGCCTACGGCTACGTGAAGGCGAAGATCACCGGCGAGCCGCCGAAGCCGGGCGATCACGCGAAGATCGCGTTTCAGTAGGGGTGCGGTTGGGGCAGCGTTTGCCCCCACCCTTCCCATGCTTCGCATGGGCCCCTTCCCTCCCCCGCTTCGCAGGAGAGGGAGCTTAATCCCCTCCCCTGCGAAGCGGGGGAGGGTCAGGGTGGGGGCAGTGTTTCCTTATTCGGACTTCCCGCCGCCATCCAGCGCCCCGACCCGCTTCTTCAGGTCGGTCACGTCCGCGTGCATCCGCTTCAGCCGGGCCAGCCCCTTGTACTGGTCGAAAGCGCGGTCGCGCGGCACCGCCGGGTAGCCCATGTAGACGGCCTTCGCCGGAATGTCCGTCCCCACGCCGGAATTTGCAGCCACCACCGCGTCGTTGCCGATCTTCACGTGATCGGCCACGCCGACCTTGCCGGCCAGCACCACGCGGTCGCCGATGGTCGTGCTGCCGGCGATGCCGACATGGCCGCACAGCATGCAGTTGGTGCCGATCTGCACGTTGTGGCCGATCTGCACGAGGTTGTCGATCTTGGTGCCGGAGCCGATGCGGGTCGCCGTGATGGTGCCGCGGTCGATGGTCGCGTTCGCCCCGACCTCCACGTCGTCGCCGAGGATCACCGTGCCGATGGAGTTCACGCGGTGGATCAGCACGTTGGTGCCGACCACCTTGCCCGTCGCCTTGGCCGATTCCACACTGCCCGGCTCGGGCGTCACGAAGCTGAAGCCGTCGTTGCCGACCGCGGCGTTGGGATGGATGATGCAGCGCTCGCCCATCACCACCCGCTCGCCGATGCGGGCGCCGGGGTGCAGCAGGCAGTCCTTGCCGATCACCGCCTCCGCCCCGACCGTAGCGTGGGGCATGACGATCACGCCCTCGCCCAGCACCGCCCTCGGCCCGACATAGGCGAAGGGACCGACCGAGACGCCCGCGCCCAGGATGGCCTCCGGCGCCACGAAGGCGGCGGGATGCACCCCCGGCTCGGCGTGGACCGGCTTCTCGAAGACGCTGGTCAGGCCGGCCATGGCGAAGCGCGGGCGCTTCACGACGATCCAGCCCTTCAGGTTGGCCGGCACCTCCGCCCCCTCCGCGATCACGGCGGCGACGGCCTTGCCGTTGGCCAGCAGCTCCGTCAGGCCCTTTTCCATGGCGAGCGCCAGATCCTCCGGCCCCTCGGCCTCCGACGGATGGACGGCGCGGGAGATTTGCAGGGTGCCGTCGCCCTCCAGCGCCGCGCCCAGGGCGGCGGCGATCTCGGCGAGGGTGACCGGGGCGGCGGGGGAAACGGGAGTCATGGCGGCGCTCTGGCTGTCGGTCCGAAGTGGCCGGGACGCTAGCACGGCGGGCCGGTGCTGGCGAGGGCCAGCGCTTTTTGTCATTCCCCGGTCTGCAGCAGCGCCCCGCGCACCCGCGCCTGATGGAAGGAATAGAGGAATGCCGCCGTGCACAGCCCCATGAACAGCACGTTCAGCCCCACCGCCCAGGCCAGGTGGTCCCAGCGCATGGTGCCGTCGAACAGGATGGCGCGCATCCCCTCGAAGACATGGGCGGAGGGCAGCGACAGGGCCACCCATTGCAGCCAGCCCGGCAGGACGCTGACCGGGTAGTAGACGGCGCTGACCGGGGCCAGCATGAAGACGACGATCCAGGCCAGCCCTTCCGCCCCCATGCCGTAGCGCAGGATCAGCGCCACGATGACCAGCCCCAGCGACCAGCCGAAGACGATCAGGTTGGCGAAGAAGCCGGCCAGCGGCAGCCCGAGGTCGAACAGCGAATAGCCGAACAGCGGGATCGCCAGCAGCGCCGCCGGCACCACGCCGATGACCGTGCGGATCAGGCTCATCCCGAACAGCGCCGCCACCCATTCGCCGGGGCGCAGCGGGCTGACGAAGAGGTGGCCGAGGTTGCGCGACCACATCTCCTCCAGGAAGGACACCGACACGCCGAGCTGGCCGCGGAACAGCACGTCCCACAGCAGCACCGCGCTGACCAGCACCCCCGCCCCCTGCGCCACCCAGGCGCTGGAGGAGGCCATGAACTGGTTGATGTAGCCCCACAGGATCATCTGCATGGTCGGCCAGTAGGCCAGCTCCAGAAAGCGCGGCCAGGAGCCGCGCAGCAGATACCAGTAGCGCAGCACCATCGCCCCGACCCGGCGCAGCGAGAAGGCGGGGTTGGCGTGAACCATCGCAGCGGCGTCACTCGGCAGCATCGGCGGCCTCCCGCCGGGCGTCCCGACTGGCGTCTTCCCCGTTGGCGCGGTCGCGGGCGATGTCGAGGAACACGTCCTCCAGCGAGGTCCGGCCATAGCGCGCCAGCAGCCCCGCCGGCGACCCGCGGTCGACGATCCGACCCTGGCGCATCATCAGCACGTCGTCGCACATCCGCTCCACCTCCAGCATGTTGTGGGAGGCGAGCAGGATGGTGGCCCCGGACTCCAGGCGGTAGCGCTCCAGATAGGTGCGGATCCAGTCCGCCGTGTCGGGGTCGAGCGAGGCGGTCGGCTCGTCCAGCAGCAGAAGCTCCGGCCGGTTGAGCAGCGCCTTGGCCAGCGCCACCCGCGTCTTCTGCCCCGCCGACAGCCCGCCGGAGGGACGCTCCAGGAAACGGGTCAGCTCCAGATGCTCGGCCAGCTCCTCGACCCGCCGCTTCACCCCCTTCAGACCGTAGAGGTGGCCGTAGACGGTCAGGTTCTCCCGCACGGTCAGCCGGTGCGGCAGCTCCACATAGGGGGAGGAGAAGTTCATGCGGGGCAGCGCCGCGTGGCGGTGGCGCACCATGTCCACCCCCAGCACCTCCACCGTGCCGGAGGTCGGCAGCAGCAGCCCAAGCAGCATCGAGATGGTCGTCGTCTTGCCGGCCCCGTTGCCGCCGAGAAGCCCGGTGACCGACCCCGCCGCGACGGTGAAGGAGACGCCGTCCACGGCGGTGACCTCGCCGGACCGGGCGGTGCCGTAGCGTTTGGTCAGGTTCTCGGCCCGGATGGCGTGCTGTTTTGCGCATTGATCCATAGGCGGAGAATATGGCCGCTTGGCGCGCAAACGCCAGAGTGGCAAAACAGCACCCGAGCCATTCGATGTGACGCCGCGGGAAGAGCGGCCCTGCCGGAAAGCCCGCCCATGACCGTGACCGGTTCCGCCACCGCCGCTTCATCCCTTCGCCACGCCATGGCCCAGGCCGGCCGACCGGGTCCGGCGCAGTGGACCAACCTGGACGGGCGCGTCACGCTGCGCACCCTGATCCTGATCCGCTGGATCGCCGTGATCGGGCAGCTCGCCACCGTGGCGACGGTGCAGCTCGTCATGGGCTTCCCGCTGCCGCTGGGGCCGGTGCTGGCGGCCATCGGCGCCTCGGTCCTGCTGAACCTCGTGGCGATGGCCCAGCGCGGCGGGCGGCTGCGGCTGGCCGACCGGGACGCGGCGCTCTATCTCGGCTACGACATGCTGCAGCTCACGCTGCTGCTCTATCTGACCGGCGGCCTCGCCAATCCCTTCGCCATCCTGCTGCTGGCCCCGATGACCGTGGCCGCGGCGATCCTGTCGCGCTACAGCGTGGTGCTGCTGACCGGCCTGAACCTCGTCTGCCTGACCGTGCTGGCGATGTGGCACTTCCCGTTGCCCTGGCCGGAGCCGATGCCCTCGGTCGCCCCGCTCTACGCCTTCGGCATCTGGCTGTCGCTGTCGGTGTCGGCCGGCTTCATCAGCGGCTACGTCTTCCGCGTGGCCGAGGAGGCGCGGCGCTTCGCCAACGCCCTGTCGGCCTCGCAGGTGGCCCTGGCGCGGGAGCAGCGGCTGTCCTCGCTGGGCGCCCTGGCCGCCGCCGCCGCGCACGAGTTGGGGTCGCCGCTCGGCACCATCGCGGTGGTGGCGAAGGAGCTGCTGCACGATATGCCGCCGGACAGCCCATACACCGAGGACGTCTCCCTGCTGCAAAGCCAGGTGATGCGCTGCCGCGAGATCCTGGCGGAGCTGGCCCGCAAGCCGGAGGCCGACGGCGGCGACCCCTTCGAGCGGCTGCCCCTGACCGCGCTGGTGGAGGCGGCGGGCGCGCCGCACCGGCTGGGCCACATCCAGTTCACGGTCGAGCGCAGCGACGGCTCCGTGGGGGAGGAGCCGATCGTCCGCCGCAGCCCCGAGATCATCCATGGCCTGGGCAACTTCATCCAGAACGCCCACCAGTTCGCCGACGGGCGGGTGACGGTCGCCGCCTCCTGGGACGCCAAGTCCGCGACCGTCGTGGTGATGGACGACGGGCCGGGCTATCCCGCCCATCTGCTGAGCCGCATCGGCGAGCCCTACCTGTCGGCAAGAAGCGAGCGGTCGGGCCATATGGGGCTGGGAATCTTTATTGCACAAACGCTGCTAGAGAAAACGGGTGCCCTTGTAGCCTTTAGCAATAACCGTAGCGGCGGCGCGCGAGTTGTCGTACGTTGGGACCGTGGTGTCTTAGAACCAGAGGACTAGTGGTGGATAGCGCGATGACCACGGACGAGAGTCCAACGGGCGAAACCGCCAAGCTGACGTTCACGGGTGACGTTACCCGCAGCCTCCTCATCGTCGACGACGACGCGCCTTTCCGAACCCGCCTTGCGCGCGCCATGGAAAAGCGCGGTTTCAACGTGGTCGCCGTGGACAGCGTGCAGCTCGGGATCGACGTCGCCCAGGAATCGGCGCCGGCCTTCGCGGTGGTCGACCTGCGGCTGGCCGACGGCAGCGGCCTGGACGTGGTCAAGACCCTGCGCGACGCCCGCCCCGACGCCCGCATCGTCATGCTGACCGGCTACGGCAACATCGCCACGGCGGTCGCCGCGGTGAAGGCCGGCGCGGTGGACTATCTGCCGAAGCCGGCGGACGCCGACGCCGTGGAATCCGCTCTGCTGGCCGACGGCCGCCCGCTGCCCTCCCCGCCGGAGAACCCGATGTCCGCCGACCGCGTGCGGTGGGAGCACATCCAGCGCGTGTTCGAGCAGTGCGACCGCAACGTCTCCGAGACCGCCCGCCGGCTGAAGATGCACCGCCGCACCCTGCAGCGCATCCTGAACAAGCACGCCCCGCGGGGGTGATGCCGAGCGCAGGACCGCAAAGGAAAAGGCCCCTGTCCTTGCGGAGAGGGGCCTTTTCCTTTGCGGCGGCTCATTTTCTGACGGAGCAGCTCCGGAAACCGAACAGGGTGTAGGCCGGGCAGAAGCCGACCACCGCGGTCAGCAGCGGGACGAGGCCGATCCAGCCCCAGGGAGTCTGCGGGCCGACGAAGACGAGGGCGATCAGGACGAGGCCGACGATGGCGCGCAGCGCGCGGTCGATGGTGCCGACGTTGACGGGCATGGTTGCACCTTATGGAGCGGTGTGGGCGGTTGGTGCGCCCATCCAAGCCCCTTTCCGCCCGCCGGTCTGTGACTCCGTCACACCCTGTCCGTGCGCTCCAGCGCCATCAGCGCATCGGGATCGCGCACCCCGACGCGGCCGCGCGACAGGTCCACCAAGCCGCGGCGCTCGAACTCCTTCAACTGGCGGCTGACCACCTCGCGCGCCGTGCCCAGCTCGACGGCCAGCGTCTGGTGGGTGGTGTCCAGCCCGCCGCGCGCGTCGCGGTGGTCGACCAGGAAACGGGCCAGCCGCAGGTCGATGCGCCCGAAGGCCACCTCCTCCACCAGCATCATCATGCCGAGCAGCCGCGTGCCGAAGGAGGCGAAGACGAAGTCGCGGAACACCGCGGACCGCGCCAGCAGCTCGTGGAAGGCCCCGGCCCCGAGCGCGATGGCGTCGAGGTCGGTTTCGGCCACCCCTTCGGCGCTGTAGTCGGCGCGCGTCATCAGGCAGGCGGTGGTCAGGATGCAGGTCTCGCCCGCCCCGACGCGGTAGAGGACGATCTCCCGCCCGGTCTCGGCGGTCATCTGCACCCGCACGGTGCCGTCCAGCAGCATGAGAAAATTGTGGCACAGGCTGCCGATGCGGAACAGCACCGTGCCGCGCGGCACCGCCATCCGCACCCCCTGCGCGCGCAGAAGGGCCCGCGCGTCGGGCTCCAGCGCAGCCAGCGCCGGAAACGCACCCGCCCATACACCGTCAATCTTTTCAGCATGTTGCGGCAGCATGCCCCGCCCTCCTCGATCGACGATGACCATTATCCGCGAAGGGGCTTCTCCGGTCCACCCAAAGGACCCATCCACCCAATGGCGACTCCGGGGAGGGTACCCAATGAGCGTGTCTTCCCCACCATATGCACTGCGG
This sequence comes from Azospirillum himalayense, assembly GCF_042657465.1. Lineage (NCBI taxonomy): Bacteria > Pseudomonadati > Pseudomonadota > Alphaproteobacteria > Rhodospirillales > Azospirillaceae > Azospirillum > Azospirillum himalayense. The sequence goes on along the minus strand of NZ_JBHSLC010000021.1, from coordinate 266,343 downwards.
GCAGCATGAAACGGCCGGACGGTCGATGACGTTCTAGGCACCGTAACGCCCCGAACGGGGTGCCGTTCGGCATGCGAGGAGGACCCGCTTTGGCGACCCAGGACATTCAGGATCAACCCCAGCGGCGGCAGTCGGCACCGGTCCCGGGACCGGTTTCGTTCGACCTGTCGACCGCGGCGGCCAGCGCGGTGCGCCGCACCACCGGCATGCTGCTGCGCCACAAGCTGCTGATCGGGACGGTGATCGTGCTGGGGACAGGCATCGCGGGTCTCGTCGCGCTGCGCATGACGCCGCTCTACACCGCCCAGACCCTGATCATGGTGGAGCACCGCAAGAACCAGGTGATGAACTACCAGGAGGTCGTCTCCGGCCTCTCGACGGAGTTGGGCGCCCTGCAGAGCGAGGTGGCGATCCTGAAATCCCCCGCCTTCGCGGAAAAGGTGGTCGACAAGCTCGGCCTGATGAACGATCCGGAGTTCAACGCGGCGCTGCGGCCCGAGCAGACCAACTGGTTCTACTACCTGAACCCGAAGAACTGGGTGCCCGATTCCTGGTGGAACAGCGCCCGCGGCGACCGCCCCGAGATCGCGCTGAGCCCGGAGGAGAAGACGGCCAACGAGAGGACCTCGGTCGTCAACAGCTTCATCGAGAATCTGGCGGTGCGCCCGCAGGGCCGGTCCTACGTCATCGCCGTGGATTTCGACAGCGAGGACCCGCGCAAGGCCTCGCTCATCGCCAACACCATCGGCGAGATGTACCTCGTCGACCAGCTTGATGAAAAGTTCAAGGCGGCCAAGCGCGCCACCGCCTGGCTGGAGGAGCGCATCACCGAGCTGCGCCGCGAGGCCAAGACGACCGGCGAGGCAGCGGAGAAGTACCGCGCCGAAAGCGGGCTGACCAACGCCAACGGCGAAACCACCCTGATCGCCCAGCAGCTGGCCGAGCTGAACACCAGCTACGTGCTGGCCCGCACCAAGCGGCAGGAGGCGGAGGCCAAGCTGCGCGAGGTGTCCACACTGGCGCAGAGCCCGCGCGGCGTGTCGGCCATCGGCGACGTGCTGGGGTCCCCCCTGATCCAGGCGTTGCGCCAGCAGGAGGTCGAGCTTCAGCGCAAGATCGCCGACGCCGCCAACAAGTACGGCGCCCGCCACCCGACGCTGACCGCGCTGCAGAGCGAGCTGCGCGACCTGCAGGGCCAGATCCGGGCCGACGTGGGCCGCATCGTCCAGAACCTGAGCAACGAGGTGGAGCTGGAGCGCGGGCGCGAGGCCGCCCTGAAGACCAACCTCGACCAGCTCCAGGCCCAGCGCAACCAGCAGCAGGAATCCAACGTGACCCTGCGCACGCTGGAGCGCGACGCCGAGACCTCGCAGACCATGTACGAGGCGATGCTGACCCGCTTCCAGGAGATCGCCGGCCAGACCGAGATCCAGCAGCCCGACGCCCGCATCGTGTCGGAGGCGGCGATCCCCCTGAACCCGTCGCAGCCCAACAAGAAGATGATCGTTCTGCTGGCCCTGATCGCCTCGGCCACGCTGGGTGTGCTGCTGGCGATGCTGCGCGAGCAGTCGGAGCGCGGCTTCCGCAGCCCGCACCAGTTCGAATCGGCGACCGGCGTGCGCTCGCTGGGCATCGTCCCGGCCATCGGGCGGCGGCGGCGCGGCACCTCGCCCGCCGCCTACGCCATCGACAAGCCGATGTCGGCCTTCGCCGAGGCGATGCAGAACCTGCGGACCACGCTGCTGCTCGCCAACCCGGACGGTCACCAGCGGGTGATCCTGTTCAGCTCCTCCGTCCCCGGCGAGGGCAAGAGTTCGATCGCCGCGGCCTTCGCCCGCATCTGCGCCAACGCCGGCCAGAAGACGATCATCCTGGACTGCGACATGCGCCGCAAGGGGCTGCACCCGATGCTGGGGCTGGAGAACCGGCACGGCCTGTACGAGGTGCTGTCCGGCGAATGCGCGCCGAACGAGGTGATCCAGACCGACCCGCGCACCGGTCTGCACTTCATCGCGTCCGGCCGCGGCTCCGCCCTGCCGCAGGACATGCTGGGCTCCAGCCGCATGCACCAGCTCATCTCGCGGCTGGCGCTGGAATACGATCGGGTGATCCTGGACAGCCCGCCGGTGCTGGCGGTGTCGGAGGGCAAGCTGCTGGCGGCGCTGGCCGACCAGACGGTCTTCATCGTGCATTGGGGCAAGACCAAGCGGGAGACCGCCATGGCCGGGCTGAAGGAGATCGTCGAGGCGGGCGGCGAGGTCGTCGGCGTCCTGTTCTCCCAGGTCGATATCCGCCGCCACGCCCAATACGAGTTCCCGGACAGCGGGCGCTATCACGGCTACCGCCGCTACTACGCGAACTGACGGCGGCGCTTGAAAGAAGCGGGCGCTGGCCCCCCTCCCGACCTCCCCCCGCTTTCGCAGGGGGAGGAGATAAAGCCCTCCCCTGCGCAGCGGGGGAGGGTTGAGTGGGGGCCCAGTGCCCGCAATTGCCATCACACCCGAAAAGACCCGATGACTGCCGCCAAATGACTGCCGCCAAATGACTGCCGGACGACGCATTTTCCTGAACATCCGCGCGCTGGGGCTGGCCCGCGTCGCCACGCTGCTGAGCGGGCTGATCACCACGGCCTGGACCGCGCGCGCTCTGGGACCGGACGGGTTCGGCGTGCTCGGCTTCGGCACCTCCATGCTGGCCTATGCCGCGCTGTTCGTGAATCTCGGCCTGTCCACCTACGCGGTGCGCGAGATCGCCCGCGACCGGGAGAAGGCCACCGATCTCGCCGACCATGTGCTGACGTTGCGGATGCTGCTGGCCGTGCTGGTCGGCGGGCTCTACGCCCTGTTCGTGCTCCAGCTCGACAGGACGGCTCTGGTCAAGGCGGTGCTGCTGGTCCAGGCGGTGCAGTTGCTGGGCAACGCGCTGCTGCTCGACTTCGTCTACCAGGCGACGGAGCGGATGAGCGTCATCGCGGTGCGCGAGATCGGCACGTCGCTCGGCAACATGGTCGCCGTCCTGGCGCTGGTGCACGGACCGGACGATCTGGCCGTCGCCGCCGGGATCACCGCCGTTTCCTTCGTCATCAACGCCGCCCTGATGCTGGCCCGCTTCAGCCGCGATTTCCGGATGCCGCGGCCGCGGGTGGACCTCGCCAAATGGCGGGAGATCCTGAAGGCCTCAGCCCCGATGGCGGTCAGCGTCTTCGCCTGGGCGCTGTTCTCCCATCTCGACCTGGTGATGCTCGGCTTCATGGCGCCGCAGACGGAGGTCGGCTGGTACGCCGCGGTGACCAAGCTGCTGGTGCTGTCGCTGACCGCCGGAAACATCATCCTCAGCGCCTTCATGCCGCAGCTCGCCGCCGCCTATGGCGACCGCGAGGCGATGCGGGCGCGGATGCGCGACTACGCTGCCACCGTCCTGTCCATCGGCGCGCTGATCGCGGCGGGCGGCTTCACCCTGGCGCCGGCCATCCTGGGCACCGTCTTCGGCCCGGCCTACGCGCCGGCCGCCGACACGCTGCGGCTGCTGATGATCGCGGTCGCCATCGTCCACATCAACCTGACCATGGGCAACCCGCTGCTCGTCTGGCACCGGCAGACCGGCTACATGACCGCCATCCTGATCGGCGGGCTGACCAACGCGGCGCTGAATCTCATCCTGATCCCGCGCTACGGGATCGAGGGGTCCGCCGCCGCCACCATCGTCGCCGAACTGACCGCCATGACCGGCCTCGCCTGGCTGCACCGGCGGGCGGTCGGCCAGCTCTACCTCGGAATCGTCGCGCGGGCGGCGCTCTGCGCCGCGCTCGCCATGGGGGCGACCATGGGACTGACCCACGCGCTGCCGGAGTTGATGGCCCCCGTGCATCCCCTGCCCGCGCTGATGATCGGCGGCAGCGTGCTGGTCGCGGTCTACGCGCTGGCGGCGCTGTTGACCGGGCTCGTGCGTCCCTCGCGGCTGCGCCGGCTGATCGTGGCGGCGGCATGATTCGCCCGCCTCATCCGAATCCTGCCCGCCATCCTGAAGGACGCCGACCGGACGCGCCCTTGCCGCCGGTCCGAGGTACCACGAACAAAACAACGTCCGATCAACGGCATAGCCATTTCACGCCACCACGAACGGCCGGAACAATGCCGCGTTGCAAGACGTTCGGATTGCGCATGGCGCAGGTGGCGGATGGCGGCGGCGCCTTTGGATGCATGCTCCAATCACTAGCAGGATCGAAAGACTATGCTCCCAAAGTCCTTTCCCGACCGGAACGTCTGCGTGCTCGGTCTCGGCTATGTCGGGCTGACGCTGGCCGTCGCCATGGCGGACGCGGGATTCCAGGTGCACGGCGTGGAGGTCCGGGACGAGGTGCTGGACAAGCTGGCCCACGGCATCCCCCATTTCCATGAGCCGGGCCTCGCCGAGAAGCTTCGGCACGTGATGGAGCGCGGGCGCTTCACCTTCGGCCACACGACGGACGGGTGCCGGGACTGCACCGTCTTCATCATCACCGTCGGCACCCCGCTGGACCGCGACGGCCGCGTGCGCACCGACATGATCGAGGCGGCGACCCGTCAGGTGGCCGACCGCATCCACGACGGCGATCTCGTGATCCTGCGCTCCACCGTGAAGCTGGGAACCACGCGCGAGGTGGTGGCGCCGATCCTGCGCCGCACCGGCAAGCGCTTCGACATCGCCTTCTGCCCGGAACGCACGCTGGAGGGGCAGGCGCTGATCGAGCTGAAGCAGCTTCCCCAGATCATCGGTGCGGAAAGCGTCGAGGTGGCGGCCCGCGCCTCGCAGATCTTCGGCATGCTGACGCCGACGACGGTCAAGGTCTCGACGCTGGAAACGGCGGAGATGATCAAGCTGGTGGACAACACCTACCGCGACGTCACCTTCGCCTTCGCCAACGAGATCGCCCGGCTGTGCAACGCCATGGAGGTGTCGGCGCTGGAGGTGTCGCGGGCGGGCAAGCTGGGCTACCCGCGCACGCAGCTGCCGCTACCCGGCCCGGTCGGCGGCCCCTGCCTGGAGAAGGACCCGCACATCCTGATCGAATCCGCCCGTGGGTTCGGGGTGGAGATGGACATCACCGCCGCCGGGCGGCGCATCAACGAAAGCCAGCCCCACGAGGTGTCGCAGTTCCTGGAGCGGCTGACCGGCTCGATGCAGGGCTTCCCGCAGGAACCGACCATCAGCCTGATGGGCCTCGCCTTCAAGGGCCGGCCGGCAACCGACGACCTGCGCGGCACCATGGCCAAGCCGTTGTTCGAGGAGCTGCGCACCCGCTTCCCCAAGGCGCGCTGGCGCGGCTTCGACGCGGTGGTGGCGGCGGACGACATCCGCAGCTTCGGGCTCGAACCGGCCAACAGCATGGCCGAGGCGGTGAATGGCGCCAACCTCGCCGTGATCCTGAACAACCACCCGGTCTTCACCTCCATGCCGCTGCCGGATCTGGCGCGCCGCATGGACCGGCCGGGGGTCATCTACGACTTCTGGAACAACTTCAACAGCCGCGAGGTGGACCTGCCCGAGGGCACGGCCTACGTGGCGCTGGGCAGCCACGGCGCCGCCCGCTTCGCCCATGTCGCTTGAAGAAGCCTCGCTTGAGAAAGCGTCGCGAGACGCTGTTGCCTGAGGAAAATCCAATGCCGAAACATTATCTGGTGACCGGGGGCAGCGGCTTCATCGGCGCCGCCCTGGTCCGCCGGCTGGTGCGCGACGGGCACCGTGTCCGCGTGCTCGACGACAACTCACGCGGCCACCCGCGCCGGCTGGGCGATGCCGCCGAGGCGGTCGAATTCGTGTCCGGCGACATCCGTGACCCCGCGGCGGTGGGCAAGGCGGTGCGCGGCGTCGACGGCGTGCTGCATCTGGCCGCCGTCAACGGCACCAAGCACTTCTACGAGAAGCCGGAGGTGGTGCTGGACGTCGGCGTGCGCGGCATGCTGAACGTGCTGGACGCCTGCCGGTCGAACGGGGTGGGCGATCTGGTGGTCGCCTCCTCCTCCGAGGCCTACCAGACCCCGCCGATGGTGCCGACCCCGGAGGACATCCCGCTGGTCGTCCCGGACGTGCTGAACCCGCGCTACAGCTACGGCGGGTCCAAGCTGATTTCGGAGCTGCTGGCGGTCAACTGGGGCCGCAGCGGCTTCGACCGCGTCGCCATCTTCCGCCCGCACAATGTCTACGGCCCCGACATGGGGTGGGAGCATGTGGTGCCGGAGTTCGTGCGCCGCGCCGTGGCCGCCATCGACCGCAGCCCGGAGGTGCTCGTGCCCTTCCCCATCCAGGGCGACGGGACCCAGACCCGCGCCTTCGTCCACATCGACGACGCGGTGGACGGCATCATGACGGTGATCGAGCGCGGCGAGCATCTCGGGATCTACCATGTCGGCAACCCGGAGGAGATCTCCATCGCCGAACTCGCCCGGCAGATCGTCGCCGCGCTGGGGCGGGTGGCGGACATCCGGATCGGACCGCCCGCCCCCGGCGGCACCCAACGGCGCAGCCCCGACATCGCCCGCCTGTCCGCGCTCGGCTACACGCCGCGCATCCCGCTGAAGGACGGTCTGCCCGGCGTGGTGGACTGGTACGCCGCCCGCAGCCGCGACGGCGACGCCCCGATCGCCAGCGCCGCCGAATAAGGGAACCGAGACCCATGGAGCGAAACAGCCGCATCTTCGTCGCGGGCCACCGCGGCCTCGTCGGCTCGGCCATCGTCCGCCGTCTGGTGGAGGACGGCTACGACGATCTCGTGCTGCGTGGCCGCGACGAGCTGGACCTGACCGACCAGGCCGCGGTGCGCGCCTTCTTCGACCGGGAGAAGATTGACTACGTGATCCTGGCCGCGGCCAAAGTCGGCGGCATCCTGGCGAACGAGCGCTTCGGCGGCGACTTCATCCGCGACAACCTGCTGATCCAGACCAACGTCATCGACGCGGCGTGGCGGGCGGGGGTGAGGAAGCTGCTGTTCCTCGGCTCCTCCTGCCTCTACCCGAAATTCGCGGAGCAGCCGCTGAAGGAGGAGGCTCTGCTGACCGGCCCGCCGGAGCCGACCAACAAGCCCTACGCCATCGCCAAGATCGCCGGCATCACCCAGTGCCAGGCCTACCGCAAGCAGTACGGCTTCAACGCCATCTGCGCCATGCCGTCGAACCTCTACGGCCCCGGCGACCATTTCGACCCGGAGGGCTCCCACGCCATCCCCGGGATGATCCGGCGCTTCCACGACGCGAAGACGGAGCGGGCGCCCAGCGTCACCCTGTGGGGCACCGGCACGCCGCGGCGCGAGTTCCTTTATGTGGACGACATGGCCGACGCCTGCCTGCACCTGATGGAGCGCTACGACGGCGAGGACATCATCAACGTCGGCCCCGGCGAGGACATCGCCATCGGCGATCTGGCCCGGCTGATCCGCGGGGTGGTGGGCTACGAGGGAACGCTGACCCAGGATCTGAGCAAGCCGGACGGCCACCCGCGCAAGCTGATGGACGTCTCGCGCCTGTTCGCCACCGGCTGGCGGCCCAAGGTCGGACTGGAGGAGGGCTTGAGCCGCACCTACGGCTGGTTCCTGGAGAACGCCGCCCCGCCGGCTCCCCGGCCCGCCGCCACCACGACCGGCGAAGCCGCGGAGTGACCGCCCATGCCCGATGACTCCACACCCCTGCGCGCCCGGACCGTGGATCCGGCCACCCTCCCGCCGTCGGTCCTGCTGGTGGCGATGAGCTACTGGCCGGAGCCCGCCGGCAGCGCGCCGATGATGACCGACCTCGCCACCGCCTTCGCCGCGGCGGGGACGGACATGACCGTGCTGACCGCGCGTCCCAACTATCCGGGCCAGGCCATCTACGACGGCTACGCCGACGGGGCCGAGGACCGCCGCACCGTGAACGGCGTCCGCATCGAGCGGCTGCTCACCATCCCGCCCAAGGGCGGCGGCATGAAGGCTCGGCTGATCCATGAAGGGGTGCTGCACGCCGGCTTCCTGGCGGCGCGCGCCCGCGGGCGCGTCGCGCGGCACAAGGCGGTGCTGTCGCTCTGCCCCTCCATCTTCAGCGTCGCCGTCGCCGACCGCTTCCGCGCGCCGGGCGGGCGGCACATCGCCATCGTCCACGACATCCAGTCGGGCCTCGCCGGTGCGCTGGGCATGGGCGGCGGGGCCGCGCTGAAGGCCATCCAGGCGGTGGAGCGCACCGCGCTGAACCGCGCGGACGGCATCGTCGTGCTGTCGGAGGCGATGGCCGACGTGCTGCGCGACCTCGGCGTGCGGCGGCCGATCACCGTGATCCCGCCCCATGTCGACGCCGACGCCGTCCGCCCCCTGCCCCGGCCCGAGGGCCAGCCGCCGACCGTCCTCTACAGCGGCGCCTTCGCCCGCAAGCAGGGGCTGGACCAGGTGTTGGAGATGGCCCGCCACCTCCACGCGCTGCGCCCCGACGCCCGCGTGCTGCTGCGCGGCCAGGGCGGGCTGGAGGAGGAGCTGAAGGCCCAGGCCAAGGCGATGGCGCTGCCCAACGTGGAATTCGCGCCGCTGATCGCCTCCGACCGGCTCGCCGAGGGGCTGGCGGAGGGCGACGTGCATCTGGTGCCGCAGCGACCGGAGGGGGCGGCCTTCGCCATGCCGGGCAAGGCGGTGACCATCCTGGCCGCCGGGCGGCCCTTCGTCTGCACCTGCCTGCCGGGCTCGGCGCTCGACCGGCTGGGGACGGAGATCGACGCCTTCCGGCGCGCCCCGCCCGACGCGCCGGAAGCCATGGCGCAGGCCGTGGCCGAACTTCTGAACGATCCGGCCCGGAGCGCCGCCATGGGCCGCCGGGGCCGCGCCTGGGTGGAGGGCAACGCCAGCCGCAGCGCCGTCCTGGCGCGCTACGCCGCGCTGCTGCTGGGAGACGACGCCGCATGACGAAGCCCGCCCTGGTCTTTTCCTGGGAGATGTTCGGCCCCTACCACATGGACCGGCTGGAGGCGGTCGGGCGGCGGCTCGGCCATCTCTACGACGTGGTCGGCCTGGAGGTCGGGTCGAAGTCCCACACCTACGCCTGGGACTCCACCGGGGAGGGGCAGCATTTCCGCAAGGTCACGCTGTTCCCCGGGCGTTCCAAGGCCGACATCCCGTCCTTCCAGGTCTACCGCGCCCTGCTGCGCGAATGCCGCAAGGCGGGGGCCAGCCACGTCTTCCTGTGCCATTACGAGGAGCCGGACGTCTTCGCCCTGGCGGTGACGATGCGGCTGATGGGCCGGCGCGTCGTCAACATGAACGCCTCCAAATTCGACGACAAGCCGCGCGTCCTCTGGCGCGAGGCGCTGAAGTCCCTGCTCTACAAGCCCTATCAGGCGGCGATCGGGGGCAGCCACCGCACCGTCGACTACTACCGTTTCCTCGGCCTGCCCAAGGACCGGCTGTTCATCGGCTACGACACCCTGTCGCTGGAGCGGGTGCGCCGGCTGTCCGGCATGACCCCGGCCCCGGACGGCGTGCCCTTCGCCGAGCGGCACTTCACGATCATTGCCCGCTTCGTGCCGAAGAAGAACCTGTTCCGCGCGGTCGAGGCCTACGACCTCTACCGCCGGCTGGCCGGAAACGCGGCGCGGCCCCTGCACCTCTGCGGCTCCGGCCCGCTGGAGGCCGACCTGCGGGCGGAGGTCGCCCGGCGCGGGCTGGAGGGGCACATCCTTTTCCGCGGCTTCCTTCAGGAGAAGGGGATCGCGGAGACGCTGGGCTCCACCCTGTGCCTGCTGCTGCCCTCGCTGGAGGAGCAGTTCGGGCTGGTGGTGAACGAGGCGCTGGCCATGGGCGTGCCGACGATCCTGTCCGACCAGTGCGGCGCCCGCGACGTGCTGATCCGCAGCGGGCTCAACGGCCACATCGTCGAGCCCGACAACCCGGAGGGCTTGGCCCGCCACATGCTGTCCGTCGCGTCGGACGAGGCGGAATGGCGCCGCCTCAGCCTCAACGGACGCCCCTTCCAGGCGCTGGCCGACGCCGGCTATTTCGCGGAGGCCGTGGAGAAGGCCCTGCACAGCCTGGGCGTCCGCCCGGCGCCGTCCGTACCGGAAACCGCCGCCCTGCAAACCGCCGCCCTGCAAACCGCCAACGAAAGCGCCCGCAAGGGCACCCGTGAAAGCGAAGCCTGATGACCGACCGCCGCAACACCCCTCACATCGTCGTCTCGGGCCGCCTTCCCCCGCCCATGGACGGGATGAGCCGGGTCACCGCCCTGGTGCTGGACCGCCTGCGCAACCGCGGTCCGGTGGAGGCCACGGTGGAGGTCGCGGACCTGTCGCCGGGCTGGAACGGCGGCGGCCTGCGCTACCACGCGGCCAAGGCCATGCGCGTCCTGCTGGCGGGCTTGCGGCTGGCGGCCGGGGCGACGATCCCCGGCCGGCGTTTCTACATGCCCGTCGATTCGGGACTGGGGATCTTCTACACGGCAGCGCTGGCCGGAACGGCGCGGCTGTTCGGCTATGAGCGCACGCTGCACCACCATTCCTTCGCCACCATCTCCAAGCCGACCTGGCGGATGAGCCTGCTGACCCGCGTGGCCGGGGCGGACTGCATGCATGTGCTGCTCTGCCCCGCCATGCAAATGCGCTTCCAGGCGCTCTACCCGGCGGCGCGCACGGCGATGAGCGTCTCCAACGCCATCTTCTCCCCGCCGGTGCCGCGCCCGCGTCATGGGAAGACCGGCCCGTTGCGCATCGGCCACCTGTCCAACCTGTGCGCCGACAAGGGGCTGGACACGCTGTTCTCCCTGCTGCGCGCCCTGCGGTCGGAGGGGGTGGACGTCAAGCTGGTGCTGGCCGGGCCGGGCCTGGGGCGCATGGACAACGCGCTGGTCGCGGCGGGTGTGGCGGCCTTCGACGGCGACGTGGAGTATCGCGGGCCGGTGGACGACGACGCCAAGGCGGCCTTCTACCGCGACATCGACGTCTTCGTCTTCCCGACCCGCTACCGCAACGAGGCCCAGCCGCTGGTCCTGTTCGAGGCGATGGCGGCGGGCGTGCCGGTGCTGGCTTACGACCGCGGCTGCATCGGCAGCGACATCCCCCGCCCCGGCCTCGTCCCGCAGGACCGGGATTTCATCCAGGCGGTGCTGCCGGCGCTGCGCCTGTGGGCCAAGGACCGCGACGCTCTGGCGCTCGCTTCCGAGCAGGCCCACGCCCGCGCCCGCGCCGCCCACGAGGCCGGGCACAGCGGTCTCGACGCCCTGCTCGACCGCATCGCCGGTCCGCTGTCCGAAGCCGCCGGGCCGGCCGTCCGGCCGAAGCGCGCCATGGGCTGACCTATTATCGGTCGAATTTCCCCAGTTTCGATCGCGTTTTCGGATGAGGCGGCTGGACCCGCGGGCCGGAATGCGCCATCATCGGTGCATACATCCGCAATCCGACCGACTCGATGACTCCCGCCGGCAAAGCCCCACCCATCCGCTTGCCCCAAGCCAGGGCCGTCCAGCCGGAAGAATCCATCGACAGGGACACGAAAGCGGTTCACCTTGAGACAGCCGGACGCTCCACCACGCCGGCTTCCGCGCAGGAACGGACGGCACGCATGGCTTACGTGACCCAGGACAAGTTCAACGAAGCCATCGACCATCTCGGTCACCACATCGACCGCCGGCTCACCGCGCTCGAAACCGAGGTGAAGTCTCTGCGCACCGACATGGTGCAGGGCTTCGAAAAGGTCGATCAGCGTTTCGAGGCCATCGACCAGCGGTTTGAGGCGATTGACCAGCGGTTTGAGGCGATCGACCAACGCTTCGACGCCATGGATCAGAGATTCGAGGCGATTGACCAGCGTTTCGAAAATCTCGAAGGGTCGCTGGCCGTGTCGAACAAGGTCCACAACGACAATCACCTGGAACTGAAGCAGATGCTCGGCGTCCTGCTCCAGGAAATCCGCAGCAAATAACCATCACACCCAGCGCGCCGCCCTCACCCCCACGCGGGACAGGAACACCGCCAGCCCGGCCAGCGCACGGGCAGCCCAGAGCGGCGCCGGGTCCAGCCGGGCGGCGTCGCGGGCGTGGAGGCGCTCGTCGAGGCGGCAGGCCTCCAGCAAATTCAACAGGGCCGGATCGGGGGCGAGTTTCCGCGCCAGGGCGATCTGCCGGGCGTAATGCCCGTCCACCCACGCCTCCACCCCGGCGACCACCGCGTAGAAATAGGACGGGCCGAGCCAGGCTGGCAACCCGCCCATCATCCGGCCCGACCAGCGCCAGAAGGCCATCGGCGCGCTGCGCTTGTCCGGTGGCAGGACCGCCTCGAACAGCCGCAGGTGACGCTTCTCAACCCGCCGGTGGGAGGCGGCGAAGCGCAGGACCTCGGGGTCGGTCGTGGCGCCGGCGACGCCGTCGTAAAGGGCGACCGCCACGGTCTCGCCGACATGGCTGGCGCGCAGCTCGCGCTGCATGCGCGGCGGCAGGGCGGACAGGTCGAGGCGGGGCGGCGCCAGACCGATGGTGGCGGACGGCGGAGCCTCTGGCGAGGGACTATGCGTGTCCACGGGTTCAGCGCGCCCCTTCCGGGCCGATGCGCGACCAGGGAAGCTCCTGGAAGCCGATCTTCAGGGCGGGGGAGTTCGGGCGCAGGCGGTAGTCGTCCTTCGCCGGGTTCATGAAATACGGGTCCGGCAGGTTGCCGCCCTGGACGGAGCGCGCCTGCGTGCGTTCCATGGCCGCCCCCGGCGCGCGCAGCCCGCGGCCCGGACGGTCGAAGATGTTGTTCTCCAGCCGGTACTCGCCGCCGGTCAGCGCGGTCACCAGCTGCTCCACCGGGACGCGGGCGTGGATCAGGTTGCGGCTGGCCTCGTTGTCGCGCAGGAATCCCGCCGTCCCCGCCTTCGGCACCCATTCGAAGCGCAGGAAGCGGTCGCGCTCGTCGGTCAGCACGGCGATGTTGTTCTCCACCCGGTTGCCGTCGCCGCCATGGATGAAGACCGACGCCCAGCCGGTGTCCTCCAGGAAGTTGCCCTCCACCCGCACGCCGTTGGTCAGGTCGTCCAGATAGACGCCGAAGCCCTTGTAGCGGGTCATCCAGCGCCCCGCGGCGTCGGTGGCGATCCCGCCGGTCCCCCGGATGTCGTTGAAGCGGATGACCAGCTTGGTGTCGACGTCGCTGCGCCCCAGCGTCTCGATGGCGCCGAGGTCGGCGGTCTCCCGCCCGACGTCGCGGATGCGGTTGTATTCGATCACGTTGTCGGTGTTCTTCGTCTCCGGGTTCCAGTTCTTCATGGAGATGCCGTAGCGCGCGGCGTGCCGGATGTCGTTGTGGGCGATCCGCGTGCGGGTCACCCCGGCGCTCATGATGCCGCCGCCGTAGAAGTTCACCTCGCCGACATGGCGGATGGTGTTGGCGACGATCCGGTTGCCGGCGCTGCCGGGGGTGAGTTCGATCCCGCTGCGCCCCAGATGCTCCAGCCGGTTGCCGCGCACGTCGCTGTCCGCGACGCCGACCAGCAGCACGCCGGTTCCGACGGCGGAGAAGCGGTTGTCGAGGACGCGGTGCCCCGAGCCGCCGGCCAGCCGCACCGCCGCCCCGTTGTAGGGCACGTCGGCGAAGGACAGCCCGTCGAGGGTGATCGAGTCCGCCTTCTCCGCCTGGATCAGCGGGGCGGTGCGGGCGACCACCGCCTCGCCGTCGCGGGCGAAGGCCGCCGGGTCGTGGGGACGCAGCAGCAGGCGCCGGTCCTTGGCGCTCCAGGCGAACTGGCCGGGGAACTTCAGGAAATCGGGATGGCCGAGCAGGCGGAAGGTGCTGCCGTCGCGGAACGGGTACCAGCCGTCGCGGTCGAGCACCAGCGTGCCGTTGCGGTCAATGCGCTCGATGCCGCGGATGTCGTCGGCCTGCCGCTCGCGGTCGAGCGCCTGGACACGGACGCCCGGCACCGCCCAGGCCGCCTGGACGGTGGCGGGCGGAAAGCGGAACTGCCGCTTGTCGCCGCCGCCCTTGGTCTGCTGGGCGACGAACCAGCCGCTGCGGATCGGGTCCTGCGGATCGAAGGCGCCGCTCTGCGCCGCGCGCAGCCGCACGCCGGCGGCGGTCACGTCCAGCCCCGGCTCCCGCGCCAGCGGGGCGGAGACGACGCCGTCCCGCTCCGCCTTGAAGCCCGTCACCACCTCGCCGCCCGACAGGACCGGGGTCTCGCCGGGAAAGGCGGCGATGCGCAGTCCGGAATCCTCCGGACCCAGCGTCACCGTGTCGGTCAGCCGGTGGGTACCGCCACGCAGCAGGATCAGGTGCAGGCCGCGCTTGCGCGCCTCCTCCACCGCGCGGGCCAGCGTGGCAACCGGGCCGTCCCGCCCGTCCGGGGTGGAGGCGGCGACCCGCCCGGACCAGCGGTCGTCGCCCTGGGGGGAGACGTGGATCGCCGGCTCCGCCGCGAAGGACGGGGTGGGAGCAGCCAGCAGCAGGACCAGCCACAACAGCCCGCCCGCGAAGAGTCCAGGAATCCGGCGCGTCATATCACCTCCGTTCCGCAACCCAGCGAAACTGGCGGCGGGGGGCGGATGAAGCAAAAGCGCGGACGGGGTGCCTCGAAGGCGCGGCGCGGATAGCCCTGACCGGGAGGCCCTCACCGTCTGCGCTCCCGGACGGGGGGACCCGACCGGGGCCGGCAGCGTTGCTTCCGGATGCGCCGCCCTCGCCCTTGGGGGCCGGCACGACGACACCGCCCCACCGGCCGTCACCACGGGCCGTGGCCGGCGGTGCCACGCGTTCACGAGGCCAAGCGGAGTCCGGTATGATCGAAACGGCGTTGATCGCGCAGGTGCTGGTGGTGGCCCTGGTCATCGTGGCCTTCCTGAGCACCGGCACCGCGTCGATGTTCCACCCGCTGACCTACTATCTGATCTTCCACACGCTGGTCTTCGTGATCCGCCCGCTGCTGGTCCACGGCTTCGGCATCGACAACGCCTGGCTGTTCATGGGCTACTGGCCGAGTGCCGCGGAGTTCGTGAAGTCGCTGACGGTCAGTTCGGTCGCCCTGATCGTCTTCTCCATCGCCTGCGGCTGGGCGGGGCGGGTGAAGCCGGACTTCAGCCGGGCGCCCACCTTCACCTTCGACCGGCTGGACATCACCGCCTTCGCTTTGACTGTGGTGGCGCTGGGGCCGCTGGCCATCTATTCGGCGATCCTGCGCCAGGACGGCGCCGACTTCACCGGTACCGGCGACGTGCAGATGGAGCGCGACCCGCTGACCGGCCAGCCGGTCTACGTCAACACAACCGGCTACATCGCCGAGGCTCATTCGATGGGCCTGCCGCTGACGCTGGGCATCATCTGGGTCAGCCGCTTCCACCCGCTGTCCTTTATCCCCTTCATCGCCTTCGTCAGCTACCGCGCCTATCTGGGCTGGGGGCGCTGGGCGATCATCATGGGCGTGCTGGGCATGGTGCTGCTGATCCTCTACCACACGCGCACCAAGTGGTTCCGCTGGTGGCAGCTCGCCTGCGGCCTGCCGGTGCTGCTGCTGTTCCACACGCTGGGCAACAACCGCGACTTCCTGCGCGGCGTGCTGGCCGGCACCGAGAATCCGGGCAAGCTGTTCAGCATCTTCCAGGGCGGCGAGGGTTCCTTCGTCGAGAGCGTGTCGAACCAGGACATCGCCAACTTCGACTTCCTGGCCTTCATCCTGTGGGCGGTGCCGCAGCAGTCGGGCACCTACACCTGGTTCACCCAGTATCTCCAGCTCTTCACCGAGCCGATCCCGCGCATGCTGTGGCCGGACAAGCCCATCGGCGCGCCGGTCAAATGGGTGTCGCTGCACGATTTCGGCAATTTCTCCAACCTGACCACCTCGCTGGCCGGCGACGGCTGGATGAGCGCGGGGTGGATCGGGGTGATCGTCACCATGGTGGTGGTCGGGCTGATCCTCGGCCGGCTGCACCGCTGGTTCTGGGAGTCGGGCTTCACCAACCGCTACGCGGTGCTGTTCTATTGCGCCTTCATCCCGCTGTCGCTGCAATGGTACCGCGACGGCAACATCACCATCGTCAAGTTCGGCTTCTTCTCGCTGCTGCCCATCCTGCTGTGGATCGGCGCGACCAAGGCGCTGCGCCTGTGGATCGGCGACTCCGCCGGGTCGCGGCTCGCACAGAGCCGCATGTCCGTCTTCCGTATGTCGGGCTTCCGTATGCCGGGCTTCCGGTTCCCCGCGGACCGGGCGTGAGGCGACCGGTGAGGGGCGGGCTGGACAGGATCCTTCTGCGCGGGCTGGCCCTGGCCCTGGCCCTGGTCCTGCCGCTGGCCTTCGCGCTGGATCCGCCCGACGGCGACCTGACGGATTTGGGCGGCTATGCGGAGAACCGCTTCGGCCCCAGAACATCCCAGGCGATCTTCGTGCCGCCGCTGGCCGAGGCGGCGCGGCCCGGCGCTTCCTACGACGTGCTGGTGTTCGGCGACGGCTTCTCCCAGCCCGAAGCGGAGGAGCGCCACGGGCGCTATGGCCGTTACTGGACCGACCATCTGCGCAACCTGACCGGCCTGACCGTCGGCGTGCGGCCCGCGGGCGCCGCGCCGCTGGCCGCCTATCTGGCCTCCCCCGACTTCCGGGAGCGCCCGCCGCGCGTGGTCATCCTGCAGTTATCGGAGCGCGGCCTGGGGGAGTCCGTCGGCGGGCTGAAGCTGTCCACCGTCACCGCCCCCCGCCCCCATGGGGTGGCGACGTTGCGCCCCCTCGCCGTCGAGCCCCTCAACCGCCAGCCGCGCGCCATGGAGCGCGCCCGCGCGCAGGCCTGGAACCCGCCGCCCATCGGCCACGCGCTGGACCTGCTGGTCAAGGCGCTGCCGCGCGCGCTGCTGAACGTGACCGGTGGCCCGGTGGAGGAGCGGGCCCTGTCCTACGCAGGCCTGTTCAGCTCCGCCGCCGCGACGACCACCCTCTTCCGCGCGGAGGATTTCCAGCCCTGGCGCACCGACCACCGCCTGCTGGAGGAGCGCCGCGCCGGGCTGCGCGCGATCCAGGACGCGGTGGAGGCCAACGGGGTGACGCGCTTCCTGCTGCTGATCGCCCCGGACAAGGGCACGGTCTACGCCGATTTCCTGCTCGATCCGCCGCCCCAGCGGTCCGCGGTGGACGAGGTCATGGCCGCCGATCCGACGCTCCAGGCGGTGCCGCTGGCCTCCGGCCTGACGGCGCTGGCCGCCGGCGGGGTGCGCGACCTCTACGCGCCCAACGGCAGCCGCTGGGGGCTGGAGGGGCAGCTCTACGCGGCGCGCACGGTCGCCCGCACGCTGGGGCGGCTGGGCGTGCTGTCCGGCGCCACCGACCCCTCGCCCGACGTCGCCATCCTGCCTTGCCGGCCGGGCCAGGGCGACTGCACCCCCACGCGCACCCAAACCGACTGATGGACAGGACCAGGAGGAACCGCCCAGCCATGGCACAGGACCAATTTACGGCGGACACCGTCCCGACGAGCGTCGCCCACGGCGTCGTGGCGATCGTCGTCACCCACAACCGCCTGCCGCTTCTGGCCACCTGCGTTGCGGCGATCCTCGGGCAGCAGCCGCGACCGGAGCGGCTGGTCGTGGTGGACAGCGGCTCCAGCGACGGCACGCCGGAATGGCTGGCCGCGCAGGCGGAGGAGCGGGACGACGCGCTGGTGGTGGTGCGGCAGGCCAACTGCGGGTCCGCCGGCGCCTACCACACCGCCTTCGAAACGGCGCTCGGCCTCGGCGCCCGCTGGATCTGGAGCACCGACGACGACGGCATCCCGCAGCCGGGCGCGCTGGCCGAGCTGCTGGCCCAGGCGCGGCACCACGGCCTGTCCATGGTCGGCCCGCTGGTGCTGGCGGCGGAGGACCGCTCCACCCTGGCCTTTCCCATGCAGGGCACCCGCGACCCGGACAGCCTGATGGCGCGGGCGGTGGACGGGCTGGTGCCGGGCACCATAGCCCTGTTCAACGGCACGCTGATCGGGCGGGCGGTGTTCGAGCGGATCGGCAACGTGAAGCGCGAGATGTTCATCTGGGGCGACGAGTACGAGTTCACCCTGCGCGCCCGCCGCGCCGGGCTGACGGTCGGCACGGCGGTGAAGGCCCTCCACATCCATCCCGGCATGTCGCGGACGGAGCACAAGGTGCTGGGCGGCCGGCTGGGCACGGTGGAGACGATGCGGGCCGACCGGGCGCCGCATTTCTTCCGCAACATGGGCTACATCCACGCCAACTACGAGAAGGCCGGGGTGATTCCGCGGATGATCGCCAAATACACCGCCCATTATCTGGTGAACCGGGATTTCCGGGGGCTGCGGGTCTTCCTGGACAGCTACCTCTCCGGTCTGCGCGACGAGTATCCGGAGGAGCTGAAGCGCCCGCCGGTCCGGCTACCCCTGCCCGAGCGGCCGCGCGCCGCCCCGTCCTCCTCCAGCGAGGTCGCCTGATGCCCAGCGTCAGCGCCGTCATCGCCACCTTCAACCGCGCGCCGGAGCTGCGCACCGCGCTGTCCCGCCTGCTTGCCCAGACGCACCCCGTCGCGGAGATCCTGGTGGTGGACGACGGGTCCACGGACGGCACCGACGCCATGGTGCGGGGGGAGTTCCCCACCGTCCGCTACGTCCGGCTGCCGCACAACGCCGGGCTGATCTACGCCCGCAACTTCGGCTTCGTGAACACGGCGGGCGACTATGTGCTGTCGGTGGACGACGATTCCTGGTTCGCCGAGCCGGACGGCTTGGCCCGCGCGGTGGCCTACATGGAAACGCACGCGGACGTGGCGGCGGTGGCCTGCAACATCGAGACACGCGACGGGCTGGTCTATTTCCCGCCGCAGGCCGATCCTTTCGACGCGCCCTGGTACGTCGGCTGCGGCCATCTGCTGCGCCGCAGCGCGGTCGCCGCCGTCGGCCTCTACATGCCGGAGCTGTACCGCCAGGGGGAGGAGAAGGACCGCTGCCTGCGGCTGATCGGCGCCGGCCACCGGGTGGTCGCCCTGCCCGAAATCATGGTCTATCACGACAAGAGCGAGAAGGGCCGCAAGCCGGGGCTGGAGCGCTTCTACAACCACCGCAACGACCTGATCCGCGAGGTGGCCCGCTGCCCCGCCGGCCTGCTGCCCTGGCGCTTCGCGCGGAGCTGGATCGGCAACAGCTGGAAGAACCTGCGCCACGGCCCGCGGCTGACCGACCTGAAGGTTCTGCTGGCCCTGCCGGAGATCCTGCGCATCGGCCTGAAGCACCGCGCCCCCGTGAGCGAGGACGCCTACCGCCGCTGGCTGCACCTGTCCAAAACGGCCGCACCCAATTCCCCTCCCCTTCAAAGCGGGGGAGGGCTAGGGAGGGGGCAGGCCGGCATCCACCGCACTTCCCCTTAAATCCATCGTCTAAGCCGACGTCCGCGCCAAATGGTGCCCGATCGCCGTGCGCAGCTTGTTCAGGCGGCGCGGCAGCTTGCGCAGTTGGCGCAGCACGGCGGGCTGCGGCGGGTTGATCGGCTCGCTCAGCAGATCGGGAGCCATGCGGCGGATCAGCTCCGCCTGATGCTGGCTGGAGCGGCGGACATCCACCGGCATGGCCAGGGCAATCGCCAGGAAGTCGGCGCAGTTGCCGACCTGGAAGAGCTGCCGCCCGGTCAGGTCCACCCCCTGATCGATGGCCGACAGCCAGCCGGCCACCCGCTGCTCCAGATAGAAGCGGTCGCGCAGGTCCATCGTACCACCCGGCAGGACGTCCGGGGTCTTGACCACCCAGGCCAGCCACTCGCGCAGCGCCTCGCAATGGGACGGCGGGTTGTAGAGTTTGCCGCGGAAGGCGTCGAAGATCCGGGCGGCGGTGTCCTCGCCGTCCGCGGCGAGGCCCGGCGGGATCTGAGCCCAGTAGAAGCAGCGCGCCACCTCGAAGACGCCGCCGTGCAGCACCACCGCGCCCTCCGGCACGCCGTCCCAGGCGCCGTTGGCGTAGAACTCGCCATCCATCGCCGCGGTGTGCCCGCCGGTGTGGGCGGCGTAGTCCCGCGCGCGCTGGGCGTCCAGCGGCGGACAAGGGATCAGGTGATGCTCCACCCCGGCCAGCCGGGCCAGCTTCGGCGGCAGCTTGCGGTCGCCCGGCGTCAGGTCGCGGTGGTCGAAGGTGAAGGTGGCGAAGGGCACCTCGGCCTTCTGCGCCGCGGCCAGCAGCAGCCGTGTGTCGTAGCCGGCGGTGAGCTGGAGCATCAGCGGGCGGTTGCCACCCTCCGGCCCCGCCAGGGTCCGGTGCAGGTTGCGGATGGCGGTGACCAGGATCGATTCCATCCGCTCATAGGCCAGCGAATCGGAAAAGCCCGGCGGAACCGCCGGAAAGGGCCGGCGGAAGGTCAGGAAGCCCGGATCGTCCATCGGGCGGGCGGGGTCGAGCACCTGGGTCGGCAGCAGCCGGCGCACCCCCGCCAGCCCCGAGCCGGGCAGCGGGTACCAGTCCAGCCCGGCCTCGTGCGCCAGCGGGCGGCGGAAGCTCGCCTCCTCGCCCAGCAGTTCCGCCATCACCCCGGCGCTGGAGGTGAGCGTCAGCGCGCCGTCCACCATTCCGTAGAAGCAGCCGAGCGTCCCGCCGGTGTCGAGATGGACCGCGCGGTTGTTGAGCAGCAGCCAGCGCCCCGTCCAGGAGCGGCACAGCTCCGCGATGTCCCCGGCGCGCGACGCGGCCAGCGCCTCCACCGGGTCGGGACGCGCCGGATCGGTCTGCACGGGAAGCCCAAGCAGGTGCCAGACCGTCTTGTCGGCGCCCAGTACGCGGCGGACCGGCAGGTCGGGACAATGGGACAGGACGAGCCCGCCGATGTCACGGCTCACCCACTCCGGACGGAGCGCGTGGGTGTTTTTGGACACGATGAATTGCCGCCGGTGCAGCATGCCGACTTCCCCCGGACCTTTCGCGAATGTCAGGGGGTAAACACGCTGCACGGCAAGGGAGGCAGGGCCCTACCCCTTTTCACCCTCCTTTGCGCCACCCTTCTTGCCTCTGCCCATCCGAACGGAGAATATTTCCCACGCTTGGGTGGCAGCGCGTGATTGACTCCGGGGGTCGGTACCTCTATACAGCGGGGCTCATTTTTTGCCCTGAGATCGAGGAGTATGGTGCCGTGAAACGCACGTTCCAGCCCAGCAAAATCGTGCGCAAGCGCCGGCATGGCTTCCGCGCCCGCATGGCGACCGTCGGTGGCCGCAAGGTGATTGCCCGCCGTCGCGCCAAGGGCCGCAGTGTCCTGAGCGCCTGATACGCATGGCGGCGCCGGACCCCAGGGTCGGGCGCCTGAAGCGGCGGCCGGAGTTTCTGGCCGTGGCCGGTACACGGCGCAAGCATGTGGCTCCCGGCCTTATCCTGCAGGTGCGCCGACACGACGAACGGCAGCGGCCCGCCCCTGGCGAGCCGCCGATTCGTCTTGGCCTGACGGCGAGCCGCAAAGTGGGGAACGCGGTCGTGCGCAATCGCGCACGCCGCCGCCTTCGCGAAGCGGCCCGCCAAATTCTGATCGCCCACGCGGCCCCCGGTCACGATTTCGTGCTGGTGGCCCGCGCCGCGACGGCCGAACGGCCGTGGACGGAGCTGGTGGGCGATCTGATCGCGGCGCTGAAACGCCTCGGTCTGTGGCGCGACATCTCTAAGAGCGAAGTCTCCAAGAGTGACGCGTCCAGGAACGAGGTGAATGGCGGGCCAAACGCCGTCGCTTCCAACGGCGGGACCGGAAACGGTTCCGGCGGCGGGGAGGCCGGCGCGTGAGCCCGCTCGCCTATTTTCTGCGCGCGCTCGTGGTCGGTTATCAGTGGACCCTGTCGCCCTTCATCGGGTGGCACTGCCGATTTCAGCCGACCTGTTCAAACTATGCGCTGGATGCGCTATCTAAGCACGGAGCGATCCGGGGCAGTTGGCTGACCGTCCGGAGGCTTCTGCGCTGCCATCCCTGGGGCGGGTGGGGATATGATCCCGTGCCCGAACCGGGGCGGTCCACCCGCTGTTCGCACGGGCCGGACGAATCGGCGCATCGATGCAGCAATTCGCATGCCGGCCTGAAAACCGGCGTTCGGCCCCCTTCTTAACAGAAGGCCCACGGCAACCGGGATGCCATGACCGATCAACGCAACCTCATCCTCGCGATCGCTCTGTCGATCGCCATCCTCCTGGGATTCCAGTATTTCTACGATGGACCCCGGGTGAAGCAGCAGCAGGCTGCGCAGCAGGCCGCCCAGACGGAGCAGTCGGTCACTCCCGGCGCCGCTCCCGCTCCGGGCGCCGCTCCCGGTTCGGTGCCCGGCACGGCGGCTCCCGCCACGGTCCGCGACCGCGCCGGCCTGCTCGCCGAGCAGATGGCCGCCGGAACGCGCGTCAAGATCAACACGCCGTCGCTGCACGGATCGGTCAATCTGGTTGGGGGCCGCATCGACGACCTGACGCTGGCCGACTACCGCGTCACCCCCGATCCCAAGAGCCCGGAAATCGTCCTGCTGGCCCCCGCCGGCACGCCCGAGGCCTATTACGCCGAGTTCGGCTGGGTTCCGGAGGACAAGTCGCAGCCGGTTCCCGGCGCCGACACCCGCTGGACCGCCGCCGGCACCGCGCTGACGCCGGACCAGCCGCTGGTCCTGACCTGGGACAACGGCAACGGGCTGGTGTTCGAGCGCACCATCGCGGTCGATCCGAACTTCATGTTCACGATCACCCAGAAGGTGCGCAACACCGGCTCCGCCCCGGTCAGCCTGCTGCCCTACAGCCTGGTCAGCCGCGCCGGCACGCCGCACACCGACGGCTACTACATCCTGCATGAGGGCCCGCTCGGCGTCTTCGACGGCAAGCTGAACGAGCACAAGTACGACGACCTGCGCAAGGCCGGCACCATCTCCGCCCAGTCGACCGGCGGCTGGATCGGCATCACCGACAAGTACTGGCTGGTCTCGCTGGTCCCCGACCAGAAGGCCCCGATCACCGCCCGCTTCGTCCACTCCGCCCCCGGCGCCGCCGACCGCTATCAGGTCGACACGCTCGGCAAGGCCGTGGAGGTCGCCCCCGGCGCCACCATTGAGCTGACCGACCGCCTGTTCGCCGGCGCCAAGCAGGTCCGCCTGCTCGACGACTATTCGGACAAGCTGGGCATCGCCAACTTCGATCTGGCGATCGACTTCGGCTGGTTCTACTTCCTGACCAAGCCGTTCTTCTACGGGCTGGACCTGCTGGGCCGCCTGTTCGGCAACTTCGGCATCGCCATCCTGGTCTTCACCGTGATCGTCAAGGCGGCCTTCTTCCCGCTGGCCAACAAGTCCTATCACGCGATGGCCAAGATGAAGAAGCTGCAGCCCAAGATGATGGAGCTGCGCGACCGCTTCGGCGACGACAAGGTCCGCCTGAACCAGGAGATGATGGCGCTCTACAAGCGCGAGAAGGTCTCGCCGGTGTCGGGCTGCCTGCCGATCCTGATCCAGATCCCGGTCTTCTTCGCGCTGTACAAGGTGCTGTTCGTGACCATCGAAATGCGGCACGCGCCGTTCTTCGGCTGGATCCACGATCTGTCCGCGCCCGATCCGACCACCATCTTCAACCTGTTCGGTCTGATCCCGTGGCAGCCGCCGCACATCCTGATGCTGGGCCTGTGGCCGATCATCATGGGCATCACCATGTACTTCCAGCAGAAGCTGAACCCGGCACCACCCGATCCGGTGCAGCAGAAGGTGTTCCAGTTCCTGCCGATCATCTTCACCTTCATGCTCGCCAGCTTCCCGGCTGGTCTGGTGATCTACTGGGCCTGGAACAACACCCTGTCCATCGCCCAGCAGTGGATCATCATGCGGCAGGACGGTGTGAAGGTGACCTGAGGGTCCTTCCCATCTGATACCCGGCTTCCCTGATTTCCCTGTCTGTTTTCAGGGCATCGACCGCCGGCAAGCGCCTCTCTTGACGGGCGTTTGCCGGCGGTTATGTTTTGGGCCGGTCACGATCATCCGTACCCCGTGTCTTTCGAAAGCGCCGTCCATGACCTCTTCCAGCAACTCCCCGATCTCCGGTTTCGACGAGGAGGCCCTGGAAGCGGGGCGGCTTCTGTTCGCCAAGGAATGCGATTTCATCTGGGGCGCCCAGACGGCGGAGCAGCTGCCGGAGGCCGACCTGCCGGAGGTCGCCTTCGCCGGGCGGTCCAACGTCGGCAAGTCCAGCCTCGTCAACGCGCTGACCGGGCGCAAGACGCTGGCCCGCACCTCCAACACGCCGGGCCGCACCCAGCAGCTCAACTTCTTCAACCTCGGCAACCGGCTGAAGCTGGTCGACATGCCCGGCTACGGCTACGCCAAGGAGTCGAAGGAGAAGATCGAGATCTGGAACGACATGGTCCGCCGCTTCCTGCGCGGCCGCGTCACGCTGCGCCGGGCGCTGGTGCTGGTCGATTCGCGCCACGGGCTGAAGCCCAACGACGAGGAGATCATGACGATGCTCGATCAGGCGGCGGTTCCCTACGTCGTCGTCCTGACCAAGTCGGACAAGGTGCGGTCGCAGGAGCTGGCCGAGGTGAGCAAGCGCACCGTGGCGGCCATCAAGAAACACCCGGCCGCCTTCCCGGAGATCCATGCCACCAGCGCCGAGAAGGGTCAGGGCATCGCCGAGCTGCGGGCCAGCCTCGCCCAGCTCGCCAGCCTGGGATGACCCGATGCCCGTCGAGCTGACGCCGGCCCTGCTGTTCCTCCTCCAGGCCATCCTGCTGATCGCCGGTCCGTTCCTGCTGTGGCGGTTGTCCGGCCTGAAGCATGTGGCCCCGATGGTGGTCATCCAGATCCTGTTCGGGATCGCGCTCGGCCCGTCGGTTCTCGGGCAGGCCGCCGCGGAGCTCTGGCAACCGCTGTTCGCCAGGGAGTCGCTGGCGCCGCTCTCCGGGCTGGCCCTGCTCGCCGTGGTCTTCTTCGCCTTCCTGACCGGGCTGCACCTCGATCTGGAGGAGTTCAAGGGCCGCGGGCGCGCCTTCGTCGGGGTCAGCCTGTCGAGCATGCTGGTGCCGACGCTGCTCGGCGGGGGGCTCGGCTGGTGGATCGTCGGCGCCTTTCCCGAAATAGCCGGGCCGAAGGCCGACCCGCTGCTGTTCGCCGCGGGGTTCGGCATCTGCGTCGGGGTGACCGCCCTGCCGGTGCTGGGGGCCATCCTGCGCGAGATGGGGCTGATCGGCGAGCGGGTCGGGCGGCTGGCGCTGGGCTACGCGGCGGTCAACGACGCGCTGCTGTGGCTTCTCATCACCGCCGTGCTGGCCCTGGCGGCAGGGGGAAGCGGCGGCTTCGCCGGGGTGGCGCAGATCGCCGTCCTCGGCTTCGCCTATCTCGCCGCGACGGAGCTGTTCGCCCGCCCCCTGCTGACCCGGCTGATGAACCGTATCGCCCCGGACGGAGCGGTCGGCGACATGGTGGTGGTGGTCACCTGCGCCGCCCTGCTCGGTTCCGCCGCGGTGACGGAGCTGATCGGGCTGCACTACATCCTGGGCGCCTTCGTCGCCGGCACGGTGATGCCGCGGCGGCTGGCGGCGGCCATCCTGGACCGGCTGGAGCATTTCGCCACGCTGATCCTGCTGCCCTTCTTCTTCACCCTGACCGGTCTGAAGGTCAATCTCGACCTCGCCGCCTCGGCGCAATGGTGGGTCTTCGCGCTGGCGACGGTGGCGACCATCCTCGGCAAGGTCCTGGGCACCGCCCTGCCCGCCCGGCTGTCGGGCGAGAGCGCCGCCGATTCCTGGCGGCTCGGCACGCTGATGTCCTGCAAGGGGCTGATGGAGGTCATCGTCCTGACCATCCTGCTGGAGGCCGGGGTGCTGTCGGAGGCCTGCTTCTCCGCCATGGTGCTGATGGCGGTGGTGGTCACCGCGCTGACCCAGCCGATGACGCTGCTGGCCGGACGGATCGCCGGCCGCCGGGCGGGCCACGCCGGCGCGTCCTGACCCGCCACCGAGTTCCCTCAGCCGGGCTTGCGCACGTTCCCGGTCACCACGGGATCGGCGCCCGGCCCCTCCGACCCGGTCTTTCCACCCCCGCGGGCCTGCTCCTTCAGCGCCTTGTTGGTCTCCGTCACCTCCTGGGCGTCGGGGGAGCCGTAGATCTCCTCGGCCCGCCGGGCGGTCTCCTCCATCTCGGCCTTGTGGGCCTCGGCGAAGGGGTTGCGCGGCGTCGGCATGATGCGGTCGTTCATGGCACCGTCCTTTGCGGTTCATCCCACCCCGAGCGAACCGCCGGGCGCGGCAAGGGTTCCCGGACGCGGCACACCCCTGAAAAAGCCCCCTAGGCACCCCCGGCGCTTTCCGTTAAAGAGTCGGCGGAATCTCACCCGATTGGCCCACCCCGACGAACGGCTCCATCCCGTGCAGAACACGACCCGCGACGAGTGGCTCGCCAAGGCCCGCACCCTGTCCGAAGCCCTGCCCTACATGCGCCGCTATGCCGGGCGCACCTTCGTCATCAAGTACGGCGGCCACGCCATGGGTGACGACAGCCTGGCGGAAAAGTTCGCCCGCGACATCGTCCTGCTGAAGCAGGTCGGCATCAACCCCGTGGTCGTGCACGGCGGCGGCCCGCAGATCGGCCAGATGCTGCAGCGGCTGGCCATCAAGTCCAGCTTCATCGACGGCCTGCGCGTCACCGACAAGGAGACGGTCGAGGTGGTCGAGATGGTGCTGGCCGGCTCCATCAACAAGCAGATCGTCGCCGCCATCAACAACGCGGGCGGCCGCGCCGTCGGCCTGTCGGGCAAGGATGGCAGCCTGATCACCGCGCGCAAGCTTCGCCGCACCCAGCGCGACCCGGACAGCAACATCGAGAAGGTGCTGGACCTCGGCTTCGTCGGCGAGCCCTATCAGGTGAACCCGCAGATCCTCACGTCGCTGGCCCAGTCGGACATCATCCCGGTCATCGCCCCCATCGGCTTCGACCGCAACGGCGACACCTACAACATCAACGCCGACACCGCGGCGGGCGCCGTCGCCTCGGCGCTGGGCGCCACCCGCTTCTTCCTGCTGACCGACGTGGCCGGCGTTCTGGACAAGAACAAGGAGCTGGTGCCGCGCATGTCGCTGGACCAGGCGCGCGCCGCCATCGCCGACGGCACCGCCACCGGCGGGATGATCCCGAAGATCGAGACCTGCATCGACGCCGTCGAACAGGGCGTGGACGCCGCCGTCATCCTGGACGGCCGGGTGCCGCACGCCCTGCTGCTGGAGATCTTCACCGAGGGCGGGGCCGGCACGATGATCGGCCGCGAGTGACCGGGTTAAGCGAAGGGGACCAGCCATGTCCGACGTGCGCAAGGACCTGCTCCGCCAGATGAAGGCCATCCGCGAACGGATGGACCCGAAGCTGCTGGAGCGCGCCAAGCTGTCGGTCTTCGGCAAGGTCCCCTACGACCGCGATTCGGCAAAGGAAGCCGTCGGGCATTTCCTCGACTCCAAAGACGACGGAGGGGCCTTCCGGCGCAAGCTGGAGGACGCGCTGCGCCAGGACGGCGCTCCGCTCGATCTTCCGGAAGCCGACGGCCCCACCGAGCCGCCCCAGCCGCGCAAGCCGCGCCGCTTCGGCCGTCTCCTCTAAGGCGGGCCGCCGCCATGCTCCACGTCTTCGCCTGCGACGGTGACCGGCTGCGCTGGGCCCGCGAGGGCGAGGGCGTCCGCACCCCGCTGCCCGCCGAGACCGTCTGGCTCGACCTGCAGAACCCGACTCCGGAGGAGCTGGCCCGCGCCGAGGCGCTGATGGGCATCAAGCTGCCGACTCGGGAGCAGATGGCGGAGATCGAGGAGTCGAGCCGCCTGCGCATCACCCCCGACGCCGTGCACATGACGGCGCTCGTCCTGGTCTGGGCCGACACCGACCAGCCGCGCATCGTCCCGGTCAGCTTCGTCCTGGCCGGCGGGCGGCTCGCCACCATCCACGCCGTCGATCCGCAGCCCTTCCTGGCCTTCCGCCGCCGCGTCACCCGCAGCGGCGGCGCGGAGTTGACGGCCGAGGCGGTCCTGGCCGCCCTGCTGGATGGCGTGGTGGAGCGCACCGCCGCCGTCCTGCGCCGCGTCGGGCTGGAGCTGGACACCATGGGCAGCCGCGCCTTCCGCGGGCGCGCCCTGCCGGTCAAGGGGGAGCGGCGGGACGACACCCGCACGCTGAAGCGCATCGGCCACACCGGGCACCTGATCGGCAAGGCCCATGTCAGCCTGTCGACGCTCAACCGCCTGCTGACCTTCCTGGCCCGCGGCGAAGGCTGGACCCCGGCCAAGCGGACCCGGCGCTGGGCGCGCGCCGCCCTGCAGGACGTGACGGGGCTCGGCGAGTACGCCCAGTTCCTGTCGGGCAAGGTCAGCCTGCTGCTGGACACCACGCTGGGCCGCATCAACGTGGAGCAGAACGAGATCATCAAGATCGTCTCGATCCTGACGGTCACCCTGTTCCCGCCGACCCTGGTCGCCAGCATCTACGGCATGAACTTCGTGAGCATGCCGGAGAAGGACTGGACCTTCGGCTATCCGCTGGCGGTGATGCTGATGATCCTGTCGGCGACGCTGCCGATGATCTACTTCAAGCGGCGGCGCTGGCTGTAAGAAACGCTCAGCCGACTCGCGACGAGACGGTGTCGCGGCCCCGCGCGCCGCCCAGTTTCTCCCGTGCTTCGGAATATTCCTTCCGCACCTCCAGCCACTCCTTGAGCATCTTGCCGGCGGCGAAAAGGAACAGGCCGTGCGCGGTGGTGATCTCCACACCGACGAGATCCTCCAGCATGGTGTCGAACAGTTCGAGCACCGCGCTCAGCAGAAGCACCGCGGACAGCGCGACCTGAAGCAGAGACGAGCAGCGTGACAGGAGTTTCATGGCATCTCCAACGGTCGAAAGGCACAAGGCAACCTATGCCATAAGCCCGACGCGCCGAGGAGACGAGGTGTGAAAAAAGGGAGGCTCTAAACGACAGCGAGCACCAGCGCCCAGCCCAGCACGACGAGGTTGACGGTCAGCGTGACCGCCATGCCCGGAGCCCGCACATAGGGGTGGATCAGGTAGCCGGTCCAGAACAGCAGGCGGCCCAGCACGAACAGCGCGGTCGCCAGTTGGGCGAAGCCGAGGTCGGGCAGCGGCATCTGCGCCACCAGCGCCGCCAGGGCGGGCACGAAGATCAGCGTCTGCTCCACCGTGTTGCTCAGCACGCGCTGGCTGACCCGGTAGAAGCGCGACTCGGCATCGTCGATGGGGTTCAGGGCGACGGAGCGGGCGCGGGCGACCAGCACCCCGCCCACCGTCAGGAACAGCAGCAGCGCCGGCCACAGGGCGAGCCGCCCCCAGAAGGCCATGCGCGCCCCCGGATCGGCGACGCCGGGCGGCGGTGCGAACAGCGGCAGCAGCAGCCACAGGGCCAGAGCGCCACGACCACCGCGGCGAGGTTGACGGTGGCCGCCAGACGCAGAAGACGGGTCTTGGAGGGACGGGTCTCCGGCGCGGCGGCCATGGCGTCTTACCCCAGGCCCTTCTGGCCCATGTCGAGGAACTTCTGGCGGCGCTGGGCGCGGACCGCCGCGCCGTCCAGCCCGTCGAGATCGCCCAGCGACTCCTCGATGGCGTCGCCCAGCGCCTTGATGGTCTCCGCCGGGTCGCGGTGGGCGCCGCCGATCGGCTCGCTCACCACGCGGTCGATGACGCCGAGTTCCTTGAGGTCGTGGCTGATCAGGCGCAGCGCGACGGCGGCCTCGCCGGCCATGTCGGGGTTGCGCCACAGGATCGACGCGCAGCCCTCCGGCGAGATGACGGAGTAGATGGCGTGCTCCAGCATCAGAACCCGGTCGGCCGTCGCGATGGCGATGGCGCCGCCGGAGCCGCCCTCGCCGATCACCGCGGCCACCATGGGCACGGACAGGCGCAGGCAGCGCTCGATGCTCTTGGCGATGGCCTCGGCCTGGCCGCGCTCCTCCGCCTGGACGCCGGGGAAGGCGCCGGCGGTGTCGACCAGCGAGACGACCGGCAGATTGAAGCGGTCGGCGAGGTCCATCAGGCGCTGGGCCTTGCGGTAGCCCTCGGGCTTGGCCATGCCGAAGTTGTGGCGCACGCGCGTCTCGGTGTCGTGGCCCTTCTCCTGCCCGATCACCACGACCGAGCGGCCGCGGAAGCGGCCCAGCCCGCCGATGACCGCGCGGTCTTCAGCAAAGCCGCGATCGCCGGCCAGCGGCGTGAAGTCGTCGATCAGCCCCTTCACATAGTCCAGACAGTGCGGACGGTTGGGGTGGCGGGCCACCTGCACCTTCTGCGCCGGGGTGAGCTTCGCGTAGGTCTGCCGGAGGAGCTTGTCGACCTTGGTCTGCAGCTTCGTCACTTCGTCGGCGATGTTGATGTCGCCGGCGTTGGTCAGGTGGCGCAGTTCCTCGATCTTGCCTTCAAGCTCGGCGATCGGCTTTTCGAATTCCAGGAAGGTTTGCATGCCGGAAGGATCACGGACCGAATAGGATAGGACGCGGACGTCGCGGACCGGCCTTGGTACCACGGTGCGCGGCGGCGATGCCACAGCTTATCGCGCGAATCGCCGGCCAAAACTGACCAGAAGCACGCCCAGGCCGATCACCGCCGCCCCGCCCCACACCCAGGGGGAATAGCGCTCGCCGAACAGCAGCGTCCCGGTGCCCAGCCCGACGGAGGTCGCCACGTAGCCGATCTGGCTGAGATAGACCGGCCCGGCGACCACCTGGAGCCGAAAATACAGCACATAGGTCAGCGCCGTCACCGCGATCTGGAGCAGGGCAAGCCACGGTGCGAGACCCAGCGCCGGCAGGTCCGCCACAGCCCCGGTTGCGAGCAGCGCCAGCAGGACCCAGCCCGCCCCGCCCAGCATGGTCCCCGCCGCCAGCGCCACCGGCTGCCCGCCCGGCGGCCAGGCCACGGTGCGGTAGACGTTGCCCGCCGCGACCGCGGCCGGCATGACGAAGGCCAGCGCCATCCAGCCCGCCAGATCGGGCGAGGGCAGGCTGCCGCGCGGCCCGACGATCATCAGCGCCCCGACGAATCCCAGCAGGATGCCCGCCACCCGTCCGCGGTCAGGCGTTTCGATCCGCACCGCCACGGCCATCAGCAGCGTCAGGATCGGCGGCAGCGTGTAGACCACCGCCGACAGCCCGGCCCCCAGCCAGGGCATGACGAAGAACAGCACCACGTTGGGCAGCGCCATGGACAGCAGCCCCGACACCGCGAAGTAGCGCAGATACCGCCCGGTCAGGGGCATCGGTTGCCGTTTGAAACGCGCCAGCCCGGCCAGGATCACGCCGGCGCCCAGCATCATGGAGAAGGCCCAGGGCAGCGGCGGCACGCCGGCCGCCTGCGCGATCTTGGTGACCGGAAAGATCACCCCGATCAACCCGCCGACCAGGAGCAGAAGCGCAAGCGATTCGGCCCCGCGCAAGGCCGGCGGGACGGTGGAGGGGGTGGACACGAGAACGGAACCTCTGGCTCAGGACGCGGACGGGCCAGCGAACATGGCGAAGCCCCCGCCTTTTGCCAAGCCGGTCGGGCAGGCTGGTAACGCGCCTGAGTGTTGCCCCCACCCCGGCCCTCCCCCGCTGCGCAGGGGAGGGAGATGATCGCGAAGCGGCGGCAGTCCCCTCCCCTGCGCAGCGGGGGAGGGTTAGGGTGGGGGCCTCACGCCCCCTGCGCGACGATGCGGTCGTAGGCCGGCAGGGTCAGGAAATCCACGAAGTCGTCGCGCTCCACGAGGTCGCGGAGCATCACCGCGGCCTCCTCGTACAAGCCCCGGTCGAAGGCGCGGTCGCCGACGCAGGCCTTCCAGGCGGCCAGCTCCTCGGCGATGGTGTCGTCCACCAGTTCCATGGTCACCGGGCGTCCGTCGTCCAGCGCGGCGCCGTGGTGGACCCACTGCCAGAGCTGGGTGCGGCTGATCTCGGCGGTGGCGGCGTCCTCCATCAGGTTGAACAGCGGCACGCAACCGATGCCGCGCAGCCACGCCTCCAGATAGCCGATGGCGACGGCCACGTTGTTGCGCAGGCCGCGCTCCGTCTTCGGCCCCTCCGGCACGGCCAGCAGGTCGGCGGCGGTCACGCTGACGTCGGCGCGCTTGCGGTCGATCTGGTTGGGCTTGCGCATGTAGGCGTCGAAGACCTCCCGCGCGACGGGGACGAGGCCGGGGTGGGCCACCCAGGTGCCGTCATGGCCGTTGGACACCTCCCGTTCCTTGTCGGCGCGGACCTTGGAGAAGGCGACCTCGTTGGCCGCGGGGTCGTCCTTCACCGGGATGTAGGCGGCCATGCCGCCGATGGCCGGGGCGCCGCGGCGGTGGCAGGTCCTGACGGCCAGCAGGCTGTAGGACTGCAGGAAGGGCGTCGCCATCGTCACCTCCGCCCGGTCGGGCAGGACGGCGGCGGGGTCGTTGCGGAAGGTCTTGATGAAGCTGAAGATGTAGTCCCAGCGCCCGCAGTTCAGCCCGGCGGAATGGTCGCGCAGCTCGTAGAGGATCTCGTCCATCTCGAAGGCGGCCAGGATGGTTTCCACCAGCACCGTGGCCTTGATCGAGCCGTGCGGGATCTTGAGATAATCCTCGGCGACCGAAAACACCTCGTTCCACAGCCGCGCCTCGAAATGGCTTTCCAGCTTCGGCAGGTAGAAGTAGGGGCCGGAGCCGTGGGCCAGCAGCTCCCGCGCGTTGTGGAAGGCGTAGAGGGCGAAGTCGAACAGCGCGCCGGACACCGGTTCGCCGTCGAATCGGACGTGCTTCTCCGCCAGATGCCAGCCGCGCGGGCGGACCTTGAGGACGGCGGTCTTGTCGTTCAGCCGGTACTTCTTGCCCGACACCGGATCGTCGAAGGCGATGGTCCGGCGCACGGCGTCGCGCAGGTTGACCTGCCCCTCGATCAGGTTGGCCCAGGACGGGCAGTTCGAATCCTCGAAATCCGCCATGAAGACCTTCGCGCCGGAATTCAGCGCGTTGATGACCATCTTGCGGTCCACCGGCCCGGTGATCTCCACCCGGCGATCGAGCAGGTCGTGCGGCAGCGGCGCGATGGTCCAGTCGGCCTCGCGGATGGCGCGGGTTTCCGGCAGGAAGTCCGGCCTGTGGCCCTGGTCGATCAGCGCCCGCCGCTTGGTCCGCACGTCGAGCAGGCGCAACCGCTCCGACCCGAACCGCCCCTCCAGCTCCGCCAGGAAGGCCAGCGCCTCCGGCGTCAGGATCGTCTCGAAGCCCGGCGTGATCGGACCCAGGATCTCAAGCCCGGAGATGGTCGTGGCCATGCGGTTCCCCCTGTTCGTCGCGAGGGCGGTCCGGCGCACTCGCCGGCCAACCCTATTGGAACAAGGGCTATACCACAGCGGGAGGAGCGGCCAAAGCCGCATCGGCATAATGCGAAAGGAAAAACCCACACATACGCAACACTATTGCGTACGAATGGTTTTTCGCCGAGCCAGCGGGTGATGCTCGTGCACGACCTGTTTCAGCCGCTCCGACACCACGTGGGTGTAGATCTGGGTGGTGGCGATGTCGGCGTGGCCCAGCATCTTCTGGACCGAGCGCAGGTCCGCCCCGCGGTCGAGCAGGTGGGTGGCGAAGGCGTGGCGCAGCACGTGGGGGCTCACCTTCTCCGGGTCGATGTTCGACTCGATGGCCAGTTCCTTCAGAAGCTGGGCGAATCGCTGGCGCGTCAGATGCCCGTTGGTGGAGCTGCGCGACGGGAAAAGGAAGGCGATCGGCCCGTTCTCCCGCCCGGCCAGGATGAAGTGGCTCCGCCAGGGCAGATAGGCGCCCAGAGCAGCGGAGGCCGGTTCGGACAGCGGCACCATGCGCTCCTTCCCGCCCTTGCCGCGCACGATCAGCCCGCGCCCGTCGCGCAGGATGGCCGCCATCGGCAGGCCGACCAGCTCCGACACGCGCAGCCCGGTGGCGTAGAGCACCTCCAGCAGCGCGACCAGCCGCAGGCCCTCCGGCCCGCCGCGGGTCTGGGCGGAGTCGATCATGCGGGTAACCTCCTCCACCGTCAGGATCTTGGGCAGCGGGCGGCCCTGCTTGGGGCTGTCGAGCGCCGAAGCCGGGTCGTCGGCCCGCCGGCCTTCCGAGACCAGGAAGCGGTAGAACTGGCGCATCGCCGACAGGCGGCGGGCCAGCGTGCGCGGCGCCGGCTTCTGCCCGCCCTCGACATACTGGAAGGCGAGGTAGGCGCGCAGATCCTCCGTCACCGCCTTCTCCAGCGGCTGCCCGCGCTGGGCCAGCCAGAGGGCGAGGTCGGCGAGGTCGCGCTCGTAGGCCATGCGGGTGTTCAGCGCGGCGCCGCGCTCCGCCGTCAGCATGTCCAGAAAGGCGTCGACATGGGGCGAGGCCGCGATCGGGCGCGGCTTGCAGGGGCGCCCGCGCCGCTTCGGTTGGGCTTTCGGCAGGGGTGTTTTGGGCATGGGACTCATCCGGCCAGGGCCGCGGCGGCTTCACGGGCGATGGCGCGGGCGTCGTTGTCCAGACCCACGGCGCGCAAGGCCCCGACCACCCGCGCCACCACCGCGGGCGGCGCGCCCGCCGGCCCGGCGTTGCCGAGCAAAAGCAGGGCGGCCAGCGCCGTCTCGCCGACGCGCCGGTCGGCGGAGGCCTCGGCCAAGCGTTGCCACAGGGCGGGGTCGGCGGTGGGAGGACGGGCGGCATCCGCAGGCGTGGGCGCCGACTCCTCGGGGTCGGCGGTCCGGCGCCACGCCTCCTCCGGCACGGCGAGGCCCATCGCCTGGAGCAGGGCCAACTGCCCGGCGACGCGGGCGCGGGCCTCCGGATCAGCGCCGCG
This sequence comes from Azospirillum himalayense, assembly GCF_042657465.1. NCBI lineage: Bacteria > Pseudomonadati > Pseudomonadota > Alphaproteobacteria > Rhodospirillales > Azospirillaceae > Azospirillum > Azospirillum himalayense. The sequence continues at coordinate 231,651 of NZ_JBHSLC010000021.1, read as the reverse complement.
CAGCGATTCGTCCAGCCAGCCGGCGAGGCCCAGCGCCCCGCCGCCCGGCGGCGGACCGAGCGCGATGACGGCGAGCGGCCACAGCCGCGCCACCTCCGCCGTGGGGCGGCTGCGCAGGGCGAGATCGTACCAGCGCTTGCCCGTGTCGGCCCGATCCAGCGCGAAGCAGAGCCGCGCCGCGGCGGGGGCCAGGGCGGCGGCGTCCGGAGTCGGCGAGAGGGTGTCGAGCATGTCGGCCACCACCGCCCCCACCGGCCCGGCCAGCATCGGCGGGTCGAGAAGCTCCAGCGCCAGCCCGGCCAGTTCCACCCGCCGCCCGCCGCCCATGGCGGCGAGCATGGCCTGCTGCACCAGCGCGCGGGTGCGGGCCGTGCGGTCGCGCGCCGCGGCGTCCTTCAGCCGCAGAAGCTCGTCACCCTTGGCCGGCGCGGCGCGGTACGCCTCCGCCAGCCGCCGGGAATCGAGAAACAGGGCGACGGCGGCGCGCTCCGCCGCGGTCACGCGGGTCGCCGGATCGGTGCCATTGTTGGACGCCACCGCGGCCAGACGGGCCGGGTCGGTCAGGGACAGCACGTCCGGCGGCAGCCCGGCCTGGAGCGCCCGCAAGGCGGCCAGGGTCAGCGGGCTGGGGTCCTTCAGGCTGCGCAGCCGCGGCGCCGGGCCGCCGGCCATCGCCTCGGCCACCCGCAGGAAATCGGGGTCGCCGCCCGGCTGCTCGCGCAGCATGTCGAAGGCGAGGTCGTCGCCCGCCGGGGCGGCCCCGGTCTCCGTCGGCATCCCCCCGCCGATCCGCCCGGCGCGCAGGCGGCAGAACAGCTCCACCCGCTGCCAATAGGGGCTGGAGAAGGGACGGGCGCGCTCCGTCGCGGCGGCGCAGTCCAGCGGGCCGGCGAGCAGTTCCGCATCGGTCAGGGCGCGCGCGGCGGCCTCGTCGGCCGCCATCGCCTCGGGCAGCAGCGCGGCGAGGTCGGCGCCGCCGCGCGGGTCGCCCATGGCCGCCAGCTTTTCCACCCGCAGCGCGCCGAAGCGGCGCGCCGGCTCGGGCTCGCCCGGAGCAGCGGCGGGCGAGCCGCGGCTGAGCAGCAGGCGGCGCTGCAGCTCCTTCACGGCGGGCGACGGGGTGAGGGTGGGCAGTTCCGGCAGCAGGGCCAGCACCTCGGCGCGCGGAATGCCGCGCCAGGGGTCGCCGCCCAGCCCGGCGGCTCCCGACAGAGGTCCGGCGCCGTCCGGGTCCAGCGGCCCCAGCGTCTCCACCGCGATGGCCGAGGGCGGCGCCACGGTGGGCACCACGTCGAAGGACGGCGCGCGGTCGGATGGAATCAAGGGCAGCGGCGCGGCGGACGGTCCCGGCGAGGCCAGCGGATCGTCCAGGACCCGTCCGGCACCGGCCCCAACATCGGGCACGGCCATCGTTTCCGGCGGCGGAAACAGGCGGATCGGCGGCCCGGAGGGCACGGCCTGGGCAAGCGCCGGCGTCGCCGCTCCCATCAGGGCACCGGACAGAGCCAACACCAGTGAAGCGGCGGCAAACATGGAAACGGCGCCGGCCCCGGTTCTTCCGCCCCGTGGCGGAGCGGCGAACCGGCGGCGGCGCCCGGCGGCGTCCCCGGCGTCAGCGGGGGAACCGCTCATCCGGAATGACCTTTTCCACCGTCTTGGACGGTGCCGGCATGTCCCAGGAGGCAAGGAAGGCCATGCCACCCCCGATGACGAAGAGGAACAGGACGAAAAGAACGGAAATAACCCGGCTCATGGCGATCGGAGTCGTGTTTCTGTGGAAGGAACGGCGGCGCTGTATCACGGTCTGCGTCCGTGCGGCTTGGGACAAGGGTGCGCTTTCATGCTAATCATCGCACACCGTCCGCACCGCTGGCCCGATGGCCGATGCACGCAGGACGTACCACTTTAGCCACGGGGGCGCCGCTGCGCAACATGCGGAGGCCCCTGCGACCGAATCGAACACCCGCCCTCCGGAACCGCATCAGGCCGGAACCGCATCAGGAAAGTCCACAGCACCATGACCGCCCGCCCATCACCGCAGGGACAGCCGCCGGACCCGTCCAAGACCCTTCCGAGGACGGTGGTGCTGGTCGGCCTGATGGGCGCCGGGAAGAGCGCGATCGGACGGCGGCTGGCCGCAAGGCTGCACCTGCCCTTCGTCGACGCCGACACGGAGATCGAAACGGCCGCGGGCTGCTCCATCGCGGAAATCTTCGCCCGCGACGGCGAGGCGGTGTTCCGCTCGGTGGAGCGGCGGATCATCACCCGGCTGCTGACCGAGCAGCCGGTGCACATCCTGGCGACCGGCGGCGGCGCCTTCATGGACCCGGAGACGCGGGCGGCCATCCGCGCCCACGGGGTGTCGATCTGGCTGCGCGCCGAGCTGGACGTGCTGCTCGCCCGCACGGCACGGCGCACCCACCGCCCGCTGCTGAACGCCGGCGATCCCAAGGAGATCCTGAGCCGGCTGATGACCGCCCGCTACCCGGTCTATGCCGAGGCCGAGCTGACGGTGATCAGCGACGAGCGCCCGCCGGAGGCGACCGTCGAGCAGGTGATCGAGGCGCTGGAGGCGCATTTCGGCATCACCCTGCCCCACGCCTCGCACCACCACCATCATCAGCGCCATCCGGCGCACCACCACGACAAGCCCTGATCCCGCCATGACCGAAACCGTCACAGACACCGTCCGCCTCGACCTCGGCCCGCGCAGCTACGACATCCTGGTCGGCGACCGGGTGCTCGGCGGCGCCGGGCCACGCATCGCCGCGATCACCAAGGGCAAGGCGCCCATCGTCGTCACCGACGAGAACGTCGCCCCGCGGCATCTCCCGACGCTGGAGCGCACGCTGCGCGAGGCCGGCATCGAGCCGACCCAGGCCATCGTCCTGCCGGCGGGAGAGAAGACCAAGGACATCGCCCATTTCGAACGGCTGATGGACGCCGTCCTGGCGCGCGGCATCGAGCGGTCGGCGGTCCTGCTGGCGCTCGGCGGCGGGGTGATCGGCGACATCACCGGCTTCGCCGCCGCCTCGGCGCTGCGCGGCATCGACTTCATCCAGGTGCCGACCACGCTGCTGAGCCAGGTGGACAGCTCCGTCGGCGGCAAGACCGGCATCAACAGCCCGCACGGCAAGAACCTGATCGGCGCCTTCCACCAGCCGCGTCTGGTCATCGCCGACACCGCCACGCTGGACACCCTGCCGCGGCGCGAGGTGCTGGCCGGCTACGCCGAGGTGGTGAAGTACGGGCTGATCCGCCTGCCCGGATTCTTCGCCTGGCTGGAGGAGAACGGCGAGCGGGTGGTCGCCGGCGACAGCGACGCCCGCCGCCACGCCGTCACGGAAAGCTGCCGGGCCAAGGCCGCCATCGTCGGGGTGGACGAGCGGGAGAGCGGCGACCGCGCCCTGCTGAATCTCGGTCACACCTTCGGCCACGCGCTGGAGGCGGCGACCGGCTTCGGCTCCCGCCTGCTGCACGGCGAGGCGGTGTCGATCGGCATGGTTCTGGCCTTCGACCTGTCGGTGCGGCTGGGGCTGTGCCCGGCGGCGGACGCGGAGAAGGCGCGCGCCCATCTGACCCGCGTCGGCCTGCCGGTCCGCCCCACCGACGTGCCCGGCGTGGAGTGGGACGTCGACGGGCTGATCCTGTCCATGGCCAAGGACAAGAAGGTCAAGGACGGGCGCATCACCTTCGTTCTGGTGCGCGCGCTGGGCGACGCCTTCACCCAGCGCGACGTCGATCCGGCGGTGGTCCGGGCGCTACTGGAGGATGCCGTCGCACGCTAATGCGGTGCACCATAATCCCTTGACCGTTGGGGCAGCAAACTGTCAGAGTTCACGACAGTTCCGATTCGCGTCCAAGATGCGATGGAAAGCCGCCCCAAAAAGGGAGAATGGACATGCCGAACCGCAAGCTCATCCCCGATGTCATCAAGGACCAGCAGTTGGTTTGCCTGCCGCCGGAGGCCAGCGTCCAGGACGCCGCCCTTCTGATGGCGGAGCGCCGCGTCGCCGCCCTTCTGGTCACGCAGGACCGGCCGAAGGGGGGCCGGTCCCTCAAGGGCATCTTCACCGAGCGCGACCTCGCGGCCCGTGTCGTCGCGGTGGGCCGTGACCCGGCGGCCACCCGGCTCGCCGAGGTCATGACCGCCTCCCCCGACACGCTGGGGCCGGACGCCCACGCCTATGAAGCGCTGGAGCTGATGGAGCGCCACCACTACCGCCACCTGCCGGTCACCGCGGACGGCGAGTCGGACGGCACGGTGATGGGAATCGTTTCCATCCGCGACCTGTTCGCCGTGGTCCGCGCCCATCTGGAGGACGAGATCCGCGATCGCGAAGCCTTCATCTTCGGGTCGAACTACTCCGCCAGCGCTCCCCCGTAACACCGGGGCGCGTAATGCTGCAATGCGGCGAAGCCGGCTTGACCTGAACGCTGGCCCCACCGATATTCCCGGGTACGCCCCAACAATCAGGCCGTCCGAACTAGGCCGAACGTCAGAGAGTCCCATGCCGCTGTCCGAACCCGCCGCACGCGAACCGATCCACACCCGGGAAGTCACTTGCCGGGGGTATCGGCGGACCGACGGGTTGTGGGACGTCGAGGGCCATCTGACCGATGTGAAGAGCTACGCCTTCCACACCGAGCAGCGCGGCCAGATCCTGCCCGGCGACCCGGTGCACGGGATGTGGATTCGCCTGACGGTGGACAACGACCTGACCGTTCACGCGGTCGAGGCGGTGACGGAGAAGAGCCCCTACCGCACCTGCGGCTCCGTCACTCCCAATTTCCAGCGGCTGGTCGGGCTGAAGATCGGGCCGGGCTGGACCCGCTCGGTGAAGGAGCGGCTGGGCGGCATCCAGGGCTGCACGCATTTGGTGGAGCTTCTGGGGCCGATGGCCACCACCGCCTTCCAGACCATCTACCCCATCCTGGCGCGCGAGCAGGCCGAGAAAGCCCGGGCGTCCAGCGGCGGCGAGGCGGGCAGCAAGGAAGACATGCTGCGCACCAAGCGCCCGGTGCTGCTCAACACCTGTCACATCTTCGACAGCAACGGCGAGGTTGTCCGGAAGAACTGGCCGGACCACTACACCGGCGACCGTCCTCGCGACGCCGCGGACTGATACGGCAGCGGTCCACTCGGCCGGGAAATCAGCGGGGGCATCGGTCCGGGCCGACCGGTCTCCGCCCGCACCGGACGCAACATTCAGGACAATCGCAAAGGGCACGCCCCATGGGCGTGCCTCTTTTCTTTTCCCGAATCGGAACGGTCAAGCCGTCACGCGTCCAACGCGGACCGCAAATTCTCGCTGGGCGCGACCGGCTTCGTCGCCAGCGGCAGGGCGGGCGCCGTGGTTACGGCCCCGCTCTCCGGATGGTCCATCTCGTCCAGCGGCGGCAGGTCGAAGGGCGTGCCGACGAAGGGATCGCCCCCGCCATGCCCCGCCTTGACGTGGCCGTCCTCGGTGCAGGCCCGGCGGAAATAGGCCGCGATGAAGACGCGCACCGCCGAGGTCAGGGTGACCTCCGCATTGTCCCCGCTCGGGCCTCGCCGCCGGATCTGCTCGTCCAGCCGGTCCTTGATCAGAGTGCAGAGGCCGTTGACCGTCAGGCCTTCGCGGCGGGCGATGTCCTCCAGAGCGTCCCACATGGTCGGCTCCAGACGCATGCTCGTGCGGCGCCCGGCAATCATGATGTTCATGCTCTTCAGCGGTTCCACACACGCGTTGGGATTGACTGTTAACCGCTTCTTCGGCCCGCGCTTCGCCATACGCCGCCCTCTCCACGAACCCGCCGGACGACGCGCGAAAAGTGCATCGCCCACGGCGCATTGATTGGTTGCATGCGCTGCACTCTACTAAATACAGCGAGAATTGCAACCGTGGCAGCACTCCAATTATGTTTGAAGATGGAAAAGAACCTCTAGTAGTTGCATGCGTATGTATGCATTTGCAGGTGGCGCTTTTCCCTTGCTGCACGGGCGGCGGCTGGGCGTTCTTGTCGGCGTTGCTGTCAACGAGCCTCTTCGGGGGTCAGCGTGGTCAGGCCGAGGGCGTGAACACGCTCCGCCATTTCTTGGGCCAGCAGGCCATAGACCAGCCGCTGGCGCTCCACGCGCGACTTTCCGGCGAAGGCGGCGGAGACGATGGTGATGTGGAAATGCGTCTCGCCCTCCGGGTGGGCGCCGCCATGGCCGGCATGGCGGCCGGAATCGTCCTGGATGTCGAGCCGTTCGGGGGCCAGCGCGTCGGTCAGCTTCCGGCGCATGCGGGTGGCGTATTCCATGGGAGTCCTCGCTCGGTTTGGGCTGGGTCGGGTTTGGGATTGAGGTGACGGCGCGGCACCGCTCCCGTCAAGCCGCCAATGCCGCAGACCGGCCATTTTCCGCAGTTCGGCACCGCCCCCTTGCGTGCGCTTGCCAGAAAGGATGCCTCTTCCCATACTTCGCACATGAGCAAGCCACGCACCCGCTACGACTTCAGCCGTTATGACCAGCCGCGCACCGCCGTGCGCGCCTGCGATCATCCGGGCTGTGCCGGCGAGGGCGCGTACCGGGCGCCGAAGAGCCGCCGGCAGCTCAACGACTATTACTGGTTCTGCCTGGACCATGTGCGCGAATACAACCGCGCCTGGGACTATTACGCCGGCATGAAGCCCGAGCAGATCGAGGCCGAGGTCCGCCGCGACACCACCTGGCAGAGGCCGAGCTGGCCGCTCGGTTTCTGGGGGGTGCAGGAGAAGTTCCTGCGCGACCGCGCGATGCACGGCTTCAGCTTCGAGTTCGGGCGCGAGGCCGGCAAGGACCAGTCCGAGGAGAGCAAGCAGCGCCGCCAGGCCGCCCGCAGCGCGGAGGAGGAGGCGCTGGTCGTCCTCGACCTCGCCCCGCCGGTGGATTTCCCGCGCATCAAGGCGCGCTACCGCGAGCTGGTGAAAATCCACCATCCCGACGCCAACGGCGGAGACAAGGCGGCCGAAGAAAAGTTGAAGGAGATCAATCAGGCCTACAACACGCTGAAAGCCTGCTATGGTGCGTAACCCCGACGGTTGGCCGGACCAGATTGGCCGGGCGGCCCCGACAACAGACACGTTGGAACGATAAGAACCTCCCATGCCTTCTCAAGGAGCCACCCAGGCCAGCTCGGCCCTGTTCGATCACGTTCCCGACATCACCCTGTCGGTGCGTCAAGTGTTCGGCATCGACAGCGACATGCAGGTGCCGGCCTTCAGCCAGCGCACGGAGCATGTGCCGGACATCGACGAAGCCTACCGCTTCGACCGCGACACGACGCTCGCGATCCTGGCTGGCTTCGCCTACAACCGCCGCGTCATGGTCCAGGGCTATCACGGGACCGGCAAGTCCACCCACATCGAACAGGTGGCCGCGCGCCTGAACTGGCCCTGCATCCGCATCAACCTGGACAGCCACATCAGCCGCATCGACCTGATGGGCAAGGACGCCATCGTCCTGCGCGACGGCGTCCAGGTGACGGAATACCGCGAAGGCATCCTGCCCTGGGCGCTGCAGCACGCCTGCGCGCTGGTCTTCGACGAGTATGACGCGGGCCGTCCCGACGTGATGTTCGTGATCCAGCGCGTGCTGGAGGTGGAAGGCAAGCTGACCCTGCTCGACCAGAACCGCGTCATCCGCCCGCACCCGGCCTTCCGCCTGTTCGCCACGGCGAACACCGTCGGCCTGGGCGACACCACCGGTCTCTACCACGGCACGCAGCAGATCAACCAGGGCCAGATGGACCGCTGGAACATCGTGGCGACGCTGAACTACCTGCCGGTGGACGCCGAGGTGAAGATCGTCGCCTCCAAGGTGCCGGAATACGACAGCGAGGCCGGCCGCAAGACCGTGGCGTCGATGGTGCGTCTGGCCGACCTGACCCGCGCCGGCTTCATCAACGGCGACATCTCCACCGTGATGAGCCCGCGCACGGTCATCACCTGGGCGCAGAACGCCAACATCTTCAACGACATCGCCTTCGCGTTCCGGATCACCTTCCTGAACAAGTGCGACGAGGTGGAGCGGCCGACCGTCGCCGAATACTACCAGCGCTGCTTCGGCACCGAGCTGCCGGAGACGGGGGTCCAGGCCAACCTGGTGTGACGGGGGGCGGAGCCGAGGGAAAGGCCGGCAATGGGGTACATCGAGGTCGGACCGAACAGGGAATTGGCATTGCCGCAGGATCTGCGCGAGCGGCTGGGCGTGAAGCCCGGCGACCACGTCGAGCTGATCCTGCGCGACGACCGCACCGTCCTGGTCAGACCCCGCCCCCACAGTCTGGACGATCTCATCGGCAGCGGGGGCACGTTCACGCGAGCCCTGTCCCAGGAAGAAATGGACGACGCGATCCGCCGGCGCATGGCGGAACGGCACGCCGGACCACAGGACCGGACGTCGTGATCGGATTGGACACCAACGTCCTGCTTCGGCTGGTGGTGGAGGACGATCCGGACCAAGCCGCCAAGGCGCGGACCGCCGTTCGCGCCCTGGTCGCCGATGGTGAGGTTTGCTTCGTCGGCGACATCGTCCTGCGCGAGTTCGTCTGGGTCCTGGAAGGCGTCATGCGCCGGGACCGTGAGACCATCGCGCGCATCCTGGACCTCATCCTCGACAACGCGGACATCCGGGTGGAAAGCGAAACCGCCGCGCGGGCCGCCTCGGCCCTGCACCGGCAAGGCTTCGACTTTTCCGACGCTTTGCTCGGCCTCCGCAACCGGAACGCCGGCTGCGCCACCACGCTGACGTTCGACCGCAAGGCAGCCCGGCTGCCGGAATTCCAGATTTTGAGCTGACAGCCCGCCATGACCGACCGTGAAAACCCCGTCGAGGCCTTCAAGCGCTCCACCGCCGCCGCGGTGCGGGCCCTCTCCCGCCGGGCCGACGTGCAGGTGGGCTTCTCCACCGAGCCGCCCGGCGTCGCCGGCCTGCGCGTGCGCATCCCCACCCCGGCGCGCGACCTCAACCCCCACGACGTCGCGACGCTGCGCGGCGCGGCGGACGCCGTGTCGCTGCGGCTGCGCTTCCACGACAACGCCGTCCATCTCCAGCGCATGCCGCTGGGCGACAGCGCCCGCGCCGCCTACGACGCGCTGGAGCAGGCCCGATGCGAGGCGCTGGGCGCCAGCCACATGCCCGGCGTGGCCGCTAACCTGGAGGCGGCGCTGGACGAGCGCTACCACAAGCAGGGCTTCGAGCGGCTGGAGGAGCGCGAGCAGGTTCCCCTCCCCGAGGTGCTGCGCCTGATCGCCCGCGAGGCGATGACCGGCGCCGCCCCGCCCCCCGCCGCCGAGCACGCGGTCAGCCTGTGGCGCGGCTGGATCGAGGAGCGGCTGGGCAAGGACCTGCACGGGCTCGCCGGCCACATGGCCGACCAGGACGCCTACGCCCGCGCCGTGCGCAAGCTGCTGACCGAGCTGGACATGGAGGTCGGCAACGACCCCGACGAGCCGCAGGAGCCGGAGGAGGACGAGCGCGACTCCGGCGAGAACGAGAACGAGCCGAACAAGGGCCAGACCCAGGGTGAGGACGACACCCAGAGCCAGGCCGAATCGATGACCTCGCAGGAGACGCAGGAGTCCGACCAGGGCGAGCAGGCCGACGAGGGCACCGGCGAGGAGGGCGACACCGAGATGGGCCAGGGCGAGGGGGCGGAGGAGCCCGCCGGCCCCGGCCAGCCCTGGCGCCCGGAGGCCAGCCGCCGCAACGAGCCCGACCCCAACGCCTACAAGCCCTTCACCACCCAGTTCGACGAGGTGGTCGACGCCGCTGAGCTGTGCGACCCGGAGGAACTGGCCCGGCTGCGCCACATGCTGGACCAGCAGCTCGTCCATCTCCAGGGGGTGATCTCGAAGCTGGCCAACCGCCTGCAGCGCCGCCTCCTGGCCAAGCAGCAGCGGTCGTGGGAGTTCGACCTCGACGACGGCATCCTCGACGCCGCCCGTCTCGCCCGCATCGTCGTGAACCCGGTCCTTCCCCTCTCCTTCAAGAAGGAGAAGGAGATGGACTTCCGCGACACGGTGGTGTCGCTGCTGATCGACAATTCCGGCTCCATGCGCGGGCGTCCGATCTCCATCGCCGCGATGAGCGCCGACATCCTGGCCCGCACGCTGGAGCGCTGCGCGGTGAAGGTGGAGGTGCTGGGCTTCACCACCCGCGCCTGGAAGGGCGGGCAGGCGCGCGAGCACTGGATCTCTTCGGGCAAGCCCGCCAACCCCGGCCGTCTGAACGATCTGCGCCACATCATCTACAAGGACGCCGACCAGCCCTGGCGCCGCGCCCGCAAGAATCTCGGCCTGATGCTGCGCGAAGGCATCCTGAAGGAGAACATCGACGGCGAGGCGCTGATGTGGGCGCACAACCGTCTGATCGGACGGCCCGAGCAGCGGCGCATCCTGATGGTGATCTCCGACGGCGCGCCGGTGGACGACTCGACCCTGTCGGTCAACGCCGGCAACTATCTGGAGCGGCATCTGCGGCAGGTGATCGAGTACATCGAGACCCGCTCGCCGGTGGAACTGGTGGCCATCGGCATCGGCCACGACGTGACCCGCTACTACCGCCGCGCCGTCACCATCGTGGACGCCGAGCAGTTGGGCGGCACCATGATGAACAAGCTGGCCGAGCTGTTCGACGAGGACGACCGCCGGGGCCGCAGCGGCTGGCGCTGAGGCCGAAGACAGGACCGGACACGACAACAGCACAAACGACAACGGCGCGGATCACTCCGCGCCGTTTTTGTTGATGCCGTCCGGTTCGTCCGGTCACTGCAGGCTGCGCTGCATCTCTTCGAAGTTGCGCGAGAAGCCGTTCAGCGGGAAATCGATGTCGCGCTTGCCGGCGCGCAGGAAGTTCACCCGGACCAGCACCGTGGAGCCGTTGCGGAACTGGTCGACCACACGGCCCGACACGAAGTTCGGGAACATGCACATGTTGAGCGTGGCGATCTGCGTCTCGATGCGCGGCTGGCGGTCGACGCGGATGGCGCAGTTGTCGATCATGCCCTGGCTGGTCGTCAGGAACAGGTGGTAGTCGTTGCCGGTCGGGATGACGCTCAGCGCCACGAAGCCGACCTCCTTGCCGTCGTCGAACAGCCGGTAGTTCATCAGCCGGCAGACCTTGGTGTCGGTCATGCGGTCGATCTCGCAGCGGCTGGTCCAGGCGCCTTCCGGGCCGTACTCGGCGGCGGATTTGGAGAAATCGACGGCGGAGGCCGGCGTGGCGGCTAGCGCGGACAGCAGCGCCGCACCAAAAGCGAAGAGACCTGTCCAACGCATCCTGACGCTCCCCATCTGTCGTCCCGTTCGGCCGCTCGAACTCCCGCCCGACGGCGGGTATCGCGAACGGATTATAGGCATACCCCAAAGACGAACAAGCCTTTACACCTTTGGTTGGCGTCTTAGTCCCGGATGATCGTTCCGCTCCGCATCCTTTTCGAATATTGAGAACGGTTATCGTTCACGCTTGACACCCCGCCCCCCGAATGGTCAAGTCGGCGCATGAGAACGCTTCGCAATTGCGGGCGTGAACCGACAAGAATTCGGGAGTCACTGAGGATGCACATCGGATCGCGCGGCGTCTTCGCCGCCACCTTCGCCGCCACGCTGCTGACCATGACGGGTCTCGCCAGCGCCGCCGAGGTGAACATCTACTCCGCGCGCCATTACGATGTGGACAAGGACCTCTACGACGCCTTCACCAAGAAGACCGGCATCAAGATCAACGTCATCGAGGGCAAGGAAGAGGAGCTGATCGAGCGGATGAAGACCGAAGGCGGCAACAGCCCCGCCGACGTGTTCATCACCGTCGACGCCGGCCGCCTGTGGCGCGCCCAGGAGGCCGGCCTGCTCCAGCCGACCCGCTCCAAGGTCATGGAGGAGGCCATCCCGGCCCACCTGCGCGAGCCGGAAGGCCACTGGTTCGGCATTTCCAAGCGCGCCCGCATCCTGGTCTACAACAAGGCCTCGGTGAAGCCGGACGAGATCAAGACCTACGAGGAGCTGGCCGATCCGAAGTGGAAGGACCGCGTCCTTGTCCGCTCCTCGACCAGCGTCTACAACCAGTCGCTCGTCGGCTCGCTGCTCGCCGCCCATGGCGAGAAGGCGACCGAGGAGTGGGCCAAGGGCGTCGTCGCCAACATGGCGCGCAAGCCGCAGGGCGGCGACACCGACCAGATCAAGGGCGTGGCCGCCAACGAAGGCGACGTGGCCGTGACCAACACCTACTACTTCGCCCGCATCGCCTCCTCCGCCAAGCCGGAAGACAAGGCCATCGCGGACAAGCTGGGCGTGATCTTCCCCAACCAGGACGGTCGCGGCACCCATGTGAACGTCTCCGGCGCCGGCGTCATGAAGAACGCGCCGAACAAGGAGCAGGCCGTCCAGTTCCTGGAGTATCTGGTCAGCCCCGAGGCCCAGAAGATGTTCACGGAAAAGAACTACGAGTACCCGATCGTCGCCGGGGCCGAGACCGCGCCGGTGCTGGTCACCTGGGGCAAGTTCAAGGAAGACCCGCTGAACGCCGCCGTCTACGGCAAGAACAACGCCGAGGCTCTGAAGATCATGGATCGCGCCGGCTGGAAGTAAGCCACCGTCCGGCGTAGCGAAGGGGCGCGTCCCAGCGGTGGAGACGCGCCCTTTTTGTTTGTGGATTTAGAACTTGCCCTCTTCGTAGTCGCGGTAGGCCTGCATCACCTCCTCGCGGCTGTTCATGACGAAGGGGCCACCCCAGGCCACCGGCTCGCCGAGCGGCCGGCCGGAGAGCAGCAGGAAGCGCGCGCCGGACGGGCCGGCGGTGATCTCCGCCCGGTCGCCCTCGCCCAGCACCAGCACCCGCGGGCCGCCCAGCCGGACGGAGCTGCCGGGCGCCACCACCGATCCTTCGAAGACCACCAGCGCCGCCGCGTGGCCGGCGGGCACCGGCTCGGAGAAGGCTACGCCGGCCGGCAGGCTGACGTCGAAGTAGCGGGCCTCCGTCGGGCCGCTGCGCACCGGGCCGACGGTGCCGTTGCCGGTGGTGCCGGCGATCACCGTGACCGTGGTCCCGTCCTCCCGCGTCTCGACCGGGATGCGGTCGGCGGCGAACTCCTGGTAGGCGGGCTCCGACATCTTCAGCCGCCCCGGCAGGTTGATCCAGAGCTGGAAGCCTTTCATCAACCCTTCGGTCTGCTCCGGCATCTCGGAATGGATCACGCCGCGCCCCGCGGTCATCCACTGCACGCCGCCGGTCTCGATCACGCCCTCATGGCCGTGGTTGTCCCAGTGGCGCATGCGGCCGGCCAGCATGTAGGTGACCGTCTCGAAACCGCGGTGGGGGTGGTCGGGGAAGCCCGCCAGATAGTCCTGCGGCGTGTCGGACCCGAAGTAATCCAGCATCAGGAAGGGATCGAGCATGCGCAGGCGCGGCGTGCCGACCATGCGGGTCATGCGCACGCCGGCCCCGTCGGACGCTTCCATGCCTTCGACGGCGGTCAGGACGGGGCGGACGGTTTCGGCGGTCATCGGACGCTCTCCTCAGGCAACATCGCTGAGACAGAGGTATTCTTTCAGGAGCGCCGGATAAAGCCCCACCGCCGCTCAACACTGTTGCGGCGGGGACAACAGCCTCACTCGTCCGTCTGGCCGGGGCGGGAGCGGCTGATCGACAGGCTGAGCAGGATCACCGGCACGATGCCCACCGCGACGATGGCCAGCGCCCCGGTGGCGGCCTCGGTCAGCCGCTCGTCGGAGGCCAGCGTGTAGACGCGCACGGCCAGCGTGTCGAAGTTGAAGGGCCGCACGATCATCGTCGCCGGCAGCTCCTTCATCACGTCGACGAAGACCAGCAAGCCGGCGGTCAGCAGGCTGCCCCACATGATCGGCGCGTGCACCCGGATCAGCGTCCGCCCCGCCGTGTGGCCGAGCACGCGCGAGGCGAAGTCCATCGTCGGGCGGATCTTGCCCAGGCTGGCCTCGATCGTGTTGAAGGACACCGCCAGGAAGCGCACCAGATAGGCGAACAGCACCGCCGCGATGGTGCCGCTCAGCAACAGGCCCGTGGACACGCCGAAGGTCTGGCGCATGAAGGCGTCGACGGCGTTGTCGAGATGGGCGAAGGGGATCAGCACGCCGACCGCGATCACCGATCCGGGAATGGCGTAGCCCATGGCGGCGACGCGCACCGCGCCCTTCAGCAGCGGCGTCGGGCGCAGCCGCTGCCCGTAGGCCAGGACCAGCGCCAGCGACACCGCCAGCACCGCGGCCAGCGCCGCCAGCGTGAAGCTGTTGCGGGCCAGCGTCAGGAACACCGGCCCGAAGGCCTGGTCCCCGGCGGTGACGGCCATGCGGACCAACAGCCCGGCGGGCAGCAGGAAGCCAAGCAGCAGCGGCAGCCCGCAGGCCGTCATGGCGGCGGCGGCGCGCCAGCCCGTCAGCGCGTGCTTGGGCAGGCGGCGGTAGCGGGTGGTGGTGTGGTGGTAGCGGGCCTGACGGCGCGACCAGCGCTCCATCAGCACCAGCACCAGAACGAACATCATCAGCACGGCGGCCAACTGCGCCGCCGCCACCGGCTGCCCCATGGCGAACCATGTCCGGTAGATGCCGGTGACGAAGGTGTTCACGGCGAAATACTGCACCGTTCCGAAATCGGCCAGCACCTCCATCAGCACCAGCGCCAAGCCGGCGACGATGCTGGGGCGGGCCAGCGGCAGCGCCACCGTGAAGAAGCTGCGCCACGGACCGCGGCCGAGCGTACGGCTGACCTCCAGCACGCAGACGGACTGCTCCAGGAAGGCGGCGCGCGACAGCAGATAGACGTACGGGTACAGCACCAGCGTCATCATCAGCGCGGCGCCTTCGAGCGTACGGATGTCTGGAAACCAGTAATCCCGCCGCGACCAGTGGAACACCTCGCGCAGCGCGGTCTGCACCGGGCCGACGAACTGGAGCAGGTCGGTGTAGACGTACGCCATGACATAGGCCGGCACCGCCATCGGCAGCAGCAGCGCCCATTCCAGCGTACGGCTGCCGGGGAACCGGCACATGGTGACCAGCCAGGCGGTGCCCACCCCGATCACCAGCGTGCCCACCCCCACCCCGAAGACAAGGCGCACGGTGTTCAGCAGATACTCCGCCAGCACCGTGTCGACCAGATGCTGCCAAACACCGTCCGTCGGCACGAAGACGCGGCTGATCACCGCCAGCACCGGCAGGGTGACCAGCGCCGCGATCAGCAGCGTCGCCAGCGTCCAACCGCTGAAACCGATGCGTTGCCACAGGGAGGAATGGAAGCCGGCGGCCTGAACCGGGCCGCCCGGCGTCGGGCCGGGGGTTTGAAAGGTGTCCGTCGTCAAGGCCGGTTGCGCCCATAGGGATGTGTCGAACGGGAGCCCTATGGTCTCACACTGTGCGAATAACTCGCAATGACAACATGCCGCATCCCATTCCCGTGAGGGTATGACAGGGATGCGGCCGCCGTTTGTGGTTACTTGGTGCCGAACATGCGGTCGCCCGCGTCGCCCAGGCCGGGGACGATGTAGGCGTTCTCGTCCAGATGGCTGTCGAGCGAGGCGGTGAAGACCTTCACCCGCGGGTGGGCGGCGGCGAAGACGCGCATGCCCTCGGGCGCCGCAACCAGCGCCATGAAGCGGATGTTCTCGTCGTCCACGCCGTGGCGGTTGAGCACGTCGCAGGCGTGGACCGCGGAATTGCCGGTCGCCAGCATCGGGTCCACCACGATGAACAGGCGGCCCTCCGCCTCCGGCAGCTTCACCAGATACTCGTGCGGCATTTTGGTGTCGTGGTCGCGGTAGAGGCCGATGTGCCCCTCGCGCGCCGACGGCACCAGCTCGTGCAGGCCCTGGGCCATGCCGAGGCCGGCGCGCAGCACCGGCACGATGGCCAGCTTCTTGCCGGCGATGACCGGAGCGTCCATGGGCTGGAGCGGCGTGTCGATCCGCTCGGTCGTCAGGGGCAGGTCGCGGGTGATCTCATAGCCCATCAGCAGCGAAATCTCGCGCAGCAGGGTGCGGAAACCGCCGGTGGAGCGTTCCTTGGCCCGCATCAGCGTCAGCTTGTGCTGGATCAGCGGGTGGTCGAGGATGAACAGATTGGGAAATTCGGTGTGGGTGCGCATGGATCTCGTGCCGCGGCCTGTCTAGACCCCGATCCTAACCCGGCGGACCCGCTTCGGCCAAGCCGCCCTTAAGCGATCCCGCCGGATGCACCGCTCGGGAGACGAAAATCAGCGGCGGTTGGGAAGCGCCGATCGCCCCGCCGCAACCTCCGGCTGGTCGACCCCATAGCGGACCACGCGGTTGCGCCCGCTGTTCTTCGCCTGATAGAGGGCGCGGTCGGCGCAGACCACCATCTCCTCCACCGGCAGATCCTCTCCGGCCTCGACCAGCCCGAAGGAGGCGGTGACCGCGATCCGCCGCCCGTCCGGCAGCGTCACCGGGGTCCGCGCCAGTTCGCCGCGCAGCCGCTCGATGACCCGGAATCCCTCGGCGAGGCCGGTTTCCTTCAGGCAGATCAGGAACTCCTCCCCGCCCATGCGGAAGGCCTCGTCGAAGCTGCGGATGCCCCGGCTGATGGCGGCGGCGGCGGCGGCCAGGACGCGGTCGCCGATGTCGTGGCCGAAGGTGTCGTTGATGCCCTTGAAGCGGTCGATGTCACAGATGGCGATGCAGAAGGCCGGGCCGTTCCGGCGGAAGCGGTTGTGCTCGCGCTCCAACGCCTCCTGCATGCCGCGGCGGGTGCGCAGGCCGGTCAGCGGGTCCAAGCCGCTCGCCGCCGCGCCGAAGGCCCTTTCGACCCGGCGCAGATGCAGGACGAACTCCTCGAAGCGGGCGATCACCCCCTCATAGTCGGCCTCGCTCGGGCTCTCGCCGCCCGCCGCCTTCAGAAGAAGCAGCTTGGCCTTGCGGTGCATCTGCTCATGCAGGGTGACCAGCTTCTCCACAGCGGGCTGGTGGGCCAGATCGTCGGCGTTGACCGCCACGCACCACGCCGCGAAGGAGACCGGGGCCGACACCCGCTCACCCCCCTGCCCGCCGCGGAAGAAGACGGCGCGGTGCCACTGCCCGATCCATCGCAAATGCTCGTCGAGGACGAGGCCGAGGCTGTCGGATGGCGAGCGTGTGTCGGACGAGTTGGTCATCGGGCTTGCACGGCTTCCCTTCGGACACATCCATCGGTCGCGGCCGGCGGATGCCAACAGTATCGCACGAAGTCATACCCCGGGTCCGCAACCCGGTCGTGCGATTAAGTTGTGCCCATGCGCCAAAAGGGAAAGCCCCGCGGCAACATCGAATTTTATTCAAATACCTCGCCGCGACGACATGTCACAACCCGGCCACGCTGTCCAGGAAGCGGCGGATCAGTTCCGGGTCCTTGTGGCCGGGACGGTCCTCCACCCCCGACGACACGTCGAGCGCCGTGGCGCCGGTGGTCCGCACCGCTTCCGCGGCGTTCTCCGGCTTCAGCCCGCCGGACAGCATCCAGGGCTTCGGCCAGCTCCGCCCGGCGAGCAACGTCCAGTCGAAGGCGATGCCGTTGCCGCCCGGCAGGGCCGACACCTTGGCCGGCGGCTTGGCGTCGAACAGCAGACGGTCGGCGACCTCGGCGGCCTCCAGCGCGGCGGCCAGATCCTCCGGCCCGCCGACCTTGATCGCCTTCATCACCGGAATGTTGAAGGCCGCCTTCACCTCGGCGATGCGGCGCGGCGTTTCCTTGCCGTGGAGCTGGATCAGGTCGAAGGGGACCTGGCTGACCACATGCTCCAGGAAGTCGTTTTCCGGATCGACGAACAGCCCGACCGTGCGCACGCCGGTGGGGACCAGCCGCGCCAGCTCCGCCGCCATGGATGGTGCGATGGAGCGCGGGCTCGGCGGGTAGAAGACGAAGCCGACGTAGCGCGCTCCGCCGGCGACCGCGGCGTGCAACGACAGGGGCTCGGTGAGGCCGCAGATCTTCACGCTGACGGGCATGGGAACAGGTCCTTACAGTTCCGAAACGATGCGGCGGGCGGCGGCTTCCGGATCGGCGTCGCCGGTGATCGGGCGCCCGATGACCAGATGGTCCGCCCCGGCGGCCAGCGCCTCGGCTGGGGTCATGACGCGCTTCTGGTCGTTGGCGGCGGCCCAGGCGGGGCGGATGCCCGGCACCATCAGGATGAAGTCCGGGCCGCAGGCCTCGCGGATCAGCGCCACCTCGGCGGGGGAGCAGACGACGCCGTCCACCCCCGACTCCTTGGCGAGCAGCGCCAGCCGCTTCACCTGATCGGCCACCGGGACGCTCTGCCCGACGGCCTGGAGATCGGCGGCGTCCATGCTGGTCAGCACGGTGACGGCGAGGATCTTCGGACGGCCGGCGCCGGCGCTCGCCGCGGCCTCCGCCGCCGCGCGCATCATCGCCGGGCCGCCGGAGGTGTGGATGGTCAGGAAGGCCGGCTTCAGCGGCAGCGCCGCCCGGATGCCGCCCGCCACCGTGTTGGGGATGTCGTGCAGCTTGAGGTCGAGGAACAGCGGCGGGCCGTCTTCACCGATCACCGCGCGGATGCCCGCCGGGCCATGGGCGATAAAGAACTCCAGCCCCAGCTTGATCCCGCCGACCACCCCCGCGATCCGCCGGCCGAGGTCGCGGGCGGTGTCGAGGTCGGTCGTGTCGACGGCGCAGAAGATGCGCGAGGCGGGCGCGATGCTGGGCGTGCTCATGGAAAAACGGCTCTCCGGACCCTGGAAGGTGGTGATGGCGCGCAGCCTAACAAGGGCCGGCGGCAATCACCAGACTTCCGGGGCACGAAGACGCCTTATCCCTCCCGCAGGCACCCCACGGGAGGGTCGTGGGCCGCTTGAGGTCAGATCTTCCGGTCCGGGTCGCGGTCAAGTCCACGATCCACCGGACGGTCGCCGGGCATACGGTCGCGGTCCGAAGGAAGATCGGCCGGACGGTCGGCGCCGGCGCCGCGGGCGTCGTCGATCTCCACCTCGGTCCGGCGGACCGTGTCGGACACCGTCTGCGCGCGCTCCTCGGCCTCCTTGCGGATCACCACCTCCTCCCGGACCCGCGCGGTCTTTTCGACCACCGCTTCCTCGTCCGTCTCGCTCACTTCGATGGTGCGCTCCTGGAAGGCTTCGGGAGGCAGGTCGCTGATGGGGCGATCCACCGGGCGGCGTTCGACCGTCACCTTTTCATCGCGCAGGCGGACCTGTTCCTCCACCGGTGTCTCGGTCATGTAGCTGCGGACGCGGACGGACCCGCGTTCCACCTCCCGCTTGCCGACGTTCAGCCGTTCCTCGACCACGGGAATGCGCTGCTCCTCGCCCGATCCAACCGCACCGGCATGGCGGGTGGTTTCGGTGTTGCGGTCCGTGTCGGTTTCGACCCGCCCCACCGTGCCTTCGGTGTTGACGTCACGCAGGGACGCCGCGGCGGCGCCCAGGCCAGGGCTGTAGCGCGTGCGCTCCTCGGTGGCCTGGGTGTGGTCGTAATCCGTGGCGGAGGCGTCGTAACCGGTCCAGCCGGACTCCCGGTAACTCCGGCCGCGGTCGGCGATGTCCACCGGGCCATGCTGCTCGACGATGGCCAAGGCCTCGTCGCATTGCGCGTCCTCGACGCGGCCGACCAGAAGAACGCCGCCGCGGCGTATGCCCTCCGCGAAAATCTCCGCGTCGTCCCGCGTCACTCCCATGCGGGTCAGCATCGACAGGCGCTTGTCGCGAGCGTCGAAGCTCAAGTCCTGCCCGAAATCGGCGGCGTGGCGCCAGCTTTCCAGCCGGCCCTCGGTGGCGGTTCCCAGATTGGCGCTGTCGGCGCCCATCATGGTGAAGTCCTGGCGCAGGTTCCGGGCCTGCAACTCGCCAAGCACGCGTTCGGCACTGGACAGATCGTCATACAGCGCGACGATGGTTTTCCTGTTCATCAGCCTACTCCTGTGAAGGCAATGTTTCGGACCGCTGCGCGTCGGCGCGCGCGGCGTCGTCCCTGGTGACGACGGCGTCTTCGGAGCGCAACGTTTCGGTGACGCGCTCGGTGTGCCGGGTCGTCTGTTTGCGGATGTGCAGTTCTTCTTTGAGGACCAGCCGTTTCGTCACGACCAGTTCTTCTTCGAGGATCGGAACGATCAGCACGTCGCCCTCGTACCGCGGCTCCGGCGCGGCATCGACCGGGCGCCCCACCGGAACGCGAAGGACCTCCACCGCCTCGCTGGAGAGATCCTGTTCCACGGTTTCCTCACGCTCGCGGACGACCGTG
Organism: Azospirillum himalayense; assembly: GCF_042657465.1. NCBI lineage: Bacteria > Pseudomonadati > Pseudomonadota > Alphaproteobacteria > Rhodospirillales > Azospirillaceae > Azospirillum > Azospirillum himalayense. The sequence continues at coordinate 211,413 of NZ_JBHSLC010000021.1, read as the reverse complement.
GTGATCCGCAAGCGGCCGGTTTCGACCGTGCGCTTTCCGACAGACAGGGTTTCCTCGTAAAGAGGGACGGCTTCCTCGGAGACGGTCCGCTCCGGCGGTGCCCGTTCCTGTGGCATGGCCGCCGCCTCGGCGCTCAGAGGAAGATGAACAGGGCGACGAGGATCACCAGCACGACGAGCGCGATGACCCACCAGTTCATCCCGGTCGAGCCAGCCGGCGCCGTCCGGTTCCCGTCCGTGTCATAGACACCCACTTTCCGCGGTTCATCGGCCATGGGGCTTACTCCCTGTCTGTGTGGATTGGGGCGGTTTGCCTTGGTTGCCCATTTCCAACAGGGGGAACACGGCGCCGTTCCGTGCGTCCGGTCAGCGCCCAGCGGCCCAGAGGGATAGCCCGGCTGCCCGCGCCGGATCGCCGATGGTGGCGGCCAGCGCCTCGCCCAGCGCCGGGGCGAACTTGAAGCCGTGGCCGGAGCAGGCGCTCATCAGCCAGCAGCGGGCGGACAGCGGCTCGACCACGAAGCGCTCGTCGTCGGTCACCGTGTAGAAGCAGGTCGCCGCGTTGGCGAGGCTGTAGCGGTGGCCGTCCGCCAGCACCCGGCGGGCGCGGTCCAGCACGTCGCGCGCCTCGTCCGGATCGGGATCGCGCTCGGTGTCCGGGTCGCCGACGCGCGAGAAGCGGTGGTCGCCCGCCTTCATCGTCGTGCCGGCCACCGGGGGCACGACGTAGACCCCGCTTTCCCCGTCCGCGTCGATCAGCATCGGCGCCTTGGCCCAGACGCCGCGCAGCCCCTCCGGCGGCATCAGATAGGCCACGACCTGCCGCGACGGGGTCAGGCGGGCGGCGGCCTCCGGCAGCAGCTTGGTCACCCAGGCCCCGGCGGCGACCACCAGCGCATCGGCGCCGATGGTCCGGCGGTCGGCGAGCGTCACGGTGGCGCGCTCGGCGTCGATCACCGTCACGGGGGCACGCGCGTGAACCGTCACCCCCAGCGCGTTCAGATGGTGGCTGAGCAGTTCGACGATGCGCCCGGCGAGCAGCACGCCGCCCGACTCCAGATGCAGCCCCTCCGCCACCGCGTTGGCGTCGACCAGCGGGAACTCCGCGGCGATCTGCGCCGGAGTCAGGCGGCGGACGGGATGGCCCAGCGACTCCAGCACATCGACGCTGTCGGCCAGCCAGCGCCGCCCGTCCTCCGCCGAGGCGGTGCAGAGCGTGCCGCTGGGGACGAGCAGCCGTTCGCCCAGTTCGCTCCACAACCGTTCCCATGCCTGGAAGGCGGTGTCGGCCATGCGGGCGTAGCCGGCGCTGGCGCCGTAGGCGTGGCGGAACAGCCGGTGCTGGTCCACGGAGCTGCCGAAGGGGTTGGGCACCTGGCCCTGGTCGAAGACCGCGACCTCGTGCCCGGCGCGGGCCAGCGCCCAGGCCGTGCACAGCCCCATGATGCCGGCGCCGACGACGGAGATGCGGAGAGTCATGATGGAAAAACGCCTCAGCGGATCGTGTCGTTGTGGATTACCATCTCCACCGCCAGCTGGGCGGCGCAGAGGTCCTCCAGCGCGGTGCCGACCGACTTGAACAGGGTGATCTGGTCGTAGAAGCGGCGCCCGGCGCGCTGGCCGCGGGTCAGGTCATACAGATCGCCGGCGATGTCGGCGTCGGTCAGGATGCCGGCCTTCATCGGCTGCACGATGTCCCCTGCTTCCGTGCAGGCGCCCTCGCGGGTGTCCACGAAGACGCGGGAGCGGCGGATGCAGTCGTCGTCCGCCTCGCGCATCTCCGGGGTGAAGCCGCCGACGAGGTCGAGATGGGCGCCCGGCTGAAGCCACTCGCCGCGGATCAGCGGCTCCTTCGCCAGCGTGGCGCAGGAGATCACCTGGGCGCCGCGCACCGCTCCTTCCAGGTCGGCCGTGGCCTCGATGCGGAATTTCGGGCGGTGGAAGCGGCTGGCCACTTTCTTCGCCTTCTCCAGGCTGCGGCCCCAGACCAGCACATGCTTGATCGGCAGGACGGTGGCGAAGGCCTCGATCAGCTCGGGCGCCAGCGCCCCGGTGCCGACCATCAGCAACCGTTCCGAGTCGGGCCGCGCGAGGTAGGAGGCGGCGAGCGCGGAGGCCGCTGCGGTGCGCCGCTTGGTCAGGGCGGTGCCGTCCAGAACCGCCTGGGGCATCCCCGTCTTGCCGTCCATCAGCAGGTAGAGGCCCTGCACCGCCGGCAGGTCCTTCGCCCCGTTGTCGGGGAAGACGGTGACCACCTTCACGCCGATGGACTGGTTGACCTGCCATGCCGGCATCAGCAGCAGCGTGCCGTCGCTCTGGCCGTAGGTCTCCACCGTGTGGTGGTGGCGCATCGGCACCTCGACCCCGGCGCGGAAGGTCTGCCGCATGCGCTCGATCAGCATGCGGAAATGCAGGACGGACTTCAGCTCGGCTCCGGTGACGGTGCGCATCGGCGGCTCCCTCCACAGGTCCGGCAAGGCGGAACCCCCCTCCCGCCCCCCGGCCGGACGGGAGGCCGAAGGGGTTACCGGCGGGCGGTCAGTGGACCGTGGTCGCCGGCAGGGCGGCACCGGACCCGGTCACCGCGGGCAGGCCGGCGGTGCCGGACAGCGGGCGGTTCATCTCCGCCAGACGCTTCTCGGCGGCGGCGGCGCGGGCCTGCGTCTCCTTCAGCTCGCGCTCCAGGTAGGAGACGCGGTCCGAGGAGCGGCGGGCACGGCGGCGGTAGCGGCGCTGGGCGTTCCAGGCGACGACGCCGCCGGCCAGGAAGCCGATCACCAGCGCCACCAGCGTGGCGAGGTAGACCGGAACCTCCAGCGTGAAGGGCAGCGGCCAGAGCGACAGCGTGACCAGGCCACGGTTGGAAATGGCGAACAGCACCGCGGCCAGCGCGATGGGAACGGCGATGATGAGGGCGATGAAACGCACGGGTGTGGTCCTCGTATCCATGGGGGCCGGAGCAGCGCCGGGTCCGGGCCGATGACTCAGCGACGGTCTGTCAATGAACGGACATCATTCGTCGGTGTTCAAGCGCTCGCGCAACTGTTTTCCGGTCTTGAAGAAGGGGATCGCCTTTTCGCCCACCTCGACGGCTTCGCCCGTGCGCGGGTTTCGGCCGGTGCGCGCGTCGCGGCGCTTGACGGAGAAGGCGCCGAACCCGCGCAGCTCCACCCGGTCACCGCGGGCGAGCGCTTCGGAGATCTCGTCGAAGATGGTGCCGACGATCTTTTCGATGTCGCGCTGGTACAGGTGCGGATTGCGCTCCGCGAGCCGTTGAATCAGCTCTGATTTGGTCATGGCGATTCCGTTTCCCCCGGTTCGAGCGCCCTTGGACCGCGCTCCTTGACCTGCGCGCAAGCGTGCCACCGGGTCCGGTGACCGTCAAGCTAAGCCTTTCTGGCGGAACCCTTTTCCCGGCAACGCTCCGGCTTGCCCGGCGGCCGCCCCGGAAAAGGACCGAAATATGATTAATCCGCCTTACGGATTGCCTTTGAACGCACCATTTCCGATGAGTTGGTTGGCACGGTCGCCATCGCCGGACTCGGTTGCCGGATGCGGTTGGAGGTTCGCCATGACACACACTCACCACACCGGCCATCACACCGGCCCCGCCGACCCGCTGGCCGGTCTGCCCTACGCGGACCGCGTCCGCACCGTCACCGCCGCCCAGGCGCTGGGCTGGCTGCGGGCGGGCTGGATGGACCTGCGGGCGTCGGGCTGGGTCAGCCTCGCCTACGGCGCCCTGTTCGTCGCCATCGGATTCGCGCTGACCGGCGGGTTGGTCCTGGCCGGGATGGCCTATCTGATCGCGCCGATGATCGGCGCCTTCCTGCTGATCGCCCCGCTGCTGGCGCTCGGACTCTATCGGATTTCCAAGGACGTCGAGGGGGGGCGGCGGCCCAGCCTGTGGCGGGCGCTGACCGCGTGGCGGGCCAACCCCTACCACATCCTGACCGCCGGCCTGATCCTGATGCTCTATGTGATGATCTGGGCGCGGATGAACGTGGTGGCCTTCGCCCTGTTCTTCCCACACGAGGCCATCGCGCTCGATCATTTCGTGGCGCAGATGTTCAGCCTGGACGGGCTGGTCTTCACCGCCTTCATCATGGCGCTGGGCTTCGCCTTCGCCGCCTTCGCCTTCATCACCAACGTCACCGCCCTGCCGATGATGATGGACCGCCCGGTGGACGTCTTCGCCGCGGCGCTGGCCTCGGCCATGGCGGTGCTGCGCAACCCGCGCGTCATGGCGCTGTGGGCCGGGCTGATCGTGCTGGTGACCGGTGCCGGGCTGCTGACCGGCTTCCTCGGGCTGATCGTCGCCCTGCCCCTGGTCGGGCACGCGAGCTGGCACGCCTACCGCGACCTCATCAAGGAGGATGAGGAGGAGTGAGAGCGGGTTGAAAAAGGAAAAAGCCGCCGCGGGGTGACCGCGGCGGCTTTTTCGTAACCAAGTGCGAGAGGCGGGGCCCCTCCCCGGCCCTCCCCCGCTGACGCAGGGGAGGGGGAGAGAAATGCCTTACTCGTCGTTCTGCTGCTTGCGCTTCAGAGCCGCACCCAGGATGTCGCCCAGCGAGGCGCCCGAGTCGGACGAACCGTACTCGGCCATCGCCTGCTTCTCCTCCTCCATCTCGCGGGCCTTGATGGACAGCGAGATGCGGCGGGAGCCGCGGTCGATCTGGGTCACCTTCGCGTCGACCTTCTCGCCGACGGCGAAGCGGTCCGGACGCTGCTCCGAACGGTCGCGGGACAGGTCCGACTTGCGGATGAAGCCGGTGTAGCCCTCGCCGACCGTGACCTCGATGCCACCGTCGGTGACCTGGGTGACGGTGCAGGTGACGACCTCGTTCTTCTTCAGGCCGGCCGTGGCAGCCTCGAACGGATCGTTCGCGAGCTGCTTGATGCCGAGGGAGATGCGCTCCTTCTCGACGTCGACGTCCAGGACCTTGACCTTGACGCGGTCGCCCTTCTTGTACTCGGCGATGGCCTCCTCACCCGACTTGTTCCAGTCGAGGTCGGACATGTGGACCATGCCGTCGATGTCGCCCGGCAGACCGACGAACAGACCGAACTCGGTGATGTTCTTGACCTCGCCTTCCAGCTCCGTGCCCGGGCCGAACTTGTCGAGGAAGGTCTCCCACGGGTTGTCCAGGCACTGCTTGAGGCCCAGGCTGATGCGGCGCTTCTGCGGATCGACGTCCAGGACCATGACCTCGACTTCCTGAGACGTCGACACGATCTTGCCCGGATGGACGTTCTTCTTCGTCCAGGACATCTCCGACACGTGCACCAGGCCCTCGATCCCCGGCTCCAGCTCCACGAAGGCGCCGTAGTCGGTGATGTTGGTGACGCGACCCTTGAACCGCGAGCTGACCGGGTACTTGGCTTCCACGCCTTCCCACGGATCGGCTTCCAGCTGCTTCATGCCGAGGCTGATGCGCTGGGTCTCCGGGTTGAAGCGGATGACCTGGACCGTGACGGTCTGGCCGATCTGCAGAGCCTCGGACGGGTGGTTGATGCGGCGCCACGCGATGTCGGTGACGTGCAGCAGGCCGTCGACGCCACCCAGATCCACGAACGCGCCGTAGTCGGTGATGTTCTTGACCACACCCTGCAGAACCTGGCCTTCCTTGAGGTTGGCCACCAGCTCCGAACGGGCCTCGGCGCGGCTCTCTTCGAGCACGGCGCGGCGCGACACGACGATGTTGCCGCGCGAGCGGTCCATCTTCAGGATCTGGAACGGCTGCGGGGTGCCCAGCAGCGGGGAGATGTCGCGGACCGGACGGATGTCCACCTGCGAACCCGGCAGGAACGCCACGGCGCCCGACAGGTCGACGGTGAAGCCGCCCTTGACGCGGCCGAAGATGACGCCGGTGACGCGGGTCTGGTCCTGGAAGGACTTCTCCAGCAGCGCCCAGGCCTCTTCGCGCTTGGCCTTCTCACGCGACAGAACGGCTTCGCCGTTCTTGTCTTCCATGCGCTCCAGATACACCTCGACGGTGTCGCCCGCCTTCAGCTCGGGCGGCTGGCCGGCAACGGCGAATTCCTTCAGCGCGACGCGGCCTTCCGACTTCAGGCCGACGTCGATGGTGACCATGTCGTTCTCGACGGAGACGACGCGGCCCTTGACGACCGAGCCTTCGAGGGACTCGGCCGTGCCGAGCGACTCCTCGAGCAGAGCCGCAAAGCTTTCCTTCTCGCCGGTCCGGGCCATAGCTTGTGCCATTGAAACTCCTAAGGTTGGCCGAAAGCGATCCCGCCATGGTCCGTCCCGCGGCAAAACGGGCCGGCCCCCGATGGGACCACCGCGCCGGGCACCACGCCCGGCGACTTGGTTGACATATGTTCCGTTGGAGGGCCGAAGCGCCCGGACCCTGATGCTCAGACCTTGGGGCCGAAACCGGTTTTCGTTCCGATAAAGGCGGTCGCCGCTGCGAACGCCTGGTCGGCGTCGAGGGCGGAGGTATCAAGCACAAAAGCGTCGGCAGCCGGCAGGAGCGGTGCTACCGTCCTCTGGCTGTCGCGCGCGTCACGGGCCTTCATGTCCTCCAGGACGTCGGACGGTATAGCCGGAATCCCGCGTTCCCGCAACTCCTTGAGTCGCCGATCGGCCCGCACCTCCACCGAAGCGGTAACGAACAGCTTGGCATCGGCGTTCGGGCATACGACCGTTCCGACATCCCGCCCGTCCAGCACAGCCCCCGGCGCGCCGCCGGGCGGGGTGGCGGCGAAGGTCCGCTGGAAGTCGAGCAGGGCGGCCCGCACCTCCGGCACCGCCGCCACCTTGGAGGCCGCCTGCGCCGCCTCGTCGCTGCGCAGGGCCGGGTCGTTCAGGATGCCGTCGTCCGGCCGCAACGCGCGGGCGGCCTGCGCCGCGGCCGCCGCGTCCGCCGGGTCGCCGCCCGCGCGCAGGACGCCGACGCCGACCGCGCGGTAGAGCGCCCCGGTGTCGAGATGCGCGAAGCCGTAGGCTTGGGCGACCCGCTTGGACAGCGTGCCCTTGCCCGCCGCGGCGGGGCCGTCGATGGCGATGACCAGACCCATCGCCCTCACACCCCTGCGATCTTGGCGCCGACGCCGTTCATCAGGGTGACGAAGCCGGGGAAGCTGGTGTCGATGAAGGCGCCGTCGTCCACCTGCACCGGCTCTGCGCTCGCCATGCCCAGCACCAGGAAGCTCATGGCGATGCGGTGGTCCATGGCGGTGGCGACGGTGGCGCCGCCCTGCGGCGGCTTGCCGGTGCCGTAGACGGTCAGGCTGTCGTCGGCCCCGACCTCGACCTTCACGCCGCACTTGGTCAGCCCGTCGGCGACCATGGCGAGGCGGTCGCTCTCCTTCACGCGCAGTTCCTTCAGGCCGAGCATGACGGTGGTGCCCTCCGCGCAGGCGGCGGCGGCGGCGAGGATCGGATATTCGTCGATCATGCTGGGGGCGCGGTCCGCCGGGACGACGATGCCCTTGAGCGGGCCGTGCTTCACCCGCAGGTCAGCCACCGGTTCGCCCGCCTCGTCGCGGCGGTTCTCGAAGGCGATGTTCGCACCCATTTCGACCAGCGTGTCGTAGAGGCCGGTGCGGCGCGGATTCATGCCGATGCCGGGCAGCAGCAGCTCCGAGCCGGGGCGCAGCAGCGCCGCGACCACCGGGAAGGCGGCGGAGCTGGGATCGGCGGGCACGACGATCTCGCGCCCGGTCAGCTCCGGCTGGCCGACAACAGACACGGCGAGCGCGCCGTCCTCCATCCGCTCGGTCGTCACGGTGGCGCCGAAATGGCGCAGCATCAGCTCGGTGTGGTCGCGGGTCGGCTCCGCCTCGATCACGGTGGTGGTGCCGGCGGTGTTCAGACCGCAGAGGAGGATCGCCGACTTCACTTGGGCGGAGGCCACCGGCAGGCGGTAGGTGATCGGCACCGTGCGGTCGCTGCCGACCACGGCCAGCGGCAGCCGTCCGCCGGACCGACCGACGAAGCGCGCGCCCATCTGCTCAAGCGGACCGGTCACGCGGGCCATCGGGCGCTTGTTCAGCGAGGCGTCGCCGGTGAAGACGCAGGTGATCGGGTGCGACGCGACGAGCCCCATCAGCAGGCGCGCCGCCGTGCCGCTGTTGCCCATGTCGAGCACCTGCGCCGGCTCGCTCAAGCCCCCCAGACCGACGCCGCGCACGCGCCACACGCCGTCGCCGCCGCGCTCCGCCTGGGCGCCCAGCAGGCGCATGGCGGCGGCGGTGTTCAGCACGTCCTCCCCTTCCAGCAGGCCGTGGATGACGGTCTCGCCCACCGCGACGGCGCCCAGCATCAGCGACCGGTGCGAAATCGACTTGTCGCCCGGCACGCGGATGGTGCCGGCCAGCGCGCCGGTGGAGGATGAGCGAAGCGGCTTCGCCTGCAGCATGGGAGGACTCCCCAGACAAGAATGTGACCAGGGCGGAGTACCTAGCACAGCGGACAGGGCGATGCGAGCGATGCGCGGTTCCCGCGATCAGTCGCCGACCGCCACCCCCTCGCGCCGGGTGTCGGCGCCGCCGGACAGCCCCTGGCCGGTCACGACGATCGCCTGGGTGCCGGAGGTCAGCTCCATCGCCTTGACGCTGTGCCCCCGCGCCTCCAGCGCCGCGATCCAGCCCTCCGCCTCGGTGCCCTGCTCCAGCTCGGTCGGGCCGTTGCGGCTGCCCACGTTGGGGGCGTCCACCGCCGCCTGCGGGTCGAGGCCCCAGTCCAGCAGCGCGACCAGCGTCTTGCCCACGTAATTGATGATGTTGCTGCCACCTGGCGACCCCAACGAGGCCACCAGGACGCCGTCGCGGAAAACCAGCGTCGGCGCCATCGAGCTGCGCGGGCGCTTGCCCGGCTCGACCCGGTTGGCGACCGGCTTGCCGTCCTCCGTCGGGGTGAAGGCGAAGTCCGTCAGCTCGTTGTTCAGCAGGAAACCGCGCACCATCAGGCGGGAGCCGAAGCCGTCCTCGATGGTGGTGGTCATGGCGACGGCGTTGCCCGCCCCATCCACCACGGAGATGTGGCTGGTGCCATGCTCCTCGGCCTCGGCGAAGCCCCAGGCGCGGCCTTCCCGGAAGGGCGGTTCACCCGCCTGCGCCTTGCCCATGGACCGCTCGCCGACCAGGGCGGCGCGGCCCGCCAGATAGCCGCGATCGAGCAGCCCCTTAACCGGCACCGACACGAAGTCCGGGTCGGCCAAGTAGAGCCCGCGGTCGGCGAAGGCGAGTCGCCCGGCCTCCGACATCCAGTGCGCCGCCAGCGCCGGATCGCCGCGGGTGGCGGCCATGTCGCGGCCCTCCAGGAAGGCCAGCATCTGCAGCACCGCGACCCCGCCGGAGCTGGGCGGCCCCATGCCGCACAGGGTGTAGGCGCGGTAGGGGCCGCAGACCGGCTCCCGCTCCTTCACCCGGTAGGCCTTCAGGTCGGCTTCGGTCATGTCGCCGGGATTGGTGGGATGGCCGGTCACCGCCTTGACGAGGTCGGCGGCGATCGGTCCCTCGTAGAAGGCGGCGGAACCCTTATCGGCGATGGCGCGCAGGGTCGCCGCGAACTCCGGGTTCTTCAGAACATGGCCGACCGGCCAAGGCGTGCCGTCCGGCTGGTAGAAATAGGCGCGCGCCGTAGGGTTGGCCGACAGGTGCTTCTCCATCGCCAGTTGGCCGTTCAGCCGCGGGCTGACCGTGAAGCCGTTCTCGGCCAGCGCGATGGCGCGCTCGAACAGGCGGGGCCAGGGCAGTTTGCCATGGGTGCGGTGGGCGTGCTCCAGCAGCATCACCGTGCCCGGCACCCCGACGGACCGCCCGCCGACCACCGCGTCGTAGAAGGGCATCGGCTTGCCGTCCGCCCCCAGGAAACGCTCCGGAGTCGCCGCGGCCGGCGCCGTCTCGCGCCCGTCGAGGGAGGTCACCGCCTTCGTTGCGGCATCGTAATGGACAAGGAAGGCGCCGCCCCCGACGCCGGAGCTTTGCGGCTCCACCAGATTGAGGACGAGTTGCACGGCGATGGCCGCGTCCACCGCGCTGCCGCCCGCGCGCAGGATCTCCCGTCCGGCCTCCGCCGCCAGCGGATTCGCGGCGGCCACCATGTACCGCGTGGCGGTGTCGACGCTGCGGCTGCCGCGTCCCGTCGCGCGCTCCGGCGCCACGTCGCCCGCAGCGGAAGGAGTCGTGGACGGCGCCGTGGAGGGTGTTGTCTGGGCCAGGGCCTCCAGCGGCAGCACCGCCAGCAGGCCGGCGGACAGCAGCGCCCGCCAGCGGCGGGACAGCAGGATCGGCATCGGTTCCTCCCTCATTCTCATGGTATCCTTGACGGGAGCCCGGCGGACCACCGCAGGGTGAAGTTTGGCACCGGCCGCCGGCCCTGCCAGTTTGCCGGCGACATTCAGCGAACTTTTTTTTGACAAGCGCCCGCTGGCGTGGCAAAGGGCGCGGCTTGCAATTCCCGAATTGGGCATTCCCTAGGAACGTGACGGAGGACGAGGCGTGGCCAAACCCGAATGGGGCGTCAAGCGCATCTGCCCGAGCTGTGGCGCGCGCTATTACGATCTGCGCAAGGACCCGCCGGTGTGCCCGAGCTGCGGAGCGCAGTTCGATCCCGAGGCGTTGCTGAAGTCCCGCAAGGCGCGCCCGGCGCCGGTCGACGATGTCAAGAAGGCCCCGGTGGTCTCCTCGGAGGACGAGGAAACCGAGACCGAGGAAGAAGAGTCGACGGAACTCGACGAGGTCGAGGACGATGTGTCCGTCGACGACATCGAGGAAACCGACGAGACGCCCGAGGACGAGGACGATGTCCTGATCGAGGACACCTCGGAACTGGGCGAGGACGACATGGACGAAGTCGTCGACGTCGAGGGCGAGGACGAGGAGGAGCGCTGATCGCGCTCTTCCGGGTGAGCGGAAAAAAGCTGGGCGGGGCTGAATTTTTCTCTTGCATCGGACCCCCGTCCTGACCAATATCCCGCTCCACCGAGGCAGGCCGCAAGGCTCGCCGCCCAGAGTTTCGGGGCCATAGCTCAGCTGGGAGAGCGCTACAATGGCATTGTAGAGGTCAGGAGTTCGATCCTCCTTGGCTCCACCAAACACCCGGAGGGCCTGCGCAGCACCGCGCGGGCCCTTCGGCGTTTCGGGTCCTTTCTCCGCCGGCTCTTTCCACGCCGCCGTCTTGACAGGCGTCAAGGAACGCTCTTTGGTCGGACGGCACCGTCGGCTTCCGCCGATCCCCCTTCCCTCCCGCTTCGGACACGCCATGGCCGACATCCTGATCGCCAACACCCTGACGGGCGACACCACCTTGGGCGCGCTGAACGCCGTCGATCCGGACGCCGTGGGCCGGCTGGCGCAGATCCACCCGGTCTTCAACCCTGGCGTCGGCGTCCCCGACAGCGCCAGCCTGAACGATCTCGCCAAGGCCACCGGCATCCCGCTGGACGTGCTGCTGGCCACGGCGCGCGGCGCCATCCACGTCACCGCCCCGGCCGGCGGCTGCGGCTGCGGAAGCGGCGGCTGCGGCACTCCCAAGCACTGAACGCTTTCGCCCTCCCATTCGCGGCGCCGGTCCCCACCTGTTGGTGGCACCCATCGTTGGGCACGGATTTCAGGATCGGGAGGACAGGCATGACGACGGCGCCAACATCGACCGAGTCTCCGGACGGCTGGCTGGAAACGGTGGTCGTTCCGCGCACCAGCGACATCGGCGGGTTCGAGGTGCGGCGCGCCCTGCCCTCCACCCGCAAGCGGATGGTCGGCCCGTTCGTCTTCCTCGACCAGATGGGGCCGGCCATCCTCCAGGCCGGGGCGGGCATCGACGTGCGCCCCCACCCGCACATCGGGCTGGCCACCGTCACCTACCTGTTCGACGGCGAGATCCTGCACCGCGACAGCCTGGGCACCGTGCTGCCGATCCGGCCGGGGGCGGTGAACTGGATGACCGCCGGGCGCGGCATCGCCCATTCCGAACGCTCCGCCACCGACGAGCGCGGGCGGGACCGGCTTCTGTCGGGCATCCAGTCCTGGGTCGCCCTGCCCAAGACCCATGAGGAGACCGACCCCGCCTTCGTCCATCTCGGCGCCGACGAGCTGCCGGTGGTCGAGGGCGAGGGCAAGCGGCTGCGCGTCGTCGCGGGCGTGGCGTACGGTGTACGTTCGCCCATGAACACCCTGTGGGACACGCTGTACGTCGATGCCTCGCTGGACGCCGGCGCCCGCCTGCCCATCGACCGCGAGACGGAGGAGCGGGCGCTCTACATCGCCGACGGCACCGTCACCATCCACGGCGACCGCTTCGAGTCCGGGCGGCTGCTGGTGCTGCGCCCCGGCGACGCCGTGACGGTGGAGGCCGAAACCGCCGCCCGCCTGATCCTGCTGGGCGGCGCCGTGATGGACGGCCCGCGCCACATCTGGTGGAACTTCGTGTCCAGCCGCCAGGACCGCATCGAACAGGCCAAGGCCGAATGGAAGGCCGGACGGTTCGACGCCGTTCCCGGCGAGACGGAGTTCATTCCGCTTCCGGAACGGTGAAGCCGAGCGCCGTCAGCTTCTCCCGCACCGCCGGATCGGCCAGCGCCGCCAGGAAGCGCTGGACCGCCGGCCGGTCCCGGCGGTCGTTGGGGATCACGAAGTCGTAATGCTCCGCCTGCAGGGGCAGGAAGCCCAGCCCGTAGAGGGTGGCGACGCTGTCGATGGCGACGCCCCAGTCGGCGCGGCCCTGGGCCACCGCCACCGCCACGGCGTTGTGCGACTTGGCCTGCGACCAGTAGCCGGCGGGGCGCGCCGCCCCGAGCAGCCGGTCGGTCAGGATGCGCGTGCCGCTGCCGGCGTTGCGGTTGACCAGGATGCAGTCGGGGTCCTGCGCCGCCGCCAGACCGGCCTCCTCGGCCGTTCTGCCTTCGAAACGAACGTCGCCCTTGCGGAAGACGATGCCCTGAAGGCGGCGGTAGCCGGTCACGAGGCCGAGCGCCGGGGTCAGGAAGGGCAGGTTGTACGCGCCGCTCTTCGGGTCCATCAGGTGGATGGCCGCCACGTCGCATTCGCCGCGCCGGGCGGCGGCGAGGCCGCCCATCGAGCCGACGTTCAGCGCCTTGACCGTCAGCCCCTCCCCGACCAGCCGGCCGGTGATGGCGTCCAGCCCGACGCAATGGCTGCCGATCACGATCAGGTCGGCGGGGCGGGTGTCGCGCCCGATGCGCTGGACCGACACCGGGGTGCCGGCCTCCACCGCCTCGGCCTGCGGGTCGATGGCGATGAAGCCGTCCGCCGCGCTGAAGGCGGTCACCGCGCCGGAGCCCTTGGACAGCGGATAGGCCGCCAGCCCCCCGTCCGCCCCGCGCACCAGCGAGACCATCACATATTCGGTCCGGCCCCGTTCCGATCCCAGCCGCATCGGCACCGTCGCGTCGACACTTTCCTTCGCCGCGGGCGGCAGGCCGGCCAGCGCGCGCAGCACCGGGGCGACGAACTCGTGGAAGGTGAACATGGCGGAGGTCGGGAAGCCGGGAAGGATCACCACCGGCTTGCCCTTCGTTACGGCCAGGCACAGAGGCTTGCCGGGCTTCAGCGCGACGCCGTGCGCAACAATGCCGGGGTCGGTCAGGCGGTTGACGATGCGGTGGCACAGGTCGCCCGCCCCCTTCGACGTGCCGCCCGACAGCAGCAGCGCGTCGCAGGCCAAACCCTGCTCGACGAGCGGGGCCAGTTCCGCCTCGTCGTCACGGGCGATGCCCAGCCGGACCGGCTCCCCGCCCAGTTCCTCCACCGCGGCGGCGAGGACGGCGGCGTTCGAATCATAGACGGCGCCGGGCCGGATCGGCGCGCCGGGGGCGACGATCTCGTCGCCGGTGGACAGGATGGCCACGCGGGGGCGGCGGACCACCGAGACCTCCGCCCGCCCGATGGCCGCCAGCACGCCGATCTCGCGCGAGGTCAGCAGCTGCCCGCGGCGCATCACCGTCTCGCCGCGCCCGATGTCCGACCCGGCGGCGGCGACGAAGGCGCCGGGCACCACAGGCTTGCGGATCTCCACCAGAAGGGCGTCGCCCTCCTCGTGCGACTCGGTGTGCTCGACCATCACCACGGCGTCGGCACCGCGCGGCAGCATGCCGCCGGTGGCGAGCACCGTCGCCGTGCCGGGGGCGACGGTCAGCGATGGAACGCGCCCGGCCGACAGCACCTCCTCGTTCAGGCGCAGCACGACCGGCGTGTCCTCGCCCGCCCCCTGGGTGTCGGCGGCGCGCACCGCGAAGCCGTCCACCGAGGACCGGTCGAAACCGGGGACATCGACCTCCGCCACCACGTCGGCGGCCAGCACGCGGCCCAGCGCGGCGCCCAGCGGCACCGTCTCCGCCCCCTTGGGCGTCAGGTCGAGATGGCGGCGGAACCGCGCCTCGGCCTCGTCGCGGCCCACCACCTCGAGAAACTGCTCCTGCCGGGCCGCCTGGGCGACAAAACGCCGGATGTCGATTCGCCGGATGTCCTGGTTGGACACGCCCCTCCCCCCTCGCTTGATTCTGTTCAGAGACTTGTACCGTCAAAACAGCGCAGGGTCACGGTCGCCCCCGCCGGGACGCCCTCGCTTTCCGCCGGGATCAGCACGAAGCCGTCGGCCAGCACCGCCCCGGCCAGACCCGGCCGATGCGGGGAGGCGACGGGCTCGACCAGCCCATCCGCCGTCCGGCGCACGCGGTACAGTTCGGTGCAGCCGATCTCCGACACCAGCTTGCGCACCGCCACGGCGGGGACCGCCGGATGCGGCAGCGCCGGGTCCCGCCCGGCCAGACGGCGCACCGCCCGCCCGGCCAGCATCTCGTAGGCCGTCAGACAGGCCATCGGCTCGCCGGGCAACAGCACCGCGGGCACGCCGCCGGCCCGCCCCAGCGCCGCCGAATCACCGGGGCGCAGGGCCACGCCGTGCAGGGCCAGCGTGCCCGCGTCGGCCAACGCCAGCGGGGCCACGTCGTCTTCCCCCACCCCGGTGCGCCCGGCGGAAATCAACAGGTCGGCGGCGGGGGCCGCGTAGGCGGCGGTCAGCGCGGCGCGGTCCGCCGGCAGCGGTCCCACCAGCTCCACCACACCGCCGTCCCGCACCACCAGCGCGGTCAGCATCGCGCCCAGCGTCTCGGGTCCGGACCGCGGTCCCCCGGCCAGCACGATGCGCACCCGCGGGCGGGCGCCGACATGCAGCGTGTCGATCCCCAGCGCGGCGAGCAGCCCAAGATCCTGCGGACGCAGCCGGTGCCCGGCCGTCAGCAGCACCATCCCGGCGCGCAGGCCCTCGCCCCGCCGCTCCACCCCGTCGCCGGGGGCGGCGCTGTCCAGCGCCTCGACGAAGGGACCATCGGCCTGCATCGACTCCACATGCAGGACCGCGTCGGTTCCCGGCGGCATCGGCTCGCCCGCCGCCACCGTCACGGCACCCGGCAACGGAACCGGATTGTAGGAGCCGGCGCCGAGCGTGTCGCTGGAGGCGACCGCCACCCCGTCGCGGGTGGCCCGGTCGGCGGGCGGCCAGTCCCCCGGAGCGGTCAGCGGCGCGGCGAGAACAGCGCCCTCAGCCAGATTGGCGGGGAGGTCGGCGAGAGCTACGGCGCGCGGTGGCAGAGGGGCGACGGCGGCGTCGATCCAGCCTTCCATGGTCGGCAAGGCGGCACGGCTGGAGAAGCCGCGCCCGCGCACGTCGGACGGAGTCGCTGCAAAAGGAAGCCGGTCCCTGGTCGCGGGGTCGTCTCCGGCTCTGGCCGCGGTCATGGCTGCACCCGTGATGCCTCAGGTCGGCCCCTTTATACCGCAACCTCCACACCGCCGCTGCACACACGGTTGCGACCGGCGCGCTTGGCCTCGTAAAGCAGGCCGTCGGCAAGCTGGGTCAGCCGCTCCGGCGTGTCGTCCAGCGTCGGCCGGGCGGTGGCGACGCCCAGGCTGATGGTGATGTGGTCGGCGACATGGGACACCGCGTGCGGCATGCGCCGCTCGGCCACCGTCTGGCGCAGGCGTTCGGCCACCTGGACCGCCCCGTCCTCGTCGGTTTCGGGGAGCAGGCAGACGAACTCCTCGCCGCCGTAGCGGGCGATCAGATCGCCCGGCCTCATCATCTGCTCGGCCAGGAGCTGGGCCACGGCGCGCAGGCACTCGTCGCCCGCCTGATGGCCGTAATGGTCGTTGTAGGGCTTGAACTGGTCGACATCGAGCATGATCAGCGACAGCGAAAGCTGCGCCCGCCCGCAGCGCCGCCATTCGCGCAGGAACACCTCGTCGAAGCGGCGGCGGTTGGCGATGCCGGTCAGGCCGTCGTTGAAGGACAGGGTGCGCAGCAGGTCGGTCTGCCGCTTCAGCAGCAGATGGTTGCGCACGCGGGCCTTGACGATGGGCGGGCTGATCGGCTTGGAGATGAAGTCGATGGCGCCGACCTCCAGCCCATAGGTTTCATCCTCCACCTCGCTCTTGGCCGAGATGAAGATGACCGGGATGTCTCGGGTGACCGGATCGGCCTTGAGCCGGGAGCAGACCTCGTAGCCGTCCATGCCCGGCATCATGATGTCCAGCAGAACGAGGTCGGGAAGCCGGGACTGCGCCAGCTCCAGCGCCTTCGCCCCGTCGGTGGCGAAATAGATATCGTGGTCGTCCTTCAGGATGCGGCTCAGCACATGCACGTTCGACGGGATGTCGTCGACCACCAGGATTTTGGAGCGTGCATCGGTCATGGTCGGTTCCTGGAGGGTGATTCCCGAGTGGCGGTTCTGGGCGTGGCACGGGTCAATCGGCTGGAAGGGACAACCCGAGATCCAGCATGATCCTGCGCAATATTCCTTGAGCCTTTGTAAAGTCGAGGCCATCGACGGCCGACGAGAGCGACTTCATGGCCACCGGGTCGATCCAGTCGGCCAACGACGGGGCCAGGACGGCGAACTCCTCCGCGGCGGCGAAGTTGCTGTCGCGCAGCAGCCGTGCAAAGCGCTCCAGCATGGATTCCAGCGTCTGGATGTCCACCGCCGGCTTGCCGCCACCGGGACCGCGACCGGGAGCTCCATTGGGCGCGCCGCCCGGCGCAACGGCCAACCGGGCGGCGGAGTCGAGCACGGCCTCCAATTCCGCGCGGAGAACCGGCAGCTGTGCCGCCGCCGCCGCCCCGTCCCCCCGGAAGGCGGCGACCTGGACAACGTCCGCGGCAGCCGACAACTTGCGGGCGCCGATGTTGCCCGCCAAGCTCTTCAACTCGTGCCCCAGCGCCTTGGCCCGCGGCAGATCCCCTGAAGCCAGGGCGACGGCGATGCCGTCCGCCACGCCGTCATAGGTCCGGGCAAAATCGGAGACGAACTTGCGGAACAGCCCGACATCGCCGTCAAGCCGGTGCAACGCATCCTGCACATCGATGCCGGGCAGCTCGGCGGGAAGCGCCGCGTGGGCCGCGAAGGGCAGGGCCTTGGGCAGAAGGGGCGTCGCCGCCGGTTGGCCGAGCCAGCGCGTCACCACGGAAAACAGCTGTTCCACATCGATGGGTTTGGCAATGTGATCGTCCATGCCGCCGTCCAGGCAGCGCTGGCGGTCGGACGGCAGGGCGCTGGCGGTCATGGCGATGATCGGCAGTCCCTGACCGGCGGGCCGGGCGCGCAGCCGGCGGGTCGCCTCGAACCCATCCATTTCCGGCATCTGCACATCCATCAGGACGAGGTCGAAGGGCGGGGCCGCCTCCTCGACGCGGGCGATGGCCTCGTACCCGTTGCCGGCCAAGGTCACGCGGGCGCCGGCGCGCTCCAGGATCTCGCGGGCCACCTCCTGGCTGATGCCGTTGTCCTCCACCAGCAGCAGGCGCTGCCCGAACAGCGGGCGCTGTTGCGACGGTCGGAGAAGCCCGGCGGGGAGCGGCGCGCAGGCGTGCCGCGGTATGCTCTCCACCGCCTCGCCGTCGGCGCCGCGACCATAGGCGTCGATCACCGCGTCGAGCAGGGAGGAGGCGGTGACCGGCTTCACCAGCGCGCCGCTCAGGCCCAGATCCTGCGTGTCCGCATTCCCCGACGCGGCGGCCCCCATCCGCTCGCGCCCGAAGGCGGAGACCACGATGATGACCGGCGCCTTCACCAGCCCGTCGTCGCGGATGCGGCGGGAGGTTTCCAGCCCGTCCATCCCCGGCATCTTCCAATCCATCAGCACGACGTCGTAGGGCTGCCCGGCAGCGGTCGCGCGCTCCAGCTCCGCGATCGCCTCGGCCCCGGACGCGCAGAGCGAGGTCCGCCAGCCGAAGGAGGTGACCAGCTCACCCAGCACCTCGCGCGCGGTGAGGTTGTCGTCCACGACCAGCACGGACAGGCCGCGCGGCACGGCGCGGAACCGCGGCGGACGTTCCCTTCCCCGTCCCGCCTGTCCGGAGACGGCGTTCCCGAAAACGGCGGTGAAATGGAAATCGCTGCCCCGGCCCGGCTCGCTCGACACGTCCATCACACCGCCCATCAGCGCGACCAGCCGCGTGCAGATGGCCAGCCCCAGGCCGGTGCCGCCATAGCGCCGGGTGGTGGAGCTGTCGGCCTGGCTGAAGGCCTGGAACAGCCTCTCCTTCTGCTCCGCCTCGATGCCGATCCCAGTGTCCCGGATGGAGAAGGACAGGACCGTCCGCCCCTCCGTCACCGCGACGGCGCGGACGGACACCACCACCTCCCCCGCTTCGGTGAACTTGATGGCGTTGCCGGCGAGGTTGATGAGCACCTGCTGAAGGCGCAGCGGATCGCCGACGAGGTCGAGCGGAACCTCCGGCCCGACCGAGAACAGAACCTCGATGTCCTTGTCCTGCGCCGCCGCGCCGACGATCACCGCGAGGTTCTGCAGCAGGTCGTCCAGGCGGAACTCGACGCGCTCCAGCTCCAGCTTGCCGGCCTCCACCTTCGAGAAATCCAGGATGTCGTTCAGGATGCCGAGCAGCGACTGCGCCGAGATGCGGATCTTCTGGGCGTAGTCACGCTGGCGCGTCGACAGGTCGGTCTGCTGCAGCAGATGGACCAACCCCAGGATGGCGTTCATCGGCGTGCGGATCTCGTGGCTCATGTTGGCCAGGAACTCGCTCTTGGCGCGGCTGGCCGCCTCGGCCACGGATTTGGCCTGGTGCAGCGCCTCCTCGGCCCGCTTGCGCTCGGCGATCTCGTGGAAGACGACCACCGCGCCCTCGACCCGACCGTCCTCCAGCATGGGGGACGCCGCGAACTCCACCGGAAAGCTGGTGCCGTCCTTGCGCCAGTAGATGTCCTCCGACCCGCCGCGCGCTTCGCCGGTGCGCAGCACCTCGAAGACCGGGCAGTCGATGGTCGGCGCCGGCGTGCCGTCGGCGCGTGTATGGTGCAGCAGCACATGCAGGCTGCGGCCCAGCATCTCCTCGTTGCTGTAGCCGGTGAGCGCGCAGGCGGCGGGGTTGGCGAAGGTGATCCGCTCGTCCCGGTCCACGCCGCAGATGCCTTCCGACGCGGACTGAAGGATCAGGTTCAGCCGCCGGTTGGCCCCGGCGAAGGCGCGGTTGGCCTGTTCCAGGCTGCGGGCGGTGGCGTCCAGGTCGGCGTTCGTCTCGGCCAGCCGCCGCCGGCCCACCTCCTCGCGCGACAGGCTGCGCGCCGCTGCCATGGCCAGCGCGGCGCAGGCGGCCACCGCCAGCAGGACCAGCAGACCGCCGTGGATCGTGCGCTCGCGCCAGGGGGTCAGCGCCTCGTCCTGCGACATGCCGACCTGCACGATCAGCGGCAGATCCTGAACCCGCAGGTTGGCGACGATCCGCTCCGACCCGTCCACCGGCGATCGGCTGAAGATCGTGCCGCCGGTGGTCCGCGGCGCCTCGTCCATCGGCGGAGCGACCGGCGGCAGGTTCGGCGGTGCCGCAGTGGGCGTCGCAGTGGGCGTCGCAGTGGGCGTCGCAGACGGCGTCGTGCCGCTTTCCTGGCCGGACAGGCTGAACAGCAGGGTTCCGTCCTCGCGGTAGACGGCGACCGCCCCCCCGCGGCCGATGTTCAGCCCCTCGAAGAAGAACCGGAAATAATCCAGGTCCACGGCGATGTTGGCGGCGCCCTGGAACGTCTCCACCGTGCCGATCCTTCGGCTGATGGTGAAGGTCGGCCGGCCCGACAGGCGGCCCCGGATCATCCCGCCGATGTGGAACGCCTCGCCGTTCCGGTGGGCCTGGAAGAAGGCGCGATCCGCGTTGTTCATCGGCTGCGCCGGGAATTGGCGCGTGGTCAGCAGCCCGTTGCCGGCGGCGTCGTGAATCACGATGGCGCTGATCTCCGGTATGGCGTCGGCCATGGCGCGCATTTCCTGCCACAGCGGCAGGTCGCGCGCGACCGATTCCATCTCCCGCACGCGAAGCCGGTCGTCCACGCGCTGCAACACGAGATCGCTGGTGGCGACGGTGCGGCGCACATGCTCATGCAGCAGGCGGGCGGCGCTCAGCGTCCGGTCGCGGGCATGGCTCATCGCCTCGTCGCGGTCGGCCCAGGTGGCCGCCCCCCAAAGGCCGACTCCGAACAGGGTGATCACCCCGACGATGGTCGTCAGCAAGGTCCGCAGCCGCGTGCGGGTGGCCGCGGCGGGCCCCTCGGCCGTCAGGAAAGCGTCGTCCATCACCGGTGTCCGCCCAGTCCGGCGCACGCCGGAGGAGAGAAAATTGCCGCACACAGTAATTATGGCGTCCGGACGATGTCCTTCGCAAGAGACTTGGAAAGGGCTTCCGTCCGGTTTGCGGACAGGACGTCGCGCAGGGCTCCGGCGCCCTCCTCCGCCGCCTCCAGGACGCTGGCTGTCAACCCCGCCGCCTCGTCCCGCCGACCCGCACGGAACGCGGCGCAGAGCGCGCGGCAGACGGACGCCAGACGGACCAGCCCCAGACTCGCCGACGGCGCGATCAGCGCCTGCGCCGCCACATCACCGGATCCGCCGCCGGTGCGCAGGCGACTCATCCGGTCGGGGAGTTCATCGAGAAAGGCGACGGCCAGACGAACGCAGGCGTCCTCCCCCAGATCGTCGGACAATTGGCGCAACATCATCGGGTCAAGCGGCTGACGGAGCGGAGTCGGCGCCGCCATGATCCTTGGCGAAGCGCCCATTTCCACCTCGGCGAAGGAGGAGGGGATGGCCGGTTCGCCCCGGACAGCTCCGCCCACCGCGTGATCGATGGCATCCAGCAGAATGCCGCGGTCCACCGGCTTGGCAACGTGGCCGTTCATGCCGGCATCGTGGCAGCGCTGAACCTCGTCGGGCAACGCGCTGGCGCTCATCGCCAGAATCGGGATGCTTCCCACCGGCGGTGGCAGGGTTCGAATCGCCCGGGTGGCGGCGTGACCGTCCAATTCCGGCATGTGCACGTCCATCAACACGAGATCGTAGACGCTGCGCTGCACCGCCTCCACGGCCTGCTGCCCGTTCGCGACGGCGTCCACACGGTGGCCCGCCCCCAGCAGCATGGCCACGATCAGTTCCCGGTTCATCGCCAGATCCTCGGCCAAAAGGATGCGCGCCGGACGGCGACGGACCAGCAGTTCCGCCGCGCACGGGGCGCAGCCCCGGACCGGCGGATCGGATTCCGGCAGCACCAGCGACAGCCAGAAGGTGGAGCCGACGCCCGCCTGGCTCTGCACCCCGACCGTCCCGCCCATCATCTCCACCAGCCGCCGGCTGATGGCGAGGCCCAGACCCGTGCCTCCGCGCGACCGGTCGATCTGGCTGAAGCGCCGGAACAGCTGGCCCTGCCGATCAGGCGGAATGCCGATGCCGGTGTCGGTGTCGGTGACGCTGATCGTCAGATGGGGGCCGGCGGGGGTGTCGGCGATCTTCACGATGGTCAGGCCGACGCCGCCATGCTCGGTGAACTTCACCGCGTTGGCCAGCAGGTTCAGAACCACCTGCCGCAGCCGGTCGGGATCGCCGCTCAGCCAGTCCGGAACGTCCGGCGCGACGGCGGCATGCAGCGTCAGCCCCTTCGCCTCGGCCTCCAGGCGCAGCACCGCCGCGCAGTTGGCGATCAGGTCGCGGATGGCGAAGCGGGTGTCGTTCAACACCAGCCGCCCGGCCTCGATGCGGGAGAAGTCCAGCACATCCTCGATCACCGTCAGAAGCGACCGCCCGGCGTCGCGGACGAGGCGGGCATGATGGTTCTGCCGGGGCGTCAGGTCCTCGTCCAGCAGCAGACGGGCGAAGCCCAGGATGCCGTTCAGCGGCGTGCGCATCTCATGGCTCATGGTCGCCAGGAACTCGGCCTTGGCGCGGCTGGCCGCCTCGGCCTCCAGGCGGGCCTGGATCAGCGCCTGCTCGTTGCGCTTGGCCTCGGTCACGTCGGTGACGATGCCGTCCCACACGATGTCGCCGTTGTCGCGCCGGACGGCGCGGCTGGAGGCGCTGATCCAGCGGATCTCGCCGTCCGACCGAAGGATCCGGTACTCCATCTTCCAGGGTTCCAGCGTCTCGGCGGAGGCGTGGATCGAGGCGTAGAGGTTCGGGCGGTCTTCGGGATGGAGGATGCGGGTCAGTGCCCCCAGCGTCACCCGCTCCGTCGGCGGCAGGCTCATCACCTGGAAGAAGCCGGGACTGCAATAAGGAAAGCGCAGCCGGCCCTCCGCCGTCAGCACCCGCTGATAAACGCCGCCCGGCAGATTCGCCACCGTCGCGGCGAAGCGGCGCTGGCTTTCGGTGAGGGCGACCTGGAGATCGAGGCGCTCCTGCTCCTTGCGCAGGAAGGTGCCCAGCGCCAGCGTTCCGAAGAAGTTGCCGAGGCTCAGCGGCACCAGCGCGGTGTCCATCAGCCGACGCGCCAGATCGGGGGGCAGCAGCAGGAAGCTGAAGGGCGCCATCACCGTCACCAGCAGGGCCAGCGCAGTCAGGTGCCCGTTGCCGAACCGCCCGCTCCGCCGCGCCGCTGCGGCCACCAAAATGCCGATCAGGCCCGCGCCGGCCAACGAGGTGACTCCAGCCACCGCCCCCGGGCCGCCCATCCAGATGCGGAAGGCACCGGACACCGCCGCCGCCGCCGCCCCGGCCAGAGGACCGCCGAACGGGCCGGCCAGCCCGACGATGACGTTGCGCGCGTCGATGAACAGGCCCGGCGCCACCTGCACGGGATCGGCCATGCCCAGCACCGCCACCCCGCCGAACATCAGGCCCAGCAGGGCGTTGGCCAACGGCGCCGGCCAGCCGGCGGCGCGGCTGCGGATCTGCAGGAAGACGACCGCCACGACCGCGAACAGTCCAATGCTCTGCGCCAGCCCGAGCAGCAGTTCGCTGGAAACCATGTTCATCGCATCTCTCCCGCCCATCGCAACCCCCTGGCGATCCCGTTTTGCATTTTGCCTGTGTGGCGCGACGGGGATTCGCATCGTGCGATGCATTCCCGGCATACCGGTGGATGCTGCTCCGTTTCGGTCCGCCGGTTCGCTGTTTTCACGCAAGGGGCGTGCCGCTCCGGAGGAGGTCACCCGTCATAGGCAACCCGGTCGAGGCACCCCAGCCGGCATCGCCGTCCGGAGTGGCGAGGCGCTGGCGCTCCGGGACGGAAAAGGCCCGGCGTTCCGCATTGCACCATGCCCTTCGAGGCACCCCGTCCGCACCGGCAATCGTCGCAAATGCCATAGGCCTGTGACGTTCCGGGGATTTCCGCCGGCCGGGCCGGCGCGGTGGCCGCATGACCGGGTTAGTACCGAATTCCGGCGGGGCAAAAGGGCCTCCGATCCCGTTGGCGAAGCGGGATGCCGGCGGTACCGCGCCGGTGTCGCCCGAAGACTGCGCTCTCGCCCGAAGGGGACCTCCGTTGGGTTTCACGCTGTGAAATCCATCGTCGGGACGGCCATCGGATCGGGGCACGGACGGAAGGCGGTGACGGGAGAAGGTTTATGCAGCACGCCGTTGCCGGGGCCCCGCGGTTGTCCGTGGTGGTTCCCTGCTACAACGAGGCCGAGGGGATCGGCGAATTGCACCGCCGGGTGTCCGCGGCCTGCCGCGCGGAGGTCGGGGAGAGCTATGAGCTGATCCTGGTGGATGACGGATCGCGCGACGGCACCTGGGGCCGCATCGCCACTCTGGTGCGCGACGATCCGGCGGTGACGGGGGTGCGCCTGTCGCGCAACCACGGCCACCAGCTCGCCCTGACCGCCGGTCTGCATGTTTGCCGGGGCGAGCGCATCCTGATCATCGACGCCGACCTGCAGGACCCTCCGGAACTGCTGTCCACCATGATGGCCCGCATGGACGCCGGGGCCGACGTGGTCTACGGCACCCGCATGGCCCGCGACGGCGAGACCTGGTTCAAGAAGGGCACGGCGGCGCTGTTCTACCGCCTGCTCGACCGGCTGGTCGACATCGAGATCCCCAAGGACACCGGCGACTTTCGCCTGATGAGCCGCCGCGCCCTGGAGGTGCTGAACGCCATGCCGGAGCAGCACCGCTTCATCCGCGGCATGGTGAGCTGGATCGGGCTGAAGCAGGAACCGCTGCCCTACGACCGGCAGGCCCGCGCCGTCGGCGAGACCAAGTACCCGCTGGGGAAGATGATCCGCTTCGCGGTGGACGCCATCACCAGCTTCTCCATCAAGCCGCTGCGCGCCGCCTCCTACGTCGGCTTCTTCTTCGCGCTGTGCGCGCTGCTGGCGCTCGGCTACGCGCTGGTGAGCTGGTCGCAGCACGCGACGGTTCCCGGCTGGACCAGCGTGATGGTGGTATCGCTGGTGCTGGGCAGCACCCAGCTTCTGATCCTGGGCGTTCTGGGCGAGTATCTGGGGCGGCTCTACATGGAGACCAAGCAGCGGCCGCTGTTCGTGGTGGACCGCATCGCCCGCCATCCCGACGCCATGGCCGCCCAGGCCGCCGCCCAAGCCGCCGCCCGGGCCGCGGCCGCCGAAGCCGATGGGCAGGCCGTGCCGGACCCCGTCGTGGTGCATCTGGGAACCGGCATCGCCGCGGCCGCCGGAGCCTTCTCCCGCATCGAGGCCAAGAGCGGGGCCAACAGTTGAGCGGCACGGAAGGCCGAGGGCGGGCCGTTCCCTGGACGGCCATCCGCTTCGCCCTGGTCGGCCTGCTGAACACCGGGGTGGATGTCGCGCTGTTCCTGGCTCTGGTGTCGGTGGCCGGCGCGCCCGTTCTGGCCGCCAACGCCGTGGGCTACGGCGCCGGCGTGCTGTGCAGCTTCCTGCTGAACCGCAGCTGGACCTTCCGGATGCGCCGGGAGGCCGCCCCGATGGCCCGCCGCCTGCCGCTGTTCCTGGCCTTCAACCTCGTCGGGCTGGCGCTGTCCACGCTGGTGGTCGGTCTGCTGGTCCCCGCCATTCCGCCCTTGGCCGCCAAGATCGCGGCGACCGCCGTCACCTTCGCCTGGAACTACTGGTCCAGCCGGCGCTTCGTCTTCACCGCACCGGCCGCCAATCCCCTCGTCTGACTCCGAGCCGCCGGTTGCCCTGCCGAAGAGTCTGGGCGCTTTGCCGCAACGGCGAACCTTGACCGCCGGGCGGCCTACCCCAATCTATGACGAAGCGGCGCCGATCCTCCCCTTTCGGGCCGCCAGCCAGCCGGGCGCCGGAAACGGGCCCAATGTGCAACTCGCTCGCCTCTCGAGGAGGATGCGCCGTGACGACACGTCTTTCGCTCTTCAACAGTCCGCTGCTCCTGGGTTTCGACCAGTTCGAGCGCACGCTGGACCGCATCGCCAAGAATTCCGCGGAAGGCTATCCGCCCTACAACATCGAACAGATCGGGGACGAAGGCCTGCGCATCACGCTGGCCGTGGCCGGCTTCACCTCCGAGGATCTGTCCGTTCAGATCGAGGACAACCAGCTCGTCATCCGCGGCCGCCAGACCGACGACCGCTCGCGCATCTACCTGCACCGCGGCATCGCCGCCCGGCAGTTCCAGCGCAGCTTCGTGCTGGCGGAGGGGATCGAGGTGGTCGGCGCCTCGCTCGACAACGGCCTGCTCAACATCGACCTGAAACGGCCCCTGCCGGAACCGAAGGTCCGCACCATCAAGATCGAGCAGCCCGCCCAGGCCGCCAGCGGCACCGCCGGACCGCAGACCATCGACGTCGCGCCCGACCGCGGCGACGCCTGACCGGTTCCGGCAACCTGCCGCCTTCACCTCCTCGACCGATTCGTCCAAAGGACTGCGTCATGAACAGCTTCGACATCGACAAGGCCGCGGCCTACCTGCGCCAACTGTCGCCTCAGGACTTCGCCAGCTTCGGGCTGGACCATGTGGCCTATGTCCGGCCGGTGACCGTCGACGACGCCCCGGCCTTCTCCGTCCACGCCGCCGACGGCACGCCGCTGACGGTGCTGGCCGAGCGTGACGTGGCCTTCGCCACCGTCCGCCAGAACGACATGGAGCCGCTGAGCGTCCATTGACGGCCGGGGCGTCCTGCTGACGACGCCCGGAGGTTTCACCGAAACCTCCCCGGAGGTTGCGAAAGGGCCGGTCCGCCGCGGACCGGCCCTTTTCGTTTCTGTACGTCCGGTGCTATGACATTGCTCCGGGACGCCCCCTTCAACCCTTGCCTGCCCCCCTCAACCCGCTATCCTTGTGGGGGACCTCGAAAGTGGACGAGCGGGCGGATGGGCGCCGGCTTGCGGGGAGATGGCATTGAGCGACGGGGCAGACACCAGCGAGGCTGTGGCCGAGGGTGCGGGGGACAAGCCGGCACGTCCCCAGGGCGGAGGCCGGCGCAGGCAGTGGGAGGACGAGGCCCGCGACGCGCTGCACATCATGCCGCTGTCGGCCATTCCGCTGGAAACGCCGGGTCTTCAGCACGCCCGGCTGATCAAGAACGTGCGGTTGCAGACCGTCGTCGAGATGTTCCACGACGTCCAGACCGGCAGCGGGCAGGTCTCGCCCCGCCACCTCACCGCCTATTTCGAATCCTACAAGGAGGAGGTGGAGCGCGACCTCGTCAAGATCGAGAAGATCGCCGCCGCCTCCAGCTTCGACGTCTACACCTCCCGCATCGAACTGCGCCGGATGAACATCGACGTCAACAGCGTCGAGTCGCTGACCCTGTCCGACCGCAAGAAGGAGGAGCTGACCAACTACATGCGCGTCTTCACGCGCCCGCTGGTCGAGTATGTCTACGGGTCCGAGGACATGCAGGTCCAGGACGTGAAGGACATCATCGGCATGTTCTCCAACCCCAACCGGGACGAGGCGTTGCGCAACCTGCGCATGATGGCCGACCGGCTGGACATCGAACTGGGGGAGATCCCGCAGTTCCTCGAGGAGTACGGCGACATCTTCCTGTCGCTGGCCTATTTCAAGAAATGCCTGGACGACATCGTCCCGGAGATCCAGCGCTTCCTTTCCTGGATGGCCGAAATCCGCAGCTCCACCGAGGTCAAGCGCGACGCCCGGCAGATGCGCATGCTCGACGAGATCAGCCGCGACCTGACCGACATCTCGACCTCGATCACCGGGCGGTTCGAGAGCTTCGACAACCGGTCCAAGGACTTCTGGCGCGACATCAACGCCGAGACCTTCCATTCCATCCGCGAGCTGATCGCCTCCCACCACGTCACCATCGGCGGCGTGCTGTGCGGTCTGGCGGTGAAGATGGACCTGTGGAAGGCCCGCTTCGCCCGCGGCGGCGGCGGCCCCAACCGGCGCATGGAGTTCGTCAAGTCGGAGATCCTGCCCGGCCTGTCCCACATCAAGTCGCTGGAACAGTCCGCCCGCTCCGCCAGCGCGTGAGGAGCCCTCCGCGGCGCGGCTCCGGTTGCCCGGAACGGCGGCTCACTCCGTCAGCGGCACCCTGGTGGTCGCCGTCCCCCCGTCCGGCACCGCCAGGGCGAAGGCATCGAAGGCCGGCGGGCCGAAGGCGCTGCCCGCCGCCCCGCCGCTGAAGCCGTAGGGCTCGCGCGGCATGCCCAGCAGATTGGTGGTGAGCACCGAGTCGCCGTTTCGATCCTGGAACACCGCGACTCCGTAGCGCCCCGCCGGCAGCCCGGCGAAAACCGCCGTCACCTCCGTCCCCGACGCCTCCAGGATTTGCCCGGCAAAACGCCGCTCCGCTTTGTAGGCATCGGTGCCGTCATACAGCGCGACCCACAGCTTGCCCTGTTGGGGCTTGACGTTGCCGATGGTTGCGCGAAGCTCCCCCGCACCGGCCCCCGCCACGGCGAGGGTCAGCGTCATCGCGCCGACCAACCCCATTCCAATCCGACATGCGGCTCCCATTTCCTGTCCCTTTCCTTCACCGTGGGCGAACCGTCGCCTTTCCGATCCGGTGCCTTCCATGCCCGAACCGGCGGGCGGTGAGCCACCGCCGTTGCGGGATCGGCGGGACGCGCCTTCGCGAAACGTCTCGGCCGTCGCTTCACGATGCGTGAAACGACGGAGTTTCCCGCGGCGGGACAGCCCCACACGCCCTACCGGCGCCGGCTGCTGGGCCGGCGCCTGCCCGTGCTGCTGACCGCCGCGCTGGTGCTGACCCTGCTGGGTCCGTTCGGCACCTTCGCGGATCTGACGCTGGCGCAGCGGCTGGCTTATTGGTGCGGGCTGATCGGGCTGGGCGGTCTCGCCTTCGAGCTTCTGACCCTGGCCGCCGGCCGTCTGCTGCGGGAACGGATTGGGGCGTGGCGCGCCATGCTGGCCGGGGTGATCCTGGCGGTGGCGGCACTGATGACGCTGACCGTCGCGCTGCTTGAAAAGTGGCTGCGCGGGATGGATTTTCTGCGCCCACTGGGATTGGCGGAGCTGTTCGTCTACGTCGTCCTCGTCACCCTGCTGGTGTCCGCCATTCCGGTCTGGCTGGAGCTGCGCGACCGTGGGCTTCTCGCCGCCCCCACGCCGCCGCCATGCCCGCCCGTCCCGGACAACGCGGCGGCAACCCCGGCGGAGCGGCCGGAGCCCACGTTCCTCACCCGCCTGCCCGCGCGGCTCGGCCGGAACCTTCTGGCGCTGGAGATGGAGGACCATTACGTCCGTGCCCACACGGCGGAAGGCAGCGACCTGATCCTGATGCGGCTGCGCGACGCCATCGCGGAACTGGCCGGGCTGGAGGGAATGCAGGTCCACCGCTCCCATTGGGTCGCCGCCGCGGCCGTCGCCGGGGTGGAGCGCAAGCCGGACGGCAAGCTGGTGCTGGTCCTGCGCAACGGCCTGCGCGTGCCGGTCAGCCGCAGTTACGCGGCGGCGGTTCGCGAGGCGGGCTGGACGGAGAAAACGGGATCTTAACCAGAGACCTTACGACACACACGAAGACATTGTGAAAACCCGAACAGGCGCAGACACCCTACGCAATAAAGGGTGCTTTCTCTATCACCAATGGTCAGACACTACCGTTGAATTCTTGTTAGATCACTCAAAGTGCCGACACCCTAAGGCTTTCATTCAATAATTCACTTCAGCACTCCGCCACGATGCCATACCATCGAAATCACAGGCATTTTCCTATCAAGGGCATCGAAAACAATAAAGCAATCCAGGCGACAGAAATGCCAACCTTACGCCTATACCGCGACGTCTTTTGACATCATTGAATTTTCAGGGAGCGCTCACACCGCTTCCCCTCGCGTAGCCGGGCACTCCCCTACTCCCTCGTCGCTCGCCTCCCGCCGCTGAACCGGGTTCGGGACCGCCGACCCGCGTCTCCGTTCCACCCAAACCTTGCGGGTCCCATGACGTACCGCCCCGACATCGACGGCCTTCGCGCGGTATCGATCCTTTCGGTTCTTCTGTTCCACGCGAAGTTTTCCCTGTTCAGCGGCGGATACATCGGCGTCGATGTGTTCTTCGTGATTTCCGGCTACCTCATCGGCTCGATCGTTCTGAACGACGCGCAGCGCGGCACCTTTTCCCTCGCCGACTTCTATGTCCGCCGCATCCGTCGAATCCTTCCCGCCCTGTTCGCGGCGCTGGCGGTCACCGCGGTGCTCGCCCTGTTCCTGCTGTCGCCCCAGGAGTTGAAGAGCTTTTCCCAGAACCTCGCGGCGACCACGCTGTTCTCGTCCAACATCGTCTATTATCTGAAGTCCGGTTACTTCGAGAACGCGGCGGAGATGAATCCGCTTCTCCACACCTGGTCGCTGGGGGTGGAGCAGCAATTCTACATCGTCTTTCCCCTCGCCGTGCTGGCCCTGCTCCCGTACGGGCGTCGGGTGTGGATCGCCGTGCTGGCGGCGGCGGCGGCGGCGTCCTTCGCCTTGGGCGTGTCGCTGGTCCGGGATCATCCGGTGGCGGCCTTCTACCTGCTGCCGCCCCGGCTGTGGGAACTGGTGCTGGGCGCCCTTCTCGCCTTCGGCGCCGTACCGGACATCCGCGGCCGCGGGGTGCGGGAACTGGCCTGCGCGCTCGGCGCCGCCCTGATCCTCGCAAGCGTGTTCGCCTTGACGGAGGCGACGGCCTTTCCGGGCTACGCCGCGTTGCTGCCCTGCCTGGGGGCGGCGCTGATCATCCATGCGGGGCGGAGCGGTCCGACGGTGGTCGGGAGGGTGCTGACGCTGCGCCCCATGGTCTTCATCGGCCTGATCTCCTACTCCATGTACATCTGGCATTGGCCGCTGATGGTCTTCGCGCGGTTCTACAAGGGGCGGGACCTGTCCACCAAGGAAACGCTGATCCTTCTCGCGGCCATCGCCGCGGTGTCCGTGCTGTCCTGGCGGCTGATCGAGGTGCCCTTCCGCAAGCCCAGGGCAGCGTCGGGCCGCCGACCGTCCATGGTCTTCGCCCGGACCGGCTGGGCCATGGCGGGGCTGGCGGGGGTCGGGCTGATCGGCCATCTGACCAACGGGCTGCCGCAGCGCTTCTCCGACTACGCGCCGCAGGACATCTCAGGACGGGAACTCTACAAGGAACACACCTGCTTCCTCGAAACCGACCAGCCGCCCGAGGCGTGGCCGGGCCTGGAGAGTTGCCGGATCGGTTCCCTGAAGGCGGACGCGCCCACCGCCCTGCTCTGGGGGGATTCCTTCGCCGCCCATTACGTACCAGGGCTTCAGAACGTCGCCGACACCCTGCCCTTCAACATCGTCCAGTACACGGCGTCCGGCTGTCCGCCCATCAAGGACCTGTCGGTCAACGCCCGCCCGAATTGCCAGGAGTTCAACAGCCGCGTCGAGGAGATCATCGACCGCAACGGCATCCGCATCGTCATCATGGCGGCGCGGTGGGAATGGTACATGGACACCAACGCCCTCGATCTCCGCCGCCTGCACGAGACCGTGGAGACCCTGCTGAACCGGGGCATCCGCATCGTCGTGCTGGGGCAGAGCCCGGTGTTCCGCTTCCGCAACCCCTACGACCACACCTATTTCATGAAGTCGGAACGGGCCTATTCGATCACCGGCCAAGCCGCCGACCAGCCGGTCATCACCGCGACGCGGGGCGCGCAGTTCGTCGACACCTCCGACTATTTCTGCGACCCCGACCCTTGCAAGGCCCTTCCGCTCTGCCGGATCAAGGACGACCAGGGCTTCTACTTCCTGGACCAGGGCCATTTCTCGGCCCATGGCAGCATCCTGCTCGTGCAGAGCATCCAGGAGGTTCTGCGCGCCCCCGACCCGTCCTATGGAGAGTGAGGCCCGGCCCGGGGCGCCGCGCAGCGGGAAGGCGGTGCCGCCCCCCGCCGCGCCGGCTTCCGTCACTTCGCCAGGTTGCGCAGGACGAAGTTCAGCACGCCGCCGTTCCGGTAATACTCGACCTCGTCCACCGTATCGATACGCAGCAGCAGCGGCACCTGCCGGGTCTGCCCGTCGGCGCGGGTGATGGTCATCGTCACGTCCTTGCGCGGGCGCAGGTCCTGCTCGATGCCGTCGATGTCGAAGGTCTCCGTGCCGTCGAGCGCCAGATCGTTGCGGGTCAGCCCGTCCTTGAACTGGAGCGGCAGGATGCCCATGCCGACGAGGTTGGAGCGGTGGATGCGCTCGAAGCTCTCGGCGATCACCGCGCGGATGCCCAGCAGCTTGGTGCCCTTGGCCGCCCAGTCGCGGCTGGAGCCGGTGCCGTACTCCTTGCCGGCGATGACCACCAGCGGCACGCCCTCCTGGGCGTAGCGCATCGCCGCGGTGTAGATCGGCAACTGCTCGCCCGAAGGATAGTGCCGGGTCTCGCCGCCCTCCACGCCCGCCAGCATCTCGTTGCGGATGCGGATGTTGGCGAAGGTGCCGCGCATCATCACCTCGTGGTTGCCGCGCCGCGCCCCGTAGGAGTTGAAGTCCTGCGGGCGCACCTGATGGCTCAGCAGATACTCGCCGGCCGGGCTGGTCTTCTTGATCGAGCCGGCGGGGGAGATGTGGTCGGTGGTGATGCTGTCGCCGAGCACGGCCAGCGCGCGGGCGCCGCGCACGTCGCTCACCGCCTCGGGGGTCTTCGGCATGTCGGCGAAGAAGGGCGGCAGCTTCACGTAGGTGCTGCCCGCCTGCCACTCGTAGGTCTGGCCTTCGGCGGTCCGGATGCCGCGCCACTGCTCCGGCCCCTCGAACACGTTGCCGTAGCGGCTGCGGAACATCTCCGCCGACAGCGAGGCGTCGATGGCGTCCTGGACCTCCTGGTTGGTCGGCCAGATGTCCTTCAGATAGACGGGCTGGCCGTCATGGCCGGTGCCGATGGGGTCCTTGGCCAAGTCGATCTTCATGTTGCCGGCCAGCGCGTAGGCGACGCACAGCGGCGGCGAGGCCAGATAATTCGCCCGCGTGTGCGGGTTCACCCGGCCTTCGAAATTGCGGTTGCCCGACAGCACGGCGGCGACCACGAGGTTGCCCTCCTCCACCGCCGCGGCGATGGGGTCGGGCAGCGGGCCGCTGTTGCCGATGCAGGTGGTGCAGCCGTAGCCGACGATGTTGAAGCCGAGCTGGTCGAGGTAGGGCTGGAGCCCGGCCTTGGCCAGATAGTCGGTGACCACCTGCGAGCCCGGGGCCAGCGAGGTCTTGACCCAGGGCTTGGACTTCAGCCCCTTCTCCACCGCCTTGCGGGCGAGCAGGCCGGCGGCCACCAGCACCGCCGGGTTGGAGGTGTTGGTGCAGGAGGTGATGGCGGCGATCACCACCGCCCCCTGGTCGAGATTGTAGCCGCATCCCTTCACCGGAACGGAGCGGTCGGCGTCCTCCGCCTTGAAGGCGCCGACCAGATCGGTGCCGAAGCTCTGCGCCGCCTGGGACAGCGGCACGCGGTCCTGCGGGCGCTTCGGGCCGGCCAGCGACGGCTCGACCGTCGTCATGTCCAGCTCCAGCGCGTCGGTGAAGACGGGGTCCGGCGTGCCGGCGTCGCGCCACATGCCCTGGGCGTGGGCGTAGGCCTCGACCATCGCCACGCGGTCGGCGTCGCGGCCGGTGAAGGTCAGGTAGCGGATGGTCTCCGCGTCGATCGGGAAGATGCCGCAGGTGGCGCCGTATTCCGGGGCCATGTTGCCGATGGTGGCGCGGTCGGCCAGCGTCAGGTGATCCAGACCCGGCCCGTAGAACTCCACGAATTTGCCGACCACGCCCTTCTTGCGCAGCATCTGGGTGACGGTCAGCACGAGGTCGGTGGCCGTCGTGCCCTCCTTCAGCCGCCCGGTCAGCTTGAAGCCGACGACCTCGGGGATCAGCATGGAGATCGGCTGGCCGAGCATGGCCGCCTCCGCCTCGATGCCGCCGACGCCCCAGCCGAGCACGCCCAGCCCGTTCACCATGGTGGTGTGGCTGTCGGTGCCGACCAGCGTGTCGGGATAGGCGACGAGCTTGCCCGCCGGGTCGGTGTCGGTCCACACGCCCTGCGCCAGATACTCGACGTTCACCTGGTGACAGATGCCGGTGCCCGGCGGCACGACGCGGAAATTGTCGAAGGCCTTCTGGCCCCAGCGCAGGAAGGCGTAGCGCTCCAGGTTGCGCTCGAACTCCAGCTCGACGTTCTTCTCGAAGGCGGAGGGGTTGCCGAAGTAATCGACCATCACCGAGTGGTCGATGACCAGATCGACCGGCACCAGCGGGTTGATCTTCTTGGGATCGCCGCCCAGCGCGGCCATCGCCTCGCGCATCGCCGCCAGATCGCAGACCGCCGGCACGCCGGTGAAGTCCTGCATCAGCACGCGCGCCGGGCGGTAGGCGATCTCACGGTCGGACCGCTTGTCGTGCAGCCACTGGGCCACCGCCTTGACGTCGTCGGTGGACACGGTGCGCCCATCCTCGAAGCGCAGGAGATTCTCCAGCAGCACCTTCATCGAATAGGGCAGCCGGGAGAGGTCGCCCAGTCCGGCGTCCTCCGCGGCCTTGATGCTGAAATAATCGTAGCTCTTGCCCCCGACGGACAGGGAGCGGCGGGTTTTCAGCGAGTCCTGACCGGTGAACGTCGTCACGGTACCCCTCCTTCGCGTTATTGGCGGACCGGCCGGGCGGCGGCCGTGGTTTCCGCATGTCTCAACCGCCTGATTTAGTGCCGGTCCCGCCCCCCTTCAAACGGCACCTTGCAAAGGGCAGGCAAGCGGAAGCGTGGGGGCTGCGCTCTCTTCGTGCGAAGAGGGGCCGGTCCGTACTAGAATCCCGCGCAACGAAAACCACGCGGACGGGCGCAACGGCCCGGCGCGCGACGGGTGGAGGAAACGGAATGGCATGGCGCGCCCCAGCTTTGGCGGCGGTGGCCCTGGCAGCGGTGGTGCTGTGCGCCCCGGTCGCGGCCGCCCCGGAGCCGCCGCAAGGGGCGCAATTCTTCCCGCACCTCGTCTACCGCAGCGGCCCCTACGCGCCCTACGGCATCCCGCTGGCCGACGGGGTCGCCGATTATCTGACGCTGGTCAACCGGCGCGACGGCGGCATCGGCGGCGTGCCCATCGCCTGGGAGGAGTGCGACACCGGCTACAACACCGACCGCGGGGTGGACTGCTACGAGCGGCTGAAAGCCAAGGGGCCGACCGGCGCCGCCGCCGTGCTGCCGCTGTCCACCGGCATCACCTACGCCCTGATCGAGCGCGGGGCCGCCGACCGCATCCCGGTCTTCTCCTCCGGCTACGGGCGGGCGGACGTGTCGGACGGGCGGGTCTTCCCCTACGCGGTCAACGCCCCAGCCAGCTATTGGACGGGCATCGACGCCGTGATCAGCCACATCGCTACGGAGCTGGGCGCCACGGAGCTGGGCGGGACGGAGCGGCTGCGCGGGCGGAAGATCGCCTACGTCTACCACGACAGCGCCTTCGGCAAGGAGCCGTTGCCCATGCTGGAGGCGCTGCGCGGCCCGCTGGGCTTCGAGATGCGCAGCTTCCCCGTCGCCCCGCCGGGGCTGGACCAGCGCGCTGTCTGGACGCAGATCGCCCGCCATTACCGGCCCGATTACGTGATCCTGTGGGGCTGGGGCGTGCAGAACTCCACCGCCCTGCGCGAGGCCGCCGCCGCCGGCTATCCCGCCGACCGCATGATCGGCGTCTGGTGGGCCGGGTCGGAGCTGGACGTCCGGCCGGTCGGCGCTGCGGCGGTCGGCTACAAGGCGGTCGCCTTCCACGCCGCCGGGGCGGACCTGCCGGTGATCCGCGCGATCCGCGAGCGGGTTCACGCTCATGGGCTGGGGGCCGGTGATCCCGGCCAGATCGGCACGGTGCTCTACAACCGCGGGGTCTTCAACGCCGCCGTCCTGGTCGAGGCCATCCGCACCGCGCAGGGCAAATACGGGCGCCGGCCGCTGACCGGAGCACAGGTGGCCTGGGGCTTCGATCATCTGGACCTGACCGCCGAGCGGCTCGCCGAACTGGGGCTGGACGGCTTCATGCAGCCGCTGCGCATCACCTGCGCCGACCATGAGGGAATCGTGCCGCTGCATGTGCAGCAGTGGGACGGGGAGCGCTGGCTGGACGTCTCCGGCCCCATCGAGCCGCGCCGCGCCCTGATCCGCAAGCTGGTGACGGAGTCGGCCCGGCGCTTCGCCGCGGAGCGCAAGATCGAGCCGCGCGTCTGCGATTAGGAAATCGTCAGGTCGGGCGCATCGCCACGTAGCGGCAGAAGCGCAGACCGCTGCCCAGCACGCGCAGGCGCGACCACCACAGCGCCAACTCGCGGGCCAGCGCCTTCAGCACGCGGGGCTCGGGGGCGGCGGTCTTCAACGCCTCGCCCAGCCGGCGCACCCGCTCCACGGCCTGACGGCGGTGGAACTGGGTCAGGTCCTCGGAAATGCGCAGGTCGAGGTTGCGCTGGGTCAGTTCGTCGGCCATGCGGGTGGCCGACCAGGGATAAACCTCCAGCGGTTCGGAGTCGCGCCAGCCGTTCCAGCTTTCCCAGGAGGACGGGGTGCCCTCGATCACATAGTCGAACAGCAGCACGCCGCCCTTCGGCTTCACGCAGTCGCAGACGCGGTCGAGGAAGTTCTCCTTGTCGCGCACCCGGTGCATCACCCGGTCGGCCAGCACGAGGTCGAAGGAGCCCGCCTGGTTGAAATGCTCCGGGTCGTAATGGCCGATCGGTGCCTTCTTCGACACGCCCAACGCCTTGGAACGCTCCATCCCCAGCTTGGCCAGCAAGGGCGACATCTCCAGCCCGGTCACCCAGGTGTCGTAGCTGTTGACGATGCCGCGCGCCGGCCCACCCAGCCCCGCCGACAGGTCGAGCACGCTCTTGGCCGGGTTCAGCCCGAAGGAGCGGACGGATTCGACCATCCATTGCGAGTCGCCGGGACCGACGCAGTCCTGGCCCCACAGCATCTGCGCCCCCTCCGTGCGGGCGACCGACCAGACCGGTTCGCCCTGGCGGTCGAGCTGCAGGTTCTCCAGCCGCTCCAGCTCGGCATCGGGCCGCGCCGCCTCGGGCGGCAGGGCGCCGGCCGGCGCGGCGGACCCCAGCGCCGCCACCGGACCGCGCAGCGGCAGGCGGGAGGCGGGGGCGGTGCGGGCCAGACGGGACAGCGCGGCGAGGTCGTAGCCTTCCCACCAGGCGACGAATTTCGTCCGCCAGTCGGGATTGCGCCAGCGCTCCCTATCCTGAAAATTGTGCCGCATCCGGCGCTGCGTTTCCAAAATTGCTGCCCCACGAAGGACGGCCACCGCCGGCATCAACGGATACCGCACAATATAGAGGTAGACCTCAACAGTCGGGGAGTCAAGTAACCAGCACGAACAGTCGGAGAGGACTTGCCTGAACTGCCGCGAAAATTTTATCTAACTGTGAAATATTTCCGCAACACCCACGGCTTGCGGTCCCGAAGGCGACGCGCGGCACGGTGGCGGAAGCGCGCCGCGTTGCAGCATCCAGGCGCAATGCCTATAGTTCCGCACCAGCACCCTGCAGCCTGTCCCCACACCGCCCCCACACCGCTTGAGGAGCACCGGCGTGCCGCACAAGACCGGCAACCCCTGGACCGTCCTGACGACCAAGCCGATCTACGAGAATCCGTGGATGCGCGTGGTGGAGCACGACGTGCTGACCCCGCTCGGCAACCCCGGCATCTACGGCGTCATGCACGCCCAGAATCTGGCGACCGGTGTGGTTCCCATCGACGACCAGGGCCGCGTCACTCTGGTCGGCCAGTACCGCTTCCCCTTGGAGCAGTACAGCTGGGAGATCCCGGAGGGCGGCGGCAAGAAGGGCGTCGAACCGGTGGAGTCGGCCAAGCGCGAACTGCTGGAGGAAACCGGCCAGACCGCCCGCCACTGGCTGCCGATCCTGACCATGCACCTGTCCAACAGCATCACCGACGAGACCGCCCATTGCTTTCTCGCCTGGGGGATCGAGCAGGGGCAGGCCGAACCGGAGGAGACGGAGGTCCTGCAGCTGCGCCACGTCCCCTTCGCGGAGGCCTACGCCATGGTCAAGCGCGGGGAGATCACCGACGCCATCGCGGTGGCCTGCCTGCTGCGAGTCCGCCTGATGGCGCTCGACGGCGACCTGCCCGAGGACGTCACCCGCCTGATCCTGGGTTGAGGAAGGACGTCATGCAGGCTGTCGCCATCGACTTCGAAACCGCCAACGAATCGCGGACCAGTGCCTGCTCCATCGGCGTCGCCTGGATCGAGGACGGGCGCGTGGTGGAGACGGAGGAGCATCTGATCCGCCCGCGGGAGATGCGCTTCAACCCCTTCAACACCGCCGTCCACGGCCTGCGGGCGGAGGATGTCGCCGGTGCGCCGGAGTTCCCGGAGGTCTGGCACCGTTTCGCCCGGCGGCTGGAGGGCCGGCTGGTTCTGGCCCACAACGCCTCCTTCGACATCAGCGTGCTGCGCCACACGCTGGACGATTACGGGCTGGTCTGGCCCGCCTGCAGCTACCTCTGCACGGT
The DNA here is from genome assembly GCF_042657465.1 of Azospirillum himalayense. NCBI lineage: Bacteria > Pseudomonadati > Pseudomonadota > Alphaproteobacteria > Rhodospirillales > Azospirillaceae > Azospirillum > Azospirillum himalayense. The sequence goes on along the minus strand of NZ_JBHSLC010000021.1, from coordinate 173,284 downwards.
GGTGCTGGCGCGCAAGGCGTGGCCGCAGCTGGCCGCGCACAAGCTGAATTATTTGGCCGACCATCTGGGCATCGCGCTCGACCACCACCGCGCCGGCAGCGACGCCGAGGCCTGCGGGCGCATCGCGCTCGCCGCAACCCGCGTCCTGGGGCTGGAGCGGCTGGCCGACATCGCCGCGGCCACCGGCATCACGTTCGGGCAGCTGGCGCCGGGCGGCTACAGCCCCTGCAAGGGCGGCAACCCGCCGCCCCGGCGGCGGCGTCTGATGCCGGTGATCTGAAGGCGGTGATCTGACGATCAGCGCTCGACCAGATAGCGCAGGGACAGCGTCGTGCGCGTCGCCGGCTCGGCGACCGCCAGGGCGGCGTCGGCGTAGCGCGGCGGGCCGAAGCGCATGGGAGCGTCGTTGCTGAAGCCGACGCCCTCCTTCGGCAGGCCGAGGAAGTTGCGGTCGAGTTCGAGGTTCTGATTCTCGTCATGAAAGGACTGCACGGCGTAGGTGCCGGGCGGCACCTTGTGCACCACCACGGTGACGCTGCCCGGCCGCGCCGGTTCTGCCGCGGTGTAGGGACAGTTGGGTCCCAGGAAGGTGTCCTGGGTGCACACCGCGACCAGCACCTTCCCCTGCGCGTTCGCAACGTTGGCGACGGTGATGGCAAGGTCGGCGGCGGTGGCCTGGGCCGTCGCCAGGAGGAGCGCCAGCGCGGCCAGCGATCCGCCCACCGTAGCGTTGCGGGCGTTCCGGAAGTGCCGAGGGGTCGTCATGGTGCACCCGTTCTGGAGGTGGACGGATAGGCGCGCCCCCGCCATTCCGCGGGGCGGCCCCGGCGGGCGCGCAGCAGCGCCGACCATTGGATCGCCAGAAGGATCAGGATCCCCACGGGGTGGAGCAACGCGCCGGCCAGACTCTGACGAAAACGCAAGGCCAGCAGCAAGCGGAACGCCAGCCCCGCCGCCACGGCCAGCGCCGCCAGGGCGACCGCGGCGTCCGGCAGCGGGGCCAGAGCCGCCCAGCCCAGAAGCAGCCAGGGCAGGACATGGCCGCCGAACAGCAGCAGGGTCCAGACCGGCAAAGCGACGGGGGTCGCCATGCCCTCCGTCGCGTTCTTCGAGAAGCCGGACCACACCTCCCGCCAGCCGCGGTACATCCGGCAGCGGGCGAGGCCGGTCGCGTCGAACAGGTCGCTCCCCTGCCCCGCCCGGCGGAAGGCGCGCGGCAGCGTCACCCCGTCGTGCAGCGACGTCGCGATGGCGGCATGGCCGCCGACCCTCTCATAGGCATCCCGCCGCACCGCGATCAGCTGGCCGCAGGCGGCGGCGAATCCCGGGCTGCCCGACCAGCGCATTCCCACCATCGGCAGGTAGCCGAGCAGAAGCACATGGATCAGCGGGATGACCAGGGCCTCGGCCAGGGTGCCGGTCTCCTGGCGCGGGAAGCCGCTGACCAGCCCCGCTCGGCCCGCCAGCAGCGCGCCGCAGGCCCGCCGGGCGGCGTCCGGCGCCAGCCGCACGTCGGCATCCTGGAACAGCAGCACCGGGTGCCGCGCCAACCCGGCAAGCGCTTGGCAGGCGTGCTGCTTGCCCGACCAGTCCGGCGGCAGCGGCGGCGCCGTCTCCACGCGCAGGCGCGGGTCGCGGGCGGCGAGGGCGCGGACGATCGCCGCCGTCCGGTCGGTGGAATGGTCGTCCAGCACCACCACCTCCACCGTCACGCCGCAGCTGGACAACGCCGCCCGCACCGCCGCGGCGATGGTGGCCTCCTCGTTGCGGGCGGGGATCAGGATGCTGACGGCGGCGCCCGGCGGCGGCTCGGCCTTTGGGCGGCGGTAGAGGCTCAGATTCAGGAGGCCCAGCCCCAGCGGCAGCAGGGCGAGAGCCAGCGACAGAGCGGCCAGCAGCGTGAGGACGCTCATCGGCGGGAAACCCCTTCCTTATCGGATGCATCACCATGCGCAGGGCTGAAGCGTTGCCCGCCGGCCCAGGCGCGCGCCCGGCGCCACAGGTCGTAGACGCCGCCGACCCCCGCCGAGCCGTCGATCAGCGTCAGGAAGCGCGCCGGGTCGCGGCTCTGCGCGTCGAGCGCCAGCGCGTCCATCGTCGCCTCCAGCCGCCGTTCCAGCGCGGCGGCGATGTCCGGCACCAGCCAGCCAGAGAAGTCGGAGGCCGCGACGGGTTCGCCGAAGCGGGCCAGCGCCTCCGGGGTGCTCTCGTCCCAGAACGGGTATTCCACGGCGAGCGGCACCACCACCGCCTCCGGCGCGCGGCGGACGAGATGGGCGATGCCCGGTCGCAGGCGGACCGGACGGCGGCGCGGGTCGGTGAAGGCGCCCTCCGCGGTGATCCACAGCATGGACCGCGGGTCGGCCAGGATGCGCCGGCCGTGGCGCAGGAAGGCGGCGGCCCCGGCCCGGCCCGGCTCGACCCCGAACAGGCCGATGCGCGCCATGAAGCGGTAGCGGCGCAGCATCGCCGCGTCGATGGGACCGTAGCCCGGCCGGTCGCAGTAGTGGGTGGTCCCCATCACGATCAGCAAGGCGGGGTCCCACCAGGACGGGTGGTTCAGGCAGACGATCACCGGCCGGTCCGCCGGCAGGTCCGGCCAGCCCGGCCGGGCCAGCCGCACCGCGTGGAAGTCGCGCCGCATCCGCCGCGCCATGACGGCGCCGAAAAAGCGGTAGAGCGCCGGCGAGCGCCGCGCGACCGGATCGTCCCTCAGCCCGTCATCCTCCATCCCTGGCCCCATGCCCGGCCCGCCGCTCAGGCGACGGCGCGCAGGTCGCCGTCGCGCGCTCCGCTCCGCAGGTCCTGGTCCAGGCTGTCGGCGGCGATCCAGCCCGACATCAGCACCATCGGCATGCCCGGCCCCGGATGGGCGGCCCCGCCGGCCAGATACAGCCCCTCCACGTCGCGCGAACGGTTGCCCGGCTTGAAGGCGCCCATGAAGCGGCCGTGGCTGGCCAGCCCGTAGATGGCGCCGTTCAGCACGCGGTAGCGGTCGTGGATGTCCTGCGGGGTCAGGACGCGCTCGACGCGGATGCGGTCCTCCAGGTCGGTCATGCCGGCGGTGCGCTTCAGCTTGTCGAAGACCACGCGGCGGTAGTCCGGCAACATCCGTGACCAGGCGTGGTGCGGCCGCAGATAGGGGGTGTGGACCAGCACATAGAGCGCTTCGCCCCCCGGCGGCGCCACGCCGGGCTCGGTGCGGGCGGGGGCGGCGATGTAGCAGGTCGGGTCGGGCGCCGGCTCGCCGCGGCGGTAGATCCAGTCGAACTCCTCCGCCGGGTCGCGGGAGAAGACGAAGTCGTGGTGCAGCAGATGGTCGTAGCCGCGGTCGAGCCCGAGATAGAAGACCACGCCCGAGCAGGCCGGCTCGTAGCGGCGGCGCTTGCGGAAGCGCTTGGCCGGGGCGCCGCCCACCAACTCCTCGTAGGTGCGGACGGAATCCATGTTGGAGACCACCGCCGACACCGGGATGCGCTCCCCGCCCTCGGTCTCGACGGCGGTGACGCGCTTGTCGGTCACTTCCAGCCGGCGGACGCCGGTGCCGGTGCGGATCTCGACGCCGAGACGCCGCGCCACCCGCTCCAGCGCCAGCGGAACGGCGCGGGTGCCGCCCATCGGGTACCAGACGCCGTCGTTGGTCTGCATGTGGGCGATGGCGCAGAGCACCGCCGGGGAGCCGTAGGGGGACGAGCCGACATACTGGGTGAAATGGTCGAGCATCTGGGCGGCGCGGGCGTCGGGGACGTGGCTGCGGATGGTGCCGGCCACCGTGCTGCCCATGCGCAACGCCAGCACGTCGGACAGCGTACTGGTGTTCATGCTGTCGCGGAATTTCAGCGTGTCGCCCAGATCCTCCACCGACTTCCAGAAGAAGAAGCGTTCGGAGATGCCGTGCAGACGCTCCGACAGAGCCTGGAAGCGGCGGTAGCCCTCCCCGGCGCCCTGGCCGGGGGTCAGCCGGTCGAGGTCCGCGGCCATCGCGCCAATGTTCTCCGACAGGTCCAGCACGGTGCCGTCGTCGAAGAAGCAGCGCCATTGCGGCTCCAGCCGGACCAGCTCCAGCTCGCGGTCGAGGTCGCAGCCGGCCTCCGCCAGGATGCGGCGCAGGACGCGCGGCACCGTCAGGATGGTCGGTCCCATGTCGAAGCGGAAGCCGCCCTCCTCCAGCACCGCCGCCTTGCCGCCGACCCAGCCGTTCTTCTCCAGAAGCACCACCTTGTGGCCGCGCGCCGCCAGAACCACCGCCGACGCCAGACCGCCCAGGCCGCCGCCGATCACCGCGATCCGATCCGTCATGCCAGTCCCCCCGCTACGGCCCGCTTGGGCAGGCCGGACAGTCCCATGGTTTCGCTGCGCCAGGGCGTCGGCAGGCCCAGCTCCGAGGCCAGCAGCCGCGACGTGATGCGCGCGCCTTCAAAGATCACCGGCAGGCCGCTGCCGGGGTGGGTGCCGCCGCCGACCAGATAGACGCCGTCCAGGTCCTCGAACCGGTTGTGCGGCCGCAGGTGGAGCATCTGGTCCAGGCTGTGCGCCAGATTGAAGGTGGCGCCGCGGTGCACCGCGAACTGGCGGTCCCAGTCGGCCGGCGTCACCACCCGCTCCACCCGGATGCGGCGCTCCAGATCGGTCAGGCCAAACCCGGCCAGCCGGTCGAGCACGAGACGGCGGTAGCGCGGCGCCTCGGCCGCCCAGTCGATGTGGCCGCGCTGGTGGCCGACCGGCACCAGGATGTAGAGGGTGCTGCCGCCGGGCGGGGCGAGGTCCGGGTCGCTCACGCAGGCGTTCTGCACATAGATCGACGGGCGGCGGGGCATCTCGCGGCCGTCCTCGATCTCGGCGAGGTTGCGGGCGTAATCCTCCGCCAGATAGACGGTGTGGTGGTCCAACCCCTCCATCCGCCCCTCGATGCCCAGATAGAGCATGAAGGTGGAGCAGGAGAATTTCTTGGTGGCGATGCGGGCGTCGCTCCAGCGGCGGCGCAGATCGTCGGGCACCAGGGTCGTCATCGCGCGGGCGAAGTCGGCGTTGATGACCAGCGCGTCGGCCGGGTATTCGCCGGCCTCCGTCCGCACCCCCACGGCGCGGCGGCCCTGGAAGCGGATGTGGCGCACCGTCTCGTTCAGCCGCACGGTGACGCCGAGACTCTCGGCCACCCGCCGCATCGCCTCCATCACCGCCTCGGTGCCGCCGCGCGGGTGGAAGACGCCGTGCTCATGCTCCAGGAAGGAGAGAATGGTGAACAGGCTGGGACAGCGGAAGGGTGACATGCCCAGATACTTGCTCTGGAAAGAGAAGGCGAGGCGGACGCGCGGGTCCTGGAAGTAACGGGACAGATCGCGATCGACCGAGCGCTGCGGCGAAAGCCGTCCCAGCGCCTTCAGCATCGGCAGCGAGGCCAGCGCCCAAGGGCTGGAGAAGTCGGTCTCCAGGATCGGGCGGAACAGCCCCATCTTCGCCCGGTTGTCGGCCAGGAAACGCGGCAGCCCCTGGGCGTCGCGCGGGTTGAGGCGCGCGATCTCCGCCATCAGGGCCTTCATCTCGCCGTGGACCCGCAGCTCCCCGCCGGCCTCGAAGACCAGCCGGTAGAGCGGGTCGAGACGGATCAGATCGACCTCGTCCGACAGGCGGCGCCCGCAGCCCTCGAAGATCTCCTCCAGAATGCGAGGGTAGAGGAAGAAGGTCGGGCCACTGTCGAAGCGGTACCCGTCGAGCGCGAAGCCGGCCGACCGGCCGCCGACGCGGTCCCGCCGTTCCAGCACGGTGACCTTCGCCCCGGTGAGCGCCAGGAGCATCGCGGATGCCAATCCACCCGGCCCAGCGCCAATGATCACGACTTGCCGTTCCATCCGCTTGCCAAACGCTCCCGAGCTGCCGACTTGTGTGAAGGCAGTTACGAACATGGACCGGCAATGGATCACAGCCACAATCACACCCCTCCGGGTGTAACCCCTTGGACAGGCGGGAGCGGCGATCCATTTTCATCTGCGCGCGCGGCGTGGGCCGTCGGCAATACAGGCGAAAGACTGTCCATCGTCCGCAAAATCCGCCGCCGCATCGCGGCGGAGGCCGAAGACCTCGTGCACACGCTGGCGACCCGCCCCGGACGCGGCGCGGCCGAGAGCCTGAGCGCGGAGATCCTGCCGCTCGCCGAGGCCTGCCGCTTCCTGGAGCGCGAGGCGGACGCGCTGCTGGCGCCGCGGCGCCTGGGCGCGCGCGGCCGCCCGGTCTGGCTGTTCGGCGTCGCGGCGGAGGTGCGGCGGGAGCCGTTCGGCACCGTCCTGATCGTCGGCCCGTCCAATTACCCGCTGCTGCTGCCGGGGGTGCAGGCGCTTCAGGCGCTGACCGCCGGGAACACGGTGCTGGTCAAGCCGGCGCCCGGCTGCTCCGCGCCGATGGAGCGGCTGGCGGACTGGCTGGCCGAGTCCGGCCTGCCGGACGGCCTGTTCCAGCTTCTGGACGAATCTCCCGACGCGGTGTCCGACGCGGTCGCCGCCGGCATCGACAAGCTGGTGCTGACCGGATCGGCCGGCACCGGCCGGGCGGTGGCCCGCCAGCTCGCCGACTCGCTGGTGCCCTCCACCATGGAGCTGTCGGGCAACGACGCGGTCTTCGTCCTGCCGGGCGCCGACCTCGGCACGGTCGCCCGCGCGCTGGCCTTCGGCCTGCGCCTCAACGGCTCCGCCACCTGCATCGCGCCGCGCCGGGTCTTCGTGCCGCGCGCCCTGGCCGCCGAGCTGGAGCATTCCTTGACGCGCGGCGTGGCGGCGATCCCGCCGGCGGCGGTGCCCCTGCCGGTGCGGCGGCGCCTCGTCGGGTTGGTCCGGGCGGCGATGGCGGAGGGCGCCCGCCCGGTTGGTCCGCTGCCCGAGGACGCCGACCCGGCGATGACGCCGCTGATCGTGGCCGACGCGCGGCCGGGCATGGCGCTGCTGCGCGAGGAGCTGTTCGCCCCCGTCCTGTCGCTGGTGCCCGTTCGCGACGTCGAGGAGGCGCTGGAGGCCGCCGCGCAGAGCCCCTACGCGCTCGGCGCCTCGGTCTTCGGGCCGGAGGAGGAGGCGCGTGCGCTGGCCGGGCGGCTGGACGCCGGAACGGTGACGGTCAACGACCTGATCGTGCCGACCGCCGACCCCCGCCTGCCTTTCGGCGGACGCCACGCCAGCGGCTGGGGGGTCACGCGCGGCGCCGAAGGGCTGCTGGAGATGACGCGGGTGAAGACCGTCTCGGTGCGGCGCGGCCGGCGGCTTCCCCACACCGACCCGCCGCGCGACGGCGACGCGGCGCTGATGCTGGCGGCGCTCCGCCTGCTCCATGGCGGTCCCGGCGCCCGCGCCGGGGCGGTCCGGACCCTGATCCAGGCCCTGCGCGACCGCCGGACCGACTGACCCGGAGACCAATGTGACGACTGCCCTGATTCTCGCCGTCCTGATCGGCGCCGTCGCCGGTTCGCGCACCATGCTGGGGCCGGCGGCGGTCTCCTGGGCCGCCTATGGCGGCTGGCTCGACCTGTCGGGAAGCTGGCTGTTCTTCCTCGGCCACCCGGTCTCGCCCTGGGTCTTCACCGCGATGGCGGTGGGGGAGCTGGTCACCGACAAGCTGCCGAGCACCCCCAGCCGCAAACGCCCCTTCCCCTTCGCCAGCCGCATCGCCAGCGGTGCCATCGCGGGGTCGGCCATCGGCGCGAACGCGGAGGCGTGGGTCCCCGGATTGCTCGCCGGCGGGCTCGGCGCGGTCGCCGGCACGCTCCTTTTCTACGAGGCGCGCCAGCGCATGGCCGCCGCCTTCGGCCGCGACCGGCCGGCGGCGCTGATCGAGGACGCGGTGGCGCTGACCGTCGCCCTGCTCGTCGTCGCCGCGGCGTAAGCGGCTTTTTGGAAAGAGGGCGTCAGCGCGCCACGCCGCCCTGCTCCGGGAACAGACCCAGCAGCCCCTCCCGGCTCGCCGGGCAGACGCCGCGCTCGGTCACCAGACCGGTCACCAGACGGGCCGGGGTGACGTCGAAGCCGTAATTGACCGCCGGGCTGCCGGCCGGGGTGACGCGGATGGTCTCGATCCGCCCGTCGGCGGTGAGGCCGGTCAGCTCGGTCACCTCGCGGGCGTCGCGCTCCTCGATGGGGATTTCCCTCACCCCGTCCGCCATGCCCCAGTCGATGGTCGGCGAGGGCAGCGCCACGTAGAAGGGCACGCCGTTGTCGCGGGCGGCCAGGGCCTTCAGGTAGGTGCCGATCTTGTTGCAGACGTCGCCGGTCGCCGTGGTGCGGTCGGTGCCGACGATGCACAGGTCGACCATGCCGTGCTGCATCAGATGGCCGCCGGTGTTGTCGACCACCACCGTGTGGGGCACGCCGTGGCGGTTCAGCTCCCAGGCGGTCAGGCTGGCGCCCTGGTTGCGCGGGCGCGTCTCGTCCACCCAGACATGCAGGCGGATGCCCTCCTCGAAGGCGACATAGACCGGGGCGAGCGCCGTGCCCCAATCGACGGTGGCGAGCCAGCCGGCGTTGCAGTGGGTCAGCACGTTCACCGGCTCGCCCGGAGCCTTGTGCCGGGCGGCTTCGCGGATCAGGGCGGCGCCATGCTCCCCGATGGCGCGGTTGATCGCGACGTCCTCATCGCAGACCGCGGCGGCCTCGGCGTAGGCGGCCTCCACGCGGGCGGCGGGCGGCAACGGCGCCAGACGGGCATGCATCCGCTCCAGCGCCCAGCGCAGGTTGACCGCGGTCGGGCGGGTGGCGAGCAGCCGGGCATGGGCCGCTTTCAGCGCCGCGTCGGACGGGTCGGCCCGCATGGCCAGCGCGACGCCGTAGGCGGCGGTCGCCCCGATCAGCGGCGCGCCGCGCACCAGCATGGCGCGGATGGCGTGGGCGGCCTCGCCGAGGTCGGTCAGCCGCGCGACGGCGAAATCATGCGGCATCCGCGTCTGGTCGATGATCTCCACCGACCAGCCGTCCTGCGCCAGCCAGATGGTGCGGTAGGCCGTGCCGTCGATCTTCATACGCCATACTCCCCGCGCTCGATGCCGCTTCGGCCTTTCGGCCCGACGCGACAATAGGGGGTGGCGCGGCGCGGTTCAACGGGCGTACCCAGGGAACAGGAGCCTGCAAAAAAGTGTTGGTCCGCCACGAAAGCCACCACCTTCCATGCCCCGAAGCATCGTCCCCATGCCCCTGCGCGCCCTGCGATCCAAAGGTTCCCCTCTGCTTTACCGGATGCCGGGATCGGCGCTGGTCCTGATGGTCTGCGCGGTGGCGCTGCTGCTGACCCTCGGCCTGTCGGCCAGCTTCGCGTTGCGCGACCGGGCGGCGGCCCTGCAGCACGCCCAGGACACCGCCGGCAACGCCAGCCTGCTGGTCGCGGAGCACGCGGCCCGGCTGGTGGAGACCAGCGACCTGATCCTGAAGCAGGCGGTCCAGCTCGCCGGGCCGGCGGACGCCCCGCTGCCCAGCGACCGGGCGGGCTGGGAGCGCTACGCGGCGCTGGTGCGGGGCACGCCTTATCTGGTGTCGATCTGGCTGTTCGACGCCGAAGGGAACCCCGTCCTGACCACCCGCCGCTTTCCCACCCCGGCGATGAACGTCGCCGACCGCGATTACTTCATGGCCCAACGGACGGGCGGCAGCGAGGCGGGGGGAAATCTCTTCATCACCGCGCTGGACAACAACCGCTACAGCCAGGAGCCGCTAATCCTGCTCTCGCGTCCGCTCGCCGCCACACCGGGGCAATTCCGCGGCGTCGCCCTGGTCGCCGTCTCGCCGCGCTACGTCCGCGACATCTACAAGAGCTTCGACTTCGACTACGCCCGCTCCATCACCCTGCGCCGCGCCGACGGCACGGTGCTGCTGCACGAGACCCAGGGGCCGGACGCCACCGACAGCGCCGCGGCGGAGGCCGCCGGGGAGCCGGAAATCTCCGCGCTGCGCCGGGTGGACAGCGTGCCCGTGACCGCCGAGGTGGCCATTCCGGTGAGCAGCGTCATGGAGCGCTGGCAAGGGCAGCTCTGGACCTACATCTCCTACGCGCTGGCGGCACTGGCCGCGGTGTCGGTGATCGGCGGGATGGCCCTTCAGCGCGCCCGGCGGGAGCGGCAGGCGGAGAACGCGCTCCAGCACGCCTACGACACGCTGGAGGAGCGGGTTCTCCAGCGCACGGCGGAGTTGGCGCGGACCAACGCCCAGCTCGAAACGGCGGTGACCGACAAGGAGGTCCTGCTGAAGGAGGTTCAGCACCGGGTGAAGAACAACCTTCAGGTCATTTGCAGCCTGCTGCGCCTCCAGGCCGCCCGCATCGACGAGCCGGCCCGCCGCGCTTTCGACGAGAGCCTGCGCCGCATCCAGTGCATGAGCCTGATGCAGGAGCTGCTCTACCGCTCCGACCAGCCGGCGCGCATCGACTTCGCCGATTACCTGCGCCAGCTCTGCGACGGGCTGGTCCGCTCGACCAACCCGACCGGGGCGCGGCTGACGGTGAACGCCCCCCAGCCCTGGAGCCTGGATGTCGATCAGGCCACCCCGCTCGCCCTGATCGCCAGCGAGCTGGTGTCCAACGCGCTGCTTCACGCCTTCCCCCTCGGCCATCCCGGCACGGTGAGCGTGGAGTTGCTGCCGGAGGGGAGCGAGGGCATGCGGATGGTGGTGCGCGACGACGGCGCCGGCCTGCCGCCCGATCCGTCCGCCGCGCAGAACCGCGCGACCGACAAGCGCCAGAGCGGGCTGGGGCTGGTTCTGGTCCGCGCGCTGGCCCAGCAGGCCGGGGCGCAGGTGACCATCGAGCGCCAGCCGGACGGCGGACCGGGCACCCGCTTCATCGTGGCGGTGCCCACCCTTTCGAAAGCCCAGACAAAGGCGGCTTGATAAGGGCGGCTTGATGAAGCGTCAGGGCCGCGGCGGCTCCAGGCGCAGATAGACCATGGCGGCGGCGAGCGCGCTGGCGTAGGCGTCCTCCCCGGCGCGCGGCGGCAGGTCGAGATCGCGCAGGATGCTGTCCAGCCGCAGGTCGACCGCGTATTTGCCCGGCGCCTTGGCCTTGCGGCCGTAATAGAGGCTGGACACCTCGATGCGCGGGTTCGGCAGGGCCATGCCGACCATCGGCTGCACCAGCCGGTCGAGAAGCCCTACGGTGAAATCCAGGTAGTAGCCGACCAGCGGCCGGTTCCCGATGAAGGCCAGCAGACGGGACAGCGCCGGCTCCGCCGGTTCGGTGGGCCAGAAGGAGAGGATCAGACGCTGGCTGGTCAGGACGCGCCCGCCGCGGATGCGCAACGCCGCGACGCTGCGCAGATCCGCCGTGGCCGCGTCGAAGGAGGTGGCCTCGCAATGGATCGCCACCCGCTCCCCGCTCTCCGCCCCCGACAGCAGCAGGGCGCGGTCGGGATGCTCGGGCATGGCCGGAACGGACGGCGCCCCCCCGTTGGCGACCACGCTGGCAATGGTTTCGGTCGGCATGCCGCCTCCTCTCCCCGCGCGCCCGGCGGGTCAGTGGTTCAGGGTCAGTGGTTCAGGTGGAAGTGGTAGGCGAGCAGTTCCTTGAACTTTTTCACCAGCGCCAGACAGTCCTTGAACTGGTCGCGGTCGAGCTTGCCCAGGGACTCCGTGCGGACGAGGTTGTCGGTCTGGGTGCCGGACACGCTGCCGTCCAGCCCGGCCTTCAGCCGCAGCGTCGACAGGAAGGTGAAGGCGTCGGCCAGTTCGCCCGCCATGCCGCGGTCGAGAACGCCCTGGTCGGCGAGCACCCAGATGCGCTCGGTCGTGTTGGTCTCCGCCATGTGCTTTTCCAGCGCCAGCGCACGGACGCCGTGGACGATGGGGAAGATGCCGGCCTTCTTGATGTCCACCGCCTCGCTGCGCCGCCGCTCGAACAGCCCGCCGAACAGGCCCGACGGCGTGTCGAAGGCCAGCGCCGGGCGGGCGAAGGCGGTGAAGAACATCTGGTTGTCCTGAAGACGGCCGAGCAGATAGCCCTTCGCCTCGGCGAGCAGGGCGGCGTCCCCGGCCACCGCCGCCGCGTCGTAGAAGATGGCGAGGTTCATCTGCGCCGCCTCGTCGGGCCGGTGGATCCAGTGGAAGAGGGAATCCTTGTACAGCGCCAGCGGCCGCGTCCAGTCCGGGTTGGACACCATGATGCGCCCCGGGCAGGGCGGGTAGCCGAAGTCCACCAGATGGCGGGTGAAGGCGCCGGTCACCTGGGACAGCGTCGGGCACTCGTAGCCGTCGCGCAGGATCAGCCCGTTGTCCTGGTCGGTCTTCAGGAGCTGCTCGCCGCGCCCCTCGCTGCCCATCACGATCAGGCAGGAGTTGGCCAGGAGGTCGGGCGGGGCCAGCAGCTCGAACAGGCGGCGGAAGATCTTGCGGTTCAGCTCGGTCACGAGGTCGGCGATGAAGGACACCTTGACGCCCGTGCCGTGCAGCGTGCGGATCAGCCCGACGATGTCCTGGCTGGCCCGGCCCAGATCCTCCGGCGTGGCGGCGCGGTCGACCTTGAGCGCGACGACCTGGGAATGGTTGGACAAGACGGCCAGCAGGTCGGTCTGCTCCAGCAGGCCGACGACCGCGCCCTGCTCGGTGATGACCAGACGGCGCACCGAATGCTTGGTCATCAGGATCAGCGCGTTGAACAGCAGGTCGTCGCGGTCCAGCGTCAGCAGTTCGTAGCGGGCGAGCGGCCCGACCGGGCTGTCCACCGGCCGCCCCTCCAGCACCACGAGGTCGCGCAGGTCGGTGCCGGTCAGGATGCCGACGCGGCCACCCTTTCCGGGATCGCCATCACGGACCAGCACGCTGCTCGCCTGGTTCCGCTTCATCGCCGCCGCCGCGTCGCGCAGGGACGCTCCGGCCTCGACGAAGACCGGCGGGTGCAGATAGGCCTGCCGGATGCGCGCCATCGTCAACGCGGCGGTTTCGCGGTTGGACCGCTCGTTGGCCAGCGCGCTCAGCCGGTCGGCGAACGCCTGCTGGATCACCGCGCCGAAGGCGGGGTTCTCGTGCGCCAGTTCGAGAAGGATCGGACGCGGCACCAGATCGCACAGCGTGTCCTCCGCCGCGACGAAGCTGCGCGCCTGCCCATCGGAGAACAGCGCCTGGAGGTCGAAGCTGTCATGGACGCCGTGCACCGCCACCACCTCGCCGCCACGGCGTTCGTGGACCAGCCCCTGCCGCACCACGAACAGGCAATCCGCCGGCTCGTCCCGGCTCAGGATCACGCCGTCCCGCGCGTAGACGCCGAGGTCGAGCGCCGCGGCGAGCCGCTGCCGCTGCTCCGGCATCAGGCGGTCGAAGGGCGGAACGGAAAAATCGAAGGCGTCGGACAAAACCCGCTCCACGAACCGGTGGGGTGAATAAAAAAGGCGCCCCAAGACCACGGTCTTGAGGCGCCTTGAAGATTACACCAGCCCCTTCATCTGCGGAAGGCGGGTGCGACCATTCGCTTTAGTGAGCGGAAGCCCCTTCGGCGCCCAGGCCGGTCTGCGACCGGATGTACTGGGCCTTGTAGGCCTCGCGCTCGTCCTGCGCCGCCTTGCTGTTGTCGGTGATCGAGAAGAACCAGATCGCCAGGAACGACAGCGGGATGGTGAAGACGCCCGGGTTGTCGTACGGGAAGAGGGCGGCCGGGTTGCCCAGCACCGACTTCCACACGGTCGGGCCCATGATCAGCAGGCTGACCGACGAGACCAGCCCGATCCAGCCGCCGAGAACGGCGCCGCGGGTGGTCATCCGGCTCCAGAACATCGACATCAGCAGAACCGGGAAGTTCGCCGAGGCCGCGATCACGAAGGCGAGGCCGACCATGAAGGCCACGTTCTGGTTCTCGAAGGCGATGCCGAGGAAGATCGAGACGATGCCGATGACCACGGTGGTGATCTTCGACACGCGGATCTCGTCATGCTCCGACGCGCGGCCCTTGGCGATCACCGAGGCGTACAGGTCGTGCGACACGGCCGAGGCGCCGGCCAGCGTCAGGCCCGCGACCACCGCGAGGATGGTGGCGAAGGCCACGGCCGAGATGAAGCCGAAGAACAGGTCGCCGCCCACCGCGTGCGCGGTGTGGATGGCCGCCATGTTGGAGCCGCCGATGATCATCGCCGGGTTGGGCTTGCCGCCCGCCGCCGCCAGCTTGGCCGCGTCGAGGAACGGATAGGCGCCGGTGGCGTCCGGGGCCAGCAGCAGCACGATGGCGCCGAAGCCGATGATGAAGGTCAGGATGTAGAAGTAGCCGATGAAGCCGGTGGCGTAGAACACCGACTTGCGGGCCTCCTTGGCGTCCGACACCGTGAAGAAGCGCATCAGGATGTGCGGCAGGCCGGCGGTGCCGAACATCAGCGCCATGCCCAGCGAGATTGCCGAGACCGGGTCGGTGATGAGGGCGCCCGGCGCCATGATGCCGGTCGCCTTCGGGTGGACCTGCACGGCCGTGGAGAACATCGCCTCCGGGCTGAAGCCGAACTTGGCGAGCACCGCGAAGGCCATGAAGGAGGCGCCCGACAGCAGCAGAACCGCCTTGATGATCTGCACCCAGGTGGTGGCGAGCATGCCGCCGAAGGTCACGTAGGCGATCATCAGGACGCCGACGATCACCACCGCCCACAGGTAGTCCATGCCGAACAGCAGCTGGATCAGCTTGCCGGCGCCGACCATCTGGGCGATCAGGTAGAAGGTCACCGTGGCGAGCGAGCCGCAGGCGGCCATGGTGCGCATCGGGGTCTGCTGGAAGCGGTAGGAGGCGACGTCGGCGAAGGTGTACTTGCCGAGGTTGCGCAGGCGCTCAGCGACCAGGAACAGGATGATCGGCCAGCCGACCAGCCAGCCCACCGAGAAGATCAGACCATCGAAACCGGAGGTGTAGACGAGGCCGGCGATGCCGAGGAAGGACGCCGCCGACATGTAGTCGCCAGCGATGGCGAGGCCGTTCTGGAAGCCGGTGATGCCGCCGCCGGCGGCGTAGAAGTCCTTCGCCGACTTCGTGCGGCGCGCCGCCCAGTAGGTGATGCCGAGCGTGGCCAGCACGAAGACCAGGAACATGACGATCGCCGAGAAGTTCGTCGCCTGCTTCTGGACCGCGCCTTCGACCGCCGCCGCGTGCACCGACGCGGGGATGAGCGCGCCGGCCGCGACGGCCGCGGCGCCCACACGATTGACCAGCGAACGCATCACTTCGACTCCTCCATGATCTGCCGGTTCAGCTCATCAAACTCGCCGTTCGCCCGATGCACGTAGATGCCGGTCAGGATGAAGGCCGAGATGATGGTGAAGAGGCCGACGGGGATACCCCAGGTGGTCACGCCATTGCCGATCGGGGTACCCAGGAACCCCTTGCCGAAGGCGACCAGCAGGATGAAGCCGAAGTAGATGACGAGCATGGCGATCGAAAGCGTCCACGCGAATGCGCTACGCTTCTGCACCAGCTCCTGAAACTTGGGATTCGCGAGAATCCTCTGAGCGTTTTCTTTCATAGTGCGTCCCCTCGCGAGTGCCGAGCGATTTTTGCAAGGTCATATTAGACACTCGGGGCATATGGTCTTTGTAACGAACTATCCCGTCAACAACTTTGATGCAGGCCAACCGCTAAAAAGCGGCTTGACGCAGCCCGCGGCCGTTGTTCCGGGGGATCGCTCACAAACCCATGGCAGCGAAAGGGCGAGGGGTGCACGAAATATCGTGAAGCGTGGGCTTAAGAATTGGTGCGCGGAAGCCAAGGTATGCGACCAAAAGTCACACCCTCCTCCTTCAACTCCTCCGCTTCCTTGTCGGTGGCCTCGCCATAGATTCCGCGCGGATCGGTTTCGCCATAATGGATGCGTCGCGCCTCCTCGGCGAAGCGGTCCCCGACGTAATCGCAATTCGTCTCAACCGTACGGCGAATTTCCGTCAGTTGACGCATGACCTCCGTCGCGAAGCGCTCGCGCAACTCCGCCGGCACGGATGGCGTTGCAGGCGCCGGAGGAGCCGCGGGCACCGGTGCGCCGCCGCTTGCCCCCGCAGGCACCGCTTCCGGCGCGCCGCCGTCCCGGGGTGCCTCATCCCTGGAGCGCCCGTTTTTGGCGATGCGCGGGGCCATCGGGGCCTTGGTGATGTGCGTGTCGCCGCAGACCGGACAGGCGATGGCCTTGGCGGCGGCCTGCGTCTCATAGGCGTCGCCGTTGCGGAACCAGGCTTCGAACCGGTGGTCGGCCGTGCATTTCAGAACGAAGAGGATCATGTCCCCGTCGGATGCTCCAGGATGAGAAGACCGGATGGTCATGATATACGGTCGGTGACCGGTTGCCAGTTCAGCACGACGCCGGCGTCGCGGTCAAACACGCGTCATGAAAAGAGCGGGAGCGTCCGTCCCTTGTCCACACCGCCGTCCACCTCCGGATTGCCGCACGCCGCGATCAGTCCGCCCTCCCCCTGGGTCGCGCGTTTCGCGCCGCTGGTGCCCACGGGCGGAACGGTCCTCGACCTCGCCTGCGGGTCGGGGCGGCACCTGCGGCTGTTCCAGGCGCGCAACCACCCAGTGGTCGGGCTGGACCGCGACCTGCGCGGGGTCGCCGACCTGTCCGGGACGGCGGGGGTGGAACTGGTGGAGGCCGATCTGGAGAGCGGTGCGCCGGTGCCGCTGCTGCGCGACCGCCGCTTCGCCGCGATCGTGGTCACCAACTACCTGCACCGCCCGCTGTTCCCCGTCCTCCTCGACGCGCTGGAACCGGGCGGCCTTCTGCTCTACGAGACCTTCGCTCTGGGCAACGCCCGCTTCGGCCGCCCCGCCTCCCCTGCCTTCCTGCTGCGCAGCGGCGAGCTTCTGGAGGTGGCGCGCGGGCGTCTCCAGGTCGTCGCCTACGAGCATGGCGAGGTCGCCTCGCCCAAGGCCGCGGTGGTGCAGCGGCTGTGCGCGGTCAAGGACCTGGAGGCCGGACACGGCCTGGATGGCGACCCGGAGCCCCGGCCCCTGCCGGCCTGACGACCGCTCAGAAGCCGACCCGGTCGAGCGTGAAGGTCCGGTCGTGGGTCAGGGCCGGCACCATGCGGCGGGCCTCCTCGACGCGGGCCATGTCCAGTTCGGCCAGGACGAAGCCCACCGCCTCCTCGGCGTCGGCCAGCACCTCGCCCCAGGGGGCGACGATCAGGGAATGGCCGTAGGTCAACCGTCCCTGGTCGTGGCTGCCGGTCTGGGCCGGGGCCAGGACGAAGCAGCCCGTCTCGATGGCGCGGGCGCGCAGCAGCGTGTGCCAGTGCGCCCGCCCGGTCGGCACCGTGAAGGCCGCCGGCACCGTCAGGATCGACGCCCCGGCCTGGGCCAGCGCCCGGTAGAGATAGGCGAAGCGCAGGTCGTAGCAGACGGTCATGCCGACCCCGCCCCATGGGGTGGCCGCCAGAACCGCGCGGTCTCCGGGCCGGAAGGTCGCGGATTCGCGGTAGCTCTCCCCGTCCTTCAGGTCGACGTCGAACATGTGGAGCTTGTCGTAATGGGCGACGGCCTGCCCTTCGGCGTCGAACAGGTAGCTGCGGTTCGCCACCCGCCCGTCGTCGAGCAGGACGCCCAGCGTCCCGGCGAGCAGCCAGGCCCCGGTCTCCCGCGCCAGATCGGCGAAGAAGGGGATCGCCGGATGCTCGTCGGCTGTCTTCACCCGCTCCAGCACCTTGGCGCGGCCCTGCACGATCATGCTGACATTCTCGGGCAGGGCGATGAAGTCCGCCCCGGCGTCGCGCGCCCGGCGGACCAGATCGCCCGCCGCCTGAAGGTTCGGAAGGATCTCCGTGCCCGCGTTGACCTGGACGCAGGCGGCCTTCAGGACGCCGCTCATCCCCCGATTCCCAGGATCGGGTCGAGCTTGCCGGCGCGGTCCAGCGCGTGGATGTCGTCGGAGCCGCCGTAGGGCTTCCCGTCGATGAAGATCTGCGGCACGGTCATGCGCCCCTCGGCCCGCTGCACCATCTCCTCGCGGCGGCCCGGGTGCATGTAGAGGTCGATCTCCTCGTACGCCACCCCCTTGCTGTCGAGCAGGCGCTTGGCGCGCGAGCAATAGGGGCAGAAGGGCGTGGTGTAGATGACGACGTCGGCCATGCGGAGGGCTCCTTGGCTGTTTTGAACGGTTATAAGATCAACCGCCGCACGGCGTCACCCGTTACGTTTTCATGGCTCACACCCACGGCTCACGTCTTGACGACGCGCGCCAGGGTCAACGCGTCCACCCGCTCCGCCCCGGCGCGCAGCAGAACCCGCGCGCATTCCGACAGGGTGGCCCCGGTGGTCAGCACGTCGTCGACCAGGACGATCCGCTTTCCCGCCACCCGCGGCTCCAGCCCCGGCCGGACCGCGAAGGCGCCCTTGACGTTCCGCCGCCGCCCCGAGCGGTCGAGCCCGCCCTGCGACGGGGTGGCGCGGCGGCGGACCAGCAGATCGGGGATCACTGGGCGCGCGGCCTGCCGGCCCGCCGCCTGGGCGAGCAGGGCCGCCTGGTTGTAGCGGCGCCGGAACAGCCGCAGCCGGTGCAGCGGCACCGGGGCCAGCAGGTCGGCGTCGGCCAGCAACTCCGCCCCGGCGCGGGCCAGCCACGCGCCATAGGCCCCGGCGGCGTGGATGCGGTCGCCGTGCTTGAAGCCGAGGACCAGCGGGCGGCTGCCGTCGTCGTAGGCCAGGACGGCGCGGGCGCGGGCGAAGACCGGCGGCTCGGCGATGCAGGCGCCGCACAGCGGCTCCCCCTCCAGCGCGAAGTCGAAGGGCGTGCCGCATCCGGCGCAGAGTGGTGGTGCGATGAAGGTCAGGCCGCTCCAGCACGGCGCGCAGAGGCCGCCCTGCCGGTCCACCGCCCCGCCGCAGCACAGGCAGCGCGGCGGCAGCAGCGTGTCGAGAATTCCCCCGAGAACCCTGGTCGCCAGCCGCTGCGGAAGGGCCATGGCGGCGCGCCCCCCTCAGTTCAGGTCAGTTCAGGCCAGCGATGCGGTCGAAGATCACGAAGGTGTAGTCGCGCAGCGCGATGTAGATCGCCGGCCCGGTGATGAACAGGATCGCCAGCGTCGCGAAGATCTTCAGGTCCTGCTGCAGCGTCGATTCGTTGATGTTGGTGGCCTGCTGGAAGATGGTCAGCAGCATGCCGAGCACCGTGGTGACGACGAGGACCGGGGTGGTGATCTTGATGATGACGATCAGCGCCTCGTAGGTGGCGCCGATGGCTTCCTCGATGCCCATGGCCAAGCTCCAGCGACGTTCGGCGCCGACCATAGCACAGCCCGGCCCCTTCGCCGATGGTTGTAGCCCGCCGGGGCTGGGCTATATTGCGGGCATGACCACGCCCGACAGCATGACCGTCTTCGACCGCGCGCTCGTCCGCCGCCGCCGCGACCGCGCCGTCCCCGCCTTTGCCGAGCACGCCTTCCTGTTCGAAGAGGTGGCCGAACGCCTCGTCGACCGGCTGGAGGACGTGGCCCGGCCCTTTCCCACCGTCCTCGACCTCGGCGCCCACGACGGGGTGATGGGGCGGACGCTGCGCGGGCGCAAGGGCGTCGAGACGCTGGTCGCCTGCGACCTCTCCCCCGGCTTCGCCCGGAGGGCCGGTCCGCTGGCCGTCGCCGCCGACGAGGAGCTCCTGCCCTTCGTGCCGGAGACCTTCGACCTCGTGGTCAGCAACCTCAGCCTCCACTGGGTCAACGACCTGCCGGGGGCCCTGGTCCAGGTGCGGCAGGCGCTGAAGCCCGACGGCTTCTTCTGCGCGGCCATGCTGGGCGGGGAAACGCTGCTGGAGCTGCGCCGCTGCCTGTACGAGGCGGAGATGGAGGTGGCCGGCGGCGTGTCGCCCCGCGTGTCGCCCTTCGCCGAGATCCGCGACGTCGGCGGGCTGATGCAGCGCGCCGGCTTCGCCCTGCCGGTGGTGGACAGCGACGTCATCACCGTCACCTACAGCGACGCCTTCCGCCTGATGCGCGACCTGCGCGGCATGGGCGAGACCAACGCCGTCCTGGCCCGCCGCAAGGTGCCGGCCACCCGCGCCCTGCTGTTCGACGCCGCCCGCCGCTACGCCGAGCGCTACGCCGAGCCGGACGGCCGCATCGAGGCGACCTTCCAGATCCTCTACCTCGCCGGCTGGTCGCCGCACGAGAGCCAGCAGCAGCCGCTCAAGCCCGGCTGCGGCGAGGTCCCGCTGGGCGAGGCGCTGAAGGGATCGGCGGAAAAGCTCCAATAAACCAGAGCGGGAAGGCGTTCACCCGATCATCCGGATCGCCATCCAGCCCAGAACCCCGGCGTTCACCACCATGATGACCGGCGCCGCCCGCGCCACCGCGGAGCGCCAGGTGCGCCCCGCCAGATGCCCGGCGAGGCCGACCGCCAACAGGCTCGGCAGGGTGCCCAGCGCGAAGGCCGCCATGCCCAGCGCCCCGGTGAGCGCGCTGCCGCTCGCCGCGGCCACCGCCACCGCCCCGTAGAGAAGGCCGCAGGGGATGAAGCCGAGCGCCAGCCCCAGCCCGTAGCCACGCCAACCCGTGGGGTTGCCGAACAGGGGGCGGGCCAGCCGGGACACCCGGTCGCCCCACCAGCGCTGCACCGCGCCGTCGAGCTTCGGCACCCAGGCGGTCAGCCCCTTCACGGCATAGCCGAGGAAGAACAGCGCCGCGAAGGCCAGCAGCGCCACCGACAGCCATTTCAGCCCCGGCAGCGCCCCGACATGGCCGGCGACCGCCGCCGCCGCCGCGCCGATCAGCGTGTAGGTGGTGCCGCGCCCCAGATGGTAGGGCAGCACCGCCGCCCCGGCCAGCCGGTGGAACTCGCTCATCCGCGAGGCCGGGACCTGCTCCAGCCGGGCAGTGACCTGGGCCAGGACGAAGGGACCGCACATGCCCGCGCAATGGGTCGATCCCCCGACCAGCCCCGCGGTGAGCAGCGCGACCAGCAGCCCGCCGTCGCGATCGATGACCACGGCGCACTGGTTGAGGCCGGCTTCGAGAAGCGTCAGGGCCGAATGGGCGTCCAAGGCGGATCTCCGGTTGGAAGACCGCCCGTGTATAGGGGAAGCCCGCCGCGAAGGCCATGACCTGAGTCAACGGGCTCCAGCCCGCGCCGGCTCGGGCCTTCGGGGTCAGGTCTCGGAGCCGGACTGCGCCACCTCATGCACCTCCACCGGCTGGGCGGCGTGGCGGTTCATGATCTCCAACGCCTGCTGCTCGCGCCCGGCGTCGGCCAGATTGACCCACAGCAGGATGCCGCCCTTGTCGAGGTGCTGGAGCATCGGCTCGTTGCGCTTGTCGGTCAGCCAGTTCGACATCACCGAGCCCATGGCGCCGCCGCCCACCCCCGCCGCCGCCGCTGCGGCCGCCGCGGCCAGGGCCGTGCCTCCGGTCGCCAGGACGGCGCCGGTCGCCAGGATCGCCCCGACATAGGCCGGGAACCCGACCGCCACGCCCTTCACGCTGCCGACATCCTCCGGCGAGACGTAGGACTGGCGCGGCGCGTCGGGATCGTGGGCGATGTCCTCCGCCCGCTGCGGCACATGGCCGAGATGGTCGCGGATGGTCTGGTCGTTGGCGAGCACGCTCAGCTCATGGCGCTGGAAGCCGGCGAGGGTCAGCTCGTCGACGGTTTTCTGCAGGGCGTCGCGGCTGGCGAAGATGCCCACGGCTTCGCGCACGGCGCCGCGCAGATGGCCGGCGGAGCGGTTCGCGTTCACATCGTTCTCGAAGGTCATGGCGGTCTTCCCCTGTTGCGCTTCCCGGTCGATGTTCAACCATGGGCGCCGAGCGGAGGTTCCCGTTCGCAGACCAGGCGGCGTCAGGGCTTTCCCGCGACGGCGGGCGGGATCACCATGCCCCGCGGCTCCGGCATGGTGCCGAGGAACCACCACAGGCCCAGCGCGATCAGCGCGGCCTTCACCGCCAGGAACAGGGCGATGTGGCGGGCGAGCGGGTTGCGGACCATGGGCGGCTCCTTTGCAGCGGGACGCCGTCGCCAAACCGGGCCAAACTGGATAGTATCCCCGGCCGAAAGACGGATCACACCCATACGGATCGCACAAAAGGACGCGCCATGAAACGGTTGCTGATGCTCAGCCTGCTGGCCCTCGGCCTGACCGCCCCCGTCGCCGCGCCGGCCCTGGCCCAGATCAACCTCCTGGAAGGCCCCTCCATGGTCAAGGCGGTGACGTCCAACGACGCCAGCGCGCTGCGGCTGCTCCTGCTGAAGGGGGAGAACCCGAATCAGGTCGATTCCAGCGGGCGCCCCGTCCTGCTGGTGGCCATCGGCAACGGCCATCCGGAGCTGGTGCGGCTTCTGCTGGACGGCGGGGCCAACCCCAACCGCGCCGACAAGGCCGGCAACACCCCGCTGCACTACGCGGTGGAGGCCGACACGCCGGAGGCGGTGGACCTTCTGCTGGCCAAGGGCGCCAAGGTCGACCAGGACAACCGCCAGGGCGTCACCCCGCTGATGACCGCGGCGCGCTTCGGGCGCGTCGATCTGGTCGAGCGGCTGCTGAAGGCCGGGGCGCAGGCCGACCGCACCGACTTCACGGGCCGCACGACGCTGAGCTGGGCCCAGGACAGCCGCAACGCCCGCGTGGCGAACCTGCTGCGCCAGGCCGGAGCGCGCTGAGGCCGCGATGGGCGACGCCCTGCTCACCTCCGTCCTCGGCGCCGCCCCCCTGAACGGTCCGGGGCCGCTGTTCCTGCTGCTGCTGGCCCTGGCCATCGACGCCGCCGCCGGAGACTGGACCGGGCGCGTCCTGCCCGACCCGGCGGCGCTGGCACAGCGCGTCTGCGCCTGGGCCGACCGGCGGCTGAACCGGGTGGAGCGCGGCAAGACCGCCCGCCTGCTGCGCGGCGCGCTGGTCGTGCTGGCGCTCGTCCTGGCCGCCGTCGCCGTCGGCCTGATCGTCGAGCGGATCGGCGCGCAGAGCCGCGGCTGGCTGCTGGAACTGGCGGTGATCCTCGCCGCCCTGCGCGGGCGGAGCGTCTGGGCGCGGGTGCGCGCGGTGCGCCGTGCCCTGGACAAGGGCGGAGTCGCCCCGGCGCGGGAGGCCGTCGCCCCCCTCACCCGCCGCCACGCCTTCAGCCTGGACGAGCACGGCATAGCCCGCGCCGCCGTCGAGGCCGCCGCCAAGGGCTTCGCCCGCAAGCTGGTGGCCCCGGTCTTCGGCTACGCCCTGCTGGGCGTGCCCGGCCTGCTGGTCTGGGCCGTGGTGGACGGCGCCGACACCGCGCTGGGGCACGCCGGCGTGCGGCACGAGCGCTTCGGCCAGACCGCGGCGCGGCTGGACGACGCGCTGAACGCCATCCCGGCGCGGCTGGCGGCGGTTCTCCTGGCGCTGGCCGCGCCCTTCGCCGGAGCGAAGGCCGGCGGCGCCTTCCGCACGATGATGCGGGACGGTGGCAAGGCGGCCTCCCTCAACATGGGTTGGCCGACCGCCGCCATGGCCGGCGCGCTGGGTCTGGCGCTGGGCGGGCCGCACCGCGACGGCGGCGTAGTCATCACCGAACCCTGGATCGGCGAGGGCCGCGCCCGCGCCACCGCCGCCGACATCGGGCGGGCGCTGGCGGTCTACGCCGTGGCCGGATTGATCCTGGCGCTGCTGGTGGCGCTGCTGCTCTGGGGAATCGCGGGGCTGTGAAACGCGGGTGCGGGGAACAAGACTTCACACGGATTGCACGGACGATTTCACGGATTACACGGATTTTTATTTATCCGCTCACCGCCATCCCTGGTGCCTCGCGCAAAAAGCCAAGTTTCCAATATTTATTATTTAAAAAATCCGTGAAATCCGTGCGTCGATCCGTGAAATCCGTGTGAAGTCTTGCCCGCCACACTCGACCCGACCAAGAAAAAAGGCGCGATCCCGAAGGACCGCGCCTTTTTCATGTCAGCGGCGAACCGCTGTTACCACTTGGACGCCCGGTGCGCCGGCTTGCCGCCCTGGGAGTCGCGGCGGGCGTGACCGCCGTGCTCGTTGCGGGCATGGTCGCTGCGGCCATGCTCGTTGCGGTTCATCGGACGGCCCTGCGGACGGCCACCCGGGGCGCCGTTCGGCTTGCCGCCCTCGGCGCCGCCGTTGGCGTTGCGCACCCACGGCTTCTTGTTGTAGCCGCCGCCGTTGCCGCCACCCGGACGGCCACCCGAACGGCCCGCCGGACGGCCGCCGCCGCCGGTCTGGAACGGACGCTGCGGCTCCAGGCCCGGAACGACGTGGATGTCGAGGCGGGTGCCGGTGTAGCGCTCGATCCGGAACAGGGCGTCGCGGTCCGCGCGGGCGGCGAAGGAGATCGCCACGCCCGAGGCGCCCGCACGGCCCGTGCGGCCGATGCGGTGGACATAGTCCTCCGCCGAACGCGGCAGGTCGAAGTTGATGACGTGGGTGATGTCGCGCACGTCGATGCCGCGCGCCGCCACGTCGGTCGCCACCAGCAGGCGGACCTGGCCGGTGCGCAGGCGCTGGAGCGTGCGGTTGCGCTTGAACTGGTCCATGTCGCCGTGCAGGGCGGCGGCGGCGTGGCCGGCGTCGCTCAGCTCCTCGGCCAGCGCATCGGCGTCGCGCTTGGTGGCGGCGAAGATGATCGCCTTGCCGACCTCGGGCAGGTCCGCGAAGTGCTTCAGCAGGCGGCGCTTGTGGTCCATGTCGTCGGCGTGGTGCAGGCGCTGCTCGACGTTCACCGAGGTGGTGGCGCTTTCCACGGCGACGCGCACCGGGTTGCGCAGCAGGTTGCCGGCGAGCTGGGCCATGCGGCGGTCCAGCGTGGCGGTGAACAGCAGCGTCTGGCGGCTGTCCGGGCAGCACTTGGCGATGGTTTCCACATCGTCCAGGAAGCCCATGTCCAGCATGCGGTCCGCCTCGTCCAGGATCAGCACCTCGACGGCGCTGAGGTCGATGCGGTTGCGCGACACGTGGTCGAGCAGACGGCCCGGCGTGGCCACCATCACGTCCACGGCGCGCGACAGCAGGCGCAGCTGGTCGCGGTAGGGCATGCCGCCGACCACGTCCACGATGTTGTACTTCATGAACTTGGCGTACTTGCGGGCGGCGTCGGTGACCTGCTTGGCCAGCTCGCGGGTCGGGGCCAGCACCAGCACGCGCGGGGCGGCCACGCCGAGGCGCGGCAGCTCGACGGTGCGGGTCAGCGCCGGCAGCATGAAGGCGGCGGTCTTGCCGGTGCCCGTCTCGGCGGTCGCCAGGATGTCGCGGCCTTCCAGGGCCGGCGGGATCGCCTCGGCCTGGACCGGGGTCGGGGTGTTGTATTCGAACGCCTCAAGCGCCTTCACGACGAGCGGGTGGACGCCCAGCCCGGCGAAAGCGTTGGGGGTGACGGTTTCAGTGGTGTCGGTCACGGTTTCGTCGGCGACGGCAACCTCGGTGACGGCAGTCTCGACGACAGAAGTCTCGGCGACGGCGGTCTCAACAACGAGGGCGTCGGCGGCGGTGATTTCGATGGACGACAAGTAGGGTAACCTTTCCTCAGGACCAAGACGGCGCACGGCCGCCGCACCAGGATGGTGAGCGGTGGAACGCCGGCGTTTTCGCCGGGAGGAGGTCGGAAGAGGGAGAGGCGTCTGTCCGAAGCAACGGGCGACCGGGTCCCAAGGAAGGCCGTCCCGCAATATCAAAGCGCGTCTCGCTCAAGAGACGCGCGAGCCTCCAGCGATCAAGACGCCTTACATAATGGGTTGCGCTGCACAATCCAAGAAGATTCTTTCACGCCCCCGGTCGAGTCGTGTCCCCCGGGGCGGGTGCCTGCCGTGCGCGCAGCGCATCCCGGATCTCCTCCAGCAGAACCTCCTGGCGGGGCGGCGCCTTCGGCTTGGAATCCTGGAGGAAATGCAGGCGGTTGACCTGCCGCACGATGAGGAACAGCGCCCCCGCCACGATGAAGAAGTTGATCAGGGCGTTGATGAAGCGGCCGTAGTTGATGGTCGCCGCCCCCGCCGCCTCCGCCGCGGACAGGCTCTCGTAATGGCCGCCGGACAGGTTCAGGAAGTAGTTGGAGAAGTCGATCCCGCCCATGACCCAGCCGATGGGCGGCATCAGCATGTCCTTGACCAGCGAGTTGACGATGCCGGTGAAGGCCGCGCCGATGATGATGCCGACGGCCAGTTCCACGACGTTGCCGCGGCTGATGAAGGTCTTGAATTCCTGCAACATGGCTGCGCTCCCGCTTGTTGATCGGAAGAACGCCACAGCCCAGCCGAAGTTTCCAAGACCGCAAAAGGAAAGGGCCGGACCTTGCGGCCCGGCCCCGTCCGGAACATCCCCGGCGGCGTTCTTCGCGGCGGCGCTCAGCCGACCTTGCCGTGGCAGTGCTTGTACTTCTGGCCCGAGCCGCAGGGGCACGGCGCGTTGCGCGGCGTGTTGGCCCAGGCGTTGGGGTCGGCCCCCGGCACCACCGAGGCGGCGGCCTCGCGGCGGACCATGCCGGCGGGCAGCGGCGCGTCGGCGGGCGGGTAGCCCTGAGCAGCGCCCGCTCCGGCCTCGGCCATCGCCAGCGCCGGATCGTCGCGGCCCTCGTGCATCTCCTGCGGCGGCCGGGCGTACAGCTCCTCCGGCTGCGGGGCGATGCGGATCTCGACATGCATCAGCACGGCGGTCACCTGCTCGCGCAGGGTCGACAGCATGGTCTCGAACAGCTCGAAGGCTTCGCGCTTGTACTCGTTCAGCGGGTCCTTCTGGGCGTAGGCGCGCAGGGAAATGCCCTGGCGGAGATGGTCGAGCTGGAGCAGGTGATCCTTCCATTCCTGGTCGAGGATCTGCAGCAGCAGGCTCTTCTCCACGTGGCGCATCGTGTCGGCGCCGTAAGTCTCCACCTTCTCCGCATACTTGCGGTCGGCGGCCTCGCGGACGCGCTCCTCGATCTCCGGCTCGGCGATGCCCTCTTCCTTGGCCCAGTCGGCCACCGGCAGGTCCATGCCAAGAAGGCGGTTCACCTCCTCGTGCAGGCCGGCGATGTCCCAGGCCTCGGAGTAGGAGTTCGGCGGGATCGCCTTGTTGACCATGTTGGACACGACCTGATGGCGCATCTCCAGGACGGTCTCGGCGATGTCCTCGGTGTCCATGATCTCGCGACGCTGCTCATAGACGACCTTGCGCTGGTCGTTCATGACGTTGTCGAACTTGAGCAGGTTCTTGCGGACCTCGAAATGGTGGGCCTCGACCTTGGTCTGGGCCTTCTCCAGCGCCTTGTTGATCCAGGGGTGGATGATCGCCTCCCCCTCCTTCAGGCCCAGGCGCTGCAGCATGCCGTCCATGCGCTCCGACCCGAAGATGCGCATCAGGTCGTCGTCCAGCGACAGGAAGAACTTGGAGGCGCCCGGATCGCCCTGGCGGCCCGACCGGCCGCGCAGCTGGTTGTCGATGCGGCGGCTCTCGTGCCGCTCCGTGCCGACGACGTAGAGGCCGCCGGCCTGCTTGACCAGCTCGCGCGCCTCGGCCACCTCGGCCTCGATCTGCTTGATCCTGGCGTCGCGCTCCGGCCCCTCGGGCAGGTTGGCCAGTTCCATCTGGATGCGCATCTCGACGTTGCCGCCGAGCTGGATGTCGGTGCCGCGGCCGGCCATGTTGGTGGCGACCGTGACGGCGCCGGGACGGCCCGCCTGCGCGACGATGTAGGCTTCCTGCTCGTGGTGGCGGGCGTTCAGCACGTTGTGCGGGATGTTGCGCTTCTTCAGCAGATCGGCGATCAGCTCCGACTTCTCGATGGAGGTGGTGCCGACCAGCACCGGCTGCTGGCGCTTGCGGGCGTCCTCGATCAGGTCGATGATCGCGTCGTACTTCTCCGACGCCTTGCGGTAGACCTCGTCGTCCATGTCCTTGCGCTGGACCGGCACGTTGGTCGGCATGTCCACGACCTCGAGGCCGTAGATCTCCGCGAACTCCGCCGCCTCGGTCATCGCCGTGCCGGTCATGCCGGCCAGCTTCGGGTAGATGCGGAAGTAGTTCTGGAAGGTGATGGAGGCGAGCGTCTGGTTCTCGCGCTGGATCGTCACCTTCTCCTTGGCCTCCAGCGCCTGGTGAAGGCCTTCCGAATAACGGCGGCCCTCCATCATGCGGCCGGTGAACTCGTCGATGATGATGACCTTGTCGTCCTTGACGATGTAGTCCTTGTCGCGCTGGAACAGCGTGTAGGCGCGCAGCGCCTGCTGGGAATGGTGGACCAGCGCCACGTTCTGGATGTCGTACAGCCCGCCCGCCTTCAGCAGCCCGGCCTCGGCCAGAAGCTGTTCCATATGCTCCTGCCCGGCCTCGGACAGGCTGACCGTGCGGTTCTTCTCGTCCAGCTCATAGTCGTCCCGCGTCAGCTGCGGGATGAGGCGGTCCACCTGCACGTACATTTCCGACGAATCGGTGGACGGGCCGGAGATGATCAGCGGGGTGCGCGCCTCGTCGATCAGGATCGAGTCGACCTCGTCGACGATGGCGAAGTTGAAGGGCCGCTGGACCATGTCCTCCAGCCGGAACTTCATGTTGTCGCGCAGATAGTCGAAGCCGAATTCGTTGTTCGTGCCGTAGGTGATGTCGGCGGCGTAGGCGGCGCGGCGCTCCTCGTCGTCCAGCCCGTGCACGATGCAGCCGGTGGTCAGACCGAGGAAGCCGTAGATGCGGCCCATCCAGGCGCTGTCGCGCGAGGCCAGATAGTCGTTCACGGTGACGACGTGGACGCCCTTGCCTTCCAGCGCGTTCAGATAGACGGCCAGCGTGGCGACCAGCGTCTTGCCTTCGCCGGTGCGCATCTCGGTGATCTTGCCCTGGTGCAGGACCATGCCGCCCATGAGCTGCACGTCGTAGTGCCGCTGCCCCAGCACGCGCTTGCCCGCCTCACGCACGGTGGCGAAGGCGTCGGGCAGGATGGCGTCGAGCGTCTCGCCCTGCGACAGCCGGCCGCGCAGCCAGTCGGTGCGGGCGCGCAAAGCGTCGTCGGAGAGCGCCGCCAACTCGGGCTCCAGCGCGTTGATCTGCTGGACGGTTTTTTGCAGCGCCTTGACCGTGCGCGTGTTGGCGGTGCCGAAAATCTTGCGGGCGAGAGCACCGAACATGAAAACCTCGGGGGTGGAACGTCGTGAAGCCGGCTTTTTGACCGGTCTCACATAGGCCCGAAGCAAGTTTCTGTCAACGAGACCCGCCCCTTTGCCCGGCCCTTTGCGGCGCGCATCGCGGAGGTGCCGGTCCTGCACGGAGCGTGGATCGGCGTGTGGCGCGCCCTGGAAGCACCACCGTTCCGCCGCCATATCGCCTTGAACACGGTCGAAGCAAGGGGCCGAAGGAAGGCGGCATGGCCGCTCATCACGACCGCTTGCCCCGCGCCGCGAACCCATGCTTAATCCCCCGCGGATTCGGGCGCGGGGCCGGATCGTCCGCACAGCCGCCACCAAATCAACGGCCGCCGCCAATCATAAGACGTTCTGTCATGCCATTGACCGTGACAAGACACATCCGCCGGAAGGAAAAGACTCCATGGTGAATCGAGTGTTCCGCGCCGCCCTGCTGTCGATGGCCGCCTGCGGCCTCGCGCTGGCCGCACACGCCCAGACTCCGGCTCCCGCCGCTCCGGCCGCCCCTGCGGCGTCGACCGCTCCCGCCCCGGCGGACGCCGATCCGGTGGTGGCGCGCGTCAACGGCGAGGCGGTCCACCGCTCCGACGTCCAGCGCATGGTCGCGCAGCTTCCGCCGCAGGTGCAGCAGATGCCGCTGGAGATGATCTACCCGGCGGTGATCGAGCAGCTCGTGAACTCCAAGCTGGTGGCCGAGGCCGGCTACAAGGCCAACCTCGCCGGCACGCCGGAGGTCAAGGACGAGATCAAGCGCGCCGAGGAGCGCGCGGTGCAGCGCGCCTACATCCAGAAGGAAGTGCAGTCGCGCATCACCCAGGCCAAGCTGGACGAGGCCTATCAGGCCTTCCTGAAGCAGAACCCGGCCCAGGAAGAGGTGAAGGCCGCCCACATCCTCGTCGAGAAGGAGGATGAGGCCAAGGCGATCATCGCCCAGCTCAAGAAGGGCGGCGACTTCGCCAAGCTCGCCAAGGAGAAGTCGAAGGACCCGGTGGCCGCCGAGCAGGGCGGCGACCTCGGCTACTTCACCAAGGACACGATGGTCGAGCCCTTCGCCGATGCCGCCTTCGCCATGAAGAAGGGCGAGGTGAGCAAGGAGCCGGTGAAGACGCAGTTCGGCTGGCACATCATCAAGGTCGAGGACAAGCGCACCCAGCCGCAGCCGTCCCTGGACGAGGTGAAGCCGCAGCTCGAGCAGCAGCTCAGCAAGGACATCGTGACCAACGTCGTCGATGACCTGCGCAAGGTCGCCAAGGTCGAGACCTTCCAGCTCGACGGCTCGCCGATGCCGAAGGAGGAGCCGGCCCAGACCGCCCCGAAGGCGGAAGAGCCGAAGAAGAACTAAGCTCCGGCACCGGTTGCCCCCACCCCGACCCTCCCCCGCTTCGCAGGGGAGGGGACTGATCTCCCTCCCCTGCGAAGCTCTCGCGCAAACCAGAGGTTTGCGCTGACGCGGCAGGCGGACCTTCGGTCCGCCGAGAGCGGGGGAGGGTTAGGGAGAGGGCAAACGCCTGACACCCCCAACACCCCCCGCTCCACCAGCCCCACGAGCCCGTCCCCATGGCCACGACCGTCTCCCCCTTGGCACCCGCCGGCTTCCCGACGCTCCCGCCCGTGGCGGGCGTGCGCATCGCCACCGCCAACAGCGGCATCCGATACAAGGGCCGCGACGACCTGATGCTGGCCGTGCTTGACGAGGGCACGACGGTGGCCGGTGTGCTGACCAAGTCGCTGACCTGCTCCGCCCCGGTGATCTGGTGCCGCGACAGCCTGCCCCGCGGCTCGGCCCGCGCGGTCGTGGTCAACGCCGGCAACGCCAACGCCTTCACCGGCAAGGCGGGCGACGCCACCGTCCAGGCGACGGTCGAGGCCGCCGCCAAGATCGCCGGCTGCGCCACCGACGAGGTCTACGTCGCCTCCACCGGCGTGATCGGGATCCCGCTGGCCGCCGACGCCATCGCCAAGGTTCTGCCGGGCATGGTTCCGGCCCTGAAGGACGACTCGGCGGCGCTGGAGGGCGGTGCGCGGGCCATCATGACCACCGACACCTTCGCCAAGGGCTCGACCCGTCAGGTCGCCATCGGTGGGACGACGGTGACGATCAGCGGCTTCGCCAAGGGCTCCGGCATGATCGCCCCGGACATGGCGACCATGCTGGGCTTTATCTTCACCGATGCAGCCATCGCCGCCCCGGCGCTGCAGTCCATGCTGTCGGAGTTCACCGAGCGCAGCTTCAACGCCATCACCGTGGACGGCGACACCTCGACCAGCGACACGCTGCTGCTGTTCGCCACCGGCAAGGCCGGCAACGCCCCGGTGACCGACGCCCAGGCGCCGGAGCTGGCCGCGTTCCGCAAGGCGCTGGAGGAGGTGATGCTCGACCTCGCGCTGCAGATCGTGCGCGACGGCGAGGGGGCGACCAAGTTCGTCTCCATCACGCTGGTCGGCGCCGAGAGCGACGCCGCCGCCAAGCGCATCGCCCTGACCGTCGCCAACTCCCCGCTGGTCAAGACCGCGCTGGCCGGCGAGGACGCCAACTGGGGCCGCATCGTCGCCGCCATCGGGCGGGCGGGCGAGCGGGCCGACCGCGACCTCATCAAGATCACCATCGGCGGCACGCTGATCTGCGCCGAGGGCATGGAGGTTCCGGGCTACGACGAGGCGCCGGTCGCCGCCCACATGAAGGGCCAGGAGATCGACGTGCACATCGACCTGGGCATCGGCGGCGGCAAGTCCCGCGTCTGGACCTGCGACCTGACCCACGGCTACATCGACATCAACGGCTCCTACCGGAGCTGAGGCCGGAGCTGAGACCGGACTTGGTGTCATGACCGGCGCGCCCCTGCCCGACCGCCTCGATACGGCGCGGCTGACGCTCCGCCCCTTCCGCATGGAGGATGTGGAGCGCTTCGTTCCGCTGATCGGGGAGTGGGAAGTGGCGCGCTGGCTCGCCCGCGTGCCCCACCCCTACGGCCCGGAGGACGGGCGCGCCTGGGTGGCCCTGGCCGCCCGCAACCGGGCGGAGCGCGCGTCGCTCGACCTGCTGGCGGTCCGTAAGGACGACGGGCAGCCGGTGGGCGGCATCGGCGTGATCCTGGCGGACGGCGAAGTCGGCTATTGGCTGGGCCGGCCATACCAGGGGGTCGGCTATGGCGCGGAGATGCTGCGGGCCGTCATCCCCGCCGCCTTCGCGCTAGGTCTGCCCCGCCTGTGGGCGCGGATCGCCCCGGACAACCACCGCTCCCGCCGCGTGCTGGAGACGGTCGGCTTCCTGCCGCTCGACGCCGCTGCCCATTATGAACTGACCGCCGGACGCTGGCGGTTCCTCACCCCGGAGACCGCGTGATGCCGGCCTGCTTCGACCCCTCCTCCACCCCGGCCCCCGGCTCCCTGCCGACCCTGCTGGTCGTCGCCGTGGCCCTGGTGGACGCCGACGGCCGCGTCCTGCTGGCCCAGCGCCCGCCCGGCAAGTCGCTGGCCGGGCTGTGGGAATTCCCCGGCGGCAAGGTCGACGCGGGCGAGACGCCGGAGGCCGCCCTGGTCCGCGAACTGAAGGAGGAGCTGGGCATCGACACGGC
The DNA here is from genome assembly GCF_042657465.1 of Azospirillum himalayense. Lineage (NCBI taxonomy): Bacteria > Pseudomonadati > Pseudomonadota > Alphaproteobacteria > Rhodospirillales > Azospirillaceae > Azospirillum > Azospirillum himalayense. The sequence continues at coordinate 140,729 of NZ_JBHSLC010000021.1, read as the reverse complement.
GGCGAGCTGCCTCGCCCCCTTCACCTTCGCTTCGCACAGCTACGAAACATTCCACCTGCTGATGCCGCTGTTCGTCTGCCGCGTCTGGGAAGGCGACGTGACGGCGCGGGAGGGGCAAACGCTCGCCTGGGTCTACCCGAACCGCATGGGCGATTACCCTATGCCCCCCGCCGACGTGCCGCTGGTGGCGATGCTGCGCGACCTGTTGTAGCCGGTTGGGGATTTGCAACGCGGGGGAATTGCGCTACCTTGTCGGGAGTGGCCGGCAGGTGCTGCTAACACCCACCGGCACGCTCCTAGTGCTTAGCCAACGGTGATGCGGATTTCGATCCGCCATCGCCGCCACTGGAGCACCAGGAAAAAGGGCATTTTTGGCATGCCTCTTTCTCCTTTCGAAACGGCGGGTGGCCAATTCCACCCGCCGCTTTCACCTTACACGCGACCGGATGCATGCGCGCACAGTTTTTCCCGCATCGCGCGATGCGCCACCCTTGTCCCCACACCTCTTCCGGATTGCGGCTTCACGAATCGGGCGATCTGTGCCACATCATAGCCGTCGCGTTCGGGATCGCATCCCGACCACCAGATTTTGACCCGAACACCAGATTCCAAATCGTCCAGAGACGGACCCGCATCTGAACCGCATCGGCGTGGACTCGCTTTTCAATCTCAAGGCCCCTCCGGCGGAGCCGGCCCAGGACCCTGACGGCAACCCCGCCCTGGAGGTGCTGCGGTCGGTCTTCGGCTATTCCGCCTTCCGCGGGCAGCAGGCCGACATCATCGCCCACGTGATCCGTGGCGGCGACGCGCTCGTCCTCATGCCCACCGGCGGCGGCAAGTCGCTGTGCTATCAGGTGCCGGCGCTGGTGCGCGACGGCGTGACGGTCGTGGTCTCCCCGCTGATCGCGCTGATGCGGGATCAGGTGACGGCATTGCGCGAGCTGGGCGTGCGGGCGGCCTTCCTCAACTCCTCCCTCGACGCCGCCGAGGCGCGCGAGGTGGAGCGGGCCATGGTCCGCGGCGAGATCGACCTCGTCTATGTGGCGCCCGAGCGTCTGGTCACCCCGCGCTTCCTCGACCTGCTGGACCGCACCAGGCTCGCCCTCTTCGCGCTGGACGAGGCGCATTGCGTCAGCCAGTGGGGCCATGATTTCCGGCCCGAGTATCTCCAGCTCTCCATCCTGCACGAGCGGCACCCGACCGTGCCGCGCATTGCGCTGACCGCCACGGCGGACGCGCAGACCCGCGCGGAGATCAAGGACAAGCTGGGGCTGACCGAGGCCCGCGTCTTCCTGTCCAGCTTCGACCGGCCCAACATCACCTACCGCGTCGTCCCGAAGAAGAGCGAGCGTCAGCAGATGCTGGCCTTCCTGCGGGAGAACCACCCCGAGGACGCCGGCATCATCTACTGCATGTCGCGGGCGAAGGTGGAAGACACCGCCAACTGGCTGAACCAGCAGGGGCGGGAGGCGCTTCCCTATCACGCCGGGCTGCCGTCCGAGGTGCGCGAGGCGAACCAGGACCTGTTCATCAAGGGCGAGGGCATCGTTATGGTGGCGACGGTGGCCTTCGGCATGGGCATCGACAAGCCGAACGTGCGCTTCGTCTGCCACCTCGACCCGCCCAAGAGCCTGGAAGCCTACTATCAGGAGACCGGCCGCGCCGGACGCGACGGCCTGCCCGCCGACGCCTGGATGAGCTACGGCATGGCCGACGTGGTGGGCTTGCGCCAGATGCTGGAGCAGTCGGAGGCCGGCGATTCCCACCGCCGCGTCGAGCGCTCCAAGCTGGAGGCGCTGCTCGGCTTCTGCGAGACCTCCGCCTGCCGCCGCAAGGTGCTGCTGAACTATTTCGGCGAGACGCTGGAGGCGCCCTGCGGCAATTGCGACACCTGCCTGGAGCCGGTGGAGACCTGGGACGGCACCGTCGCCGCGCAGAAGGCCCTGTCGGCGGTCTACCGCACCGGCCAGCGCTACGGCGCCGGGCACCTGATCGACGTGCTGCTCGGCAACGCCACGGAGAAGGTGGCGCAGCAGGCCCACGACGCGCTGAAGACCTTCGGCTGCGGCAAGGAGCTGTCCAAGGCGGAATGGCAGTCGGTCTACCGCCAGCTCGTCGCCGCCGGCTATCTGACGGTCGATCTGGAGGGTTATGGCGGCTTCCGCCTGACCGACGCCGGCATCCCGGTCATCAAGGGCCAGCAGACGGTGAAGCTGCGCAAGGACCCGGTGGTGGAGAAGCGCCGCGGCGTCCACGACGCGCTGCGCCGCCACGTCTCCCGCGGCGGCTCCTCCCCCTCCGGCGGCCTGTCCGGCGAGGGCGTGTCGCGGGCCGGTGCGCGCGGCGCCCTGTCGCCGGCCGACGACGCGCTGTGGCACGCGCTGAAGGACTGCCGCACCGAGCTGGCCCGCGCACAGGGGGTGCCGCCCTACGTGATCTTCCACGACAGCACGCTGCTGGAGATGGTCGCGACGCGCCCGATGGACCGTGCCGCCTTCGCCCGCCTGCCCGGCGTCGGCGCCCGCAAGCTGGAGCGTTATGCCGACCCCTTTTTGGACGTCATCCGCCAGAAAGGATAATTTTATCCATCTCCCAAAAAAGCGCTTGCGCCGGTCCGCCCCCCCGGTTAATTTCCGCGCCCACGACGCACCGACGTCGGCGCCGCAGTAGCTCAGGGGTAGAGCAACTGATTCGTAATCAGTAGGTCCGGGGTTCAAATCCCTGCTGCGGCACCACTCTAAGGCCCTGGAAGGTAACGCCTTCCGGGGCCTTTCCATATGTGGCATGACTCATCGCGCCCTTTTCCCAGCAAGGCCGATGTCCCAACCGCCCACCCTCACCGACCTCGCCGCCGCGTTGCGCCGGCCCGTGACGAGCGGGCGCGATCTGAAGGCCGTCGAAACCCTCTGCGCGGCCTTTCTCGACCGGCCCAAGGCCGAGCGGGCGCGGGCGGCGCGCGAGTTGTCCCGCTTGGCGCGGGGAGCGGACACCGTCCTGCTGCTGTCGGCCATGGCCACCGTCTCCGGCGACCTGCGCTATTACGACGAGCTGCTCGACGCGGTGGAGGCCAACATCGCGCAATCCGGGCTGGAGGGGCTGCTGCACATCCACGCCGGCATCGGACGCCAGCTCTTTTTGATGCGCATGAACCCGGCGAGCCGCCCCGGCTTCGTCGAAGAGCGGCAGTTCCCCTTCTACCGCCGCATCCTCGACGAGATCCGCCGCCGTCAGGCCATCATCCCACCCGCCCGCCGGGCCGGGGGGGTGGACACCGGGCGGGTCGTGCTGGTGACCAACCAGTTCCTGTCGCTGCGCCACCAGCCGTCGCGGGACCTGCTGTCCTACGCCGCCCTGCTGGAGGACCGCTGCGGGCGGGAGGTGGTGATCCTCAACACCAACATCATGCCGGCGGAGGTGCACAGCCTGTTCGTGCCCTCCTTCGCGGCGTCGGTGGAGCCCACCCTCTCCGGCGATCAGCGGATCGAGGCGGACGGGCACGCGTATCGGATGCTGTCCTCGGTCGAGCCCTGCGTCAGCCCCGGCAAGATCGCCTGGTTCCTAGAGGCCATCGCGGCGCTTGATCCCGACGCGGTGCTGTCGCTCGGCGGGTCCTGCGTCGTCGCCGACCTGATGGCCGGGACGCGCCCGACCCTGTGCATCCCGACCACCAGCGGGGCCACCCTGTCGCTGGCCGACATCGTGCTGGATTTTGGCGGAGGCGCGGCACCCACCCACGGGCCGCTGGCCCGGTCCTGGCGGCCCTTCCGCTTCCTGCATTCACTGGCCGGGGCCAACCCGACGAAACAAGGATCGCGCGCAGCCTTCGGGCTGGAGGAGGACGCTTTCGTCTGCACCGTCGTCGGCAACCGGCTGGACGAGGAGGCGGACGGCGCCTTCCTCGCCATGCTGGAGGCACTGTTCGACCGCGTGCCACGCGCCCGCGCCGTCTTCGCCGGGCACGCCGACGCCCTGCCCCGGCGGCTGGCCGCGTCACGCCACGCAGCACGGCTGCGGTGCCTGGGCTATGTGTCGGACATCGGCGCCCTGCTGGCGGTCTGCGACGCCTATGTGAATCCCCGGCGGACCGGCGGAGGCGCCAGCGCCGCCGAGGCCCTGGCCGCCGGGGCGGTGCCGCTGTCGCTTCCCGGCGGCGACGTCGCCAGCGTCGTCGGCCCGCGCTTCAACCACCCCGACTACGGCGCCTTCGTCGAGCGGCTGGCTGCTCTGGCCGCCGATCCCGCCGCCCTGGCCGCCGCCGCTGAGGAGGCCCGCGTCCAAGGGTCGCGCCGCGTCGGACCGGCGGAAGCCGCCACCGCCCTGTCGCGCTATCTCGATGAGGCGGCAGCGCTGTTCCGCAGCCGACGTTCGTTGGAAGAGTGATCCGGACCTCCCCCGTCAACCGCTTTATCGCACAGGCGGAGCAAACTCCCGGCTTGCTTTGGCGCCGGTGCCTTTCCAATATTCCGCGCTCCCCGACCGGGCGTCCGCTGGGACGCCACGGCGGGTGTCTTATTTTCTGCAACGAGGACCTTTTCATGCGCGCCTTCGACGGCCAGCATTCCGACAACGTCGCCATCAAGCGCACGCGGGAGCAGAAGCAGCTTCAGCTCCAGCAGTTGAAGGAGCAGCTCGCCACCCTGAAGTCCCACGCGGCCCCGGCGATCCGTGAAGCGCTGGTGAAGCGCATCGCCGAGCTGGAGGTGGAGATGCGCCAGCCGCCGAAGCCGCCGCGCGAAGGCCGCGGCGACGGTCCCCGTGGCGAGGGGCGCGGTCCCCGTGGCGATGGTCCTCGCGGTGACGGCCCCCGTGGTGAGGGCCCCCGTGGCGACCGCCCGCGCCGCGAGGGTTTCTCCCGCAGCGAGGCCTTCCGGTCGGACGGTCCCCATGGTGACGGCCCGCGCGGCGAGGGTTCCCGTGGCGATGGCCCCCTTTCGCCCTTCGCCTCCCCGCGCCGCCGCGGCTGAGCCGCGGCACCTTCCATGACGCGTCCAGCCCGATGAGTCGCCAGCCGTGAGCGAAAACGCCACCCCCGCCCGCCGTCGCCTGTTCGATCAGGCGTGGCTCCTGATGATGTTGCCGCCGCTGTTCTGGGCCAGCAATGCCGTCCTGGGCCGCGCGGTGTCGGGCGAGGTGCCGCCGGTCGGGCTGGCCTTCTGGCGCTGGACACTGGGGATGCTGCTGGTGCTGCCCTTCGCGTGGCGGCACCTGCGGCACGACGCGCGGGCGCTGGCCGCCCAATGGCCGGTCGTCTTGCTGCTGTCGGCGCTGGGCATCGCCGTCTTCAACACCTTCCTCTATGTGGGTTTGCACACCACCACGGCGCTGAACGCGGTGATGATGCAATCGTCCATGCCGGTGCTGATCGTGCTGATGAGCCTGGCCCTGTTCGGCGACCGCGTGACCCCGCGGCAAGGGGTGGGCATCGCCGTCTCGCTGGCCGGCGCCCTGACGCTGATCGCGCGGGGCGACCCGGCGGTGCTGATCGGGTTGCAGCTCGCCGCCGGGGATTTGTGGGTGCTGGCGGCGGTGCTCGGCTACGCCGCCTACACCGCCCTGCTGCGCCGCCGCCCGGCGGTGCATGGCCTCAGCTTCATCGCCGTCACCTTCGCGGGCGGCGCGGCGATGCTGCTGCCCTTCTACCTGTGGGAAAGCGTCGGCGGGAACCCCATGCCGATCACCCCGACGGCGCTGGGGGCGGTCGCCTACGTGGCGCTGTTCCCGTCGATCGCCGCCTATCTCTGCTTCAACCGCGCCGTGGCGCTGGTCGGCGCCAACACGGCGGGGATGTGCATCCATCTGATGCCGGTGTTCGGAAGCATCCTCGCCATCCTGTTCCTCGGCGAGCAGCCCCACCTCTACCACGCCGCTGGCATCGGCCTGATCGCAGCGGGCATCCTGCTGGCGACCCGCCGGAAAAGCTGAGGCGGGGACGCACAAGGCGCCCCCGCATTCGTCACCCTCAGTAGCCCAGGCTGCGCGGCAGCCAGAGCGCCAGCCCGGGGAAGACCACCACCGCGGCCAGCGCCAGGAACATCGCCAGGATCAGCCAGCCGACCCAGCGCACCGTGGCTTCCATGGTGGTGCCGGCGATCTTGCAGGTGACCATCAGGTTGACGGCCATCGGCGGGGAGAACTGGCCGATCGCCAGCTTCATGGTCAGGATCACGCCGAACCACACCAGATCCCAATTGAAGTGGTTGGCGATGGGCACCAGGATCGGCAACAGGATCAGGAAGGTGGACACCCCGTCCAGGAACATCCCGATCACCACCAGCGCCGCGATCAGCAGGGCGAGAACGCCGTACTGCCCAATGCCGAGATCGACGATCCCCCGGGCGATGGGGTCGATGACGCCCAGCGTCCCGGTCGCCCAGGCGAAGACGCCGGCCAGCGCCACCACCATCAGGATGATCGCGGAGATTTCCGCCGATTCCACCAACACGTCGTAGACCATGCGCAGGGTCAACGTCCGGTAGATGAAGAAGCCGACGAACAGGCCGTAGACCGCAGCCACCACTGCCGCCTCGGTCGGGGTGAACAGGCCGGCGCGCATGCCGCCCAGGATGACCACCGGCGCCATCAGGCCCCAGATTGCCTCCTTGAAGGCCTTCCAGATCGACGGGCGCGTCTCGCCCTCCCGCGCGACCTCGCCGAAGCCGTTGCGGCGCGACATCCAGACCGCCGGGATGACCAGGGCCAGACCGGCCAGGATGCCGGGGATCATGCCCGCCGCGAACAGGGCCGGCACCGACGCCTGCGGCACCATCACGCTGTAGATGATGAAGGCGATGGAGGGCGGGATCAGGATGTCGGTCGCCGCCGCGGCGCCGATGACGCTGGCCGTGAAGGCGCGCGGGTAGCCCTCGCGCAGCATGGCCGCGGTCATCACCGCCCCCACCGCGGCGGAGGTCGCCGGACCGGAGCCGGAGATGCCGCCCATGAACATCGCCACGATGATGGCGACCGCAGGCAGCGCCCCCTGCCGCTTGCCGATGACGGCCAGCGCGAACTTCACCAGACGCTCCGCCACGCCCGACCGTTCGAAGATCAGGCCGGTCAGCACGAACATGGGAATGGCAAGCAGCGGGTATTTCGCCATGCCGGTGTAGACGGTGGTCGGCAGCGACATGATGCCGAGGCCGGCGACGCCGATCACCACGGCGCCGGCCAACGCCAGCGCCGCGCCAATGGGCACGCCGGCGATCAGCAGCGCGAAGAATCCGCCGAACAGCAGCGCGGTGATCATTGCTCGTCCCCCCGCGCGACGCGGATGCCACGACCCAGCGCCCGCAGCACGATGACCACCGACAGGACCGGCAGCCAGATCGAGTAGATCCACTGCGGCACGCCCAGACCGGGCGACGTCTCCTCGAACCGGTACTCGTCCCAGACCATCCGCGAGCCGTAGACGGCCAGCCCCAGGAAGACCAGCGCCGTGATGGCAATGGCGAACAACTCGGCCCTGCGCCGCATGACCGGGCGCAGCCGGTCCACGAAATAGGTGATGCGGATGTGATGGTTGCGCACGACCGCGACCGAGGCGCCCAGCATGGTCATCACGACCATCAGGGCGATGGCGTATTCCTCCGTGAAGGCGAGCGAAATGTTGGTCAGGTAGCGCGTGATCACGTTGGCGAAGGTGATCGCCCCCATCGCCGCGATGGCCAGCGCCGCCAGCGCCTCCTCGATCCGGATGGGAACGCGCGGGCGCGGCTCTTCGCGCCGCGTCAGTTCGGGGTCTTCGGTCATAACGGGTTCTCTGGACGGGGACGGGCGGGCTGGAGCGGACTTTGAAAAGGAATGGCGCCCGTCCCGTTTACCGCCGGAGCGGAAACGGACGGGCGCCGGACGGGCTTAGTTGCGGCCGGCAACCGAGGTCTCGGCGGCCTTCACGAGGTCGGGGCCGATGGTCTTGGCCCACTTGTCGTAGACGGCGCGGGTGGCGGTCTGGAACGCCTTCTGCTGCTCGGGCGTCAGCTGCACGACCGCCACGCCCTGGGTGGCCAGTTCCTTCAGCAGGCTGTCGTCCTGGGCGGTGATGCCCTTGCGGGCGATGGCGACCTCCTCCGCGGCGGCCTGGACGGCGGCGGCGCGCACCGCCTCCTGGTCCTCCTTGGACCAGCTGTTCCAGACCTCCTTGTTGACCACGAAGATCAGCGGATCGGCGACGTAGCCCCACAGGGTCAGGTGCTTCTGGCCGAGGGTCGGCAGCTTGGCGGCGGTGAAGACGGCGACCGGGTTCTCCTGCCCGTCGACGGCGCCGGTGGACAGGGCGGGCTGCGCGTCGGCCCAGCTCATTTGCGTCGGGTTGGCGCCGAGCGCGGTGAAGGTGTCGAGGTAGAGCGGCGAGCCGACGACGCGGATCTTCAGGCCCTTCAGGTCCTCCGGCTTGGTGATGGCGTGCTTGGAGTTGGAGACCTCGCGGAAGCCATTCTCGCCCCAGGCCAGCGGCACCACGTCCTTGGTGGCGAGCAGATCGAACAGCTGCTTGCCGACCGGCCCCTGGGTCAGCGCGTCCATGGCCTTGTGATCGGGCATCAGGAAGGGCAGCGAGAAGAGGTTCAGCTCCTTCACCTGCGGCGACCAGTTGATGGTGGAGCCCACCGCCATGTCGATCACGCCCTGGCGCAGCGCGGTGAATTCCTTGGTCTGGTCGCCGTTCACCAGGGCGGAGCCGGGATACATCTTCACATTGATGCGCCCGTTGGTCTTCTCCTTGACCAGCTCGGCCCAGCGGTCGCCGCCGATGCCCCAGGGGAACGGCTTGCCCAGCACGGTGGACAGCTTGTATTCGGCCTTGTAGTCCGCCGCCGCCGCGCCGTTGGCGACCACGCCCGGCAGAACCATGGCGGCCAGCGCCAGACCGGCGAACAGGGCCTTCATTGACTTCATTCTTGTTTCCTCCCGCATACCGCAAACGAAAGATCGGACCGGGATCGTACAGAGGCACGCACGACTGTTCCACGCGGAATTTGACGGCCCGCCCCCAAGCCTGGGACAATGCGGGCATGCAAATGCGGAGGTTCCCAACAATCGGGCTCTTGGCCTTAGGGCTTCTCGGAGGGGGGCTGGCCCTTCCCGCGGGTCCGGCCCTGGCGCAATCGGCGGCGGCGCCCGCCGTCCCGCTCGGCCCCAACCCCAGCGAATGCGAGATCCAGGCCGCCCTGTTCGGCGCCGCCGGACCCGGCTGCCCGCCCATCGTCATGAAGCGCCCGCCGCCCCCGCCCGTCGCGGCGGCACCGACCCCGGCTCCCGTCACAGCTTCCGCACCGTCTCCCGGCCCGGTGACCGTGCCGGCCCTGCCGGGGCCACCGCCGGACCCGCCCGTCGCCGCGCTGAAGGCCGGGCTGCGCGCCGCCTTCCGGATCGGCTTCGACTTCAACTCGGCGCGCATCCGCCCGGAGTCGCAGGCGGTGCTCGACCGCATCGGCGCGGTGATGATGGCGCCGGAGGCGGCGACCGCCCGCTTCCGCATCGTCGGCCACACAGACGCGGTGGGCGGCGACGCGGCCAACCGGGCGCTGTCGCAGCGCCGGGCCGACGCCGTGGCGGATTATCTGGCGGAACGGCACGGCGTGCGCCGCGACCGGCTGGACACCGCCGGGATGGGCGCGCGGGAACCGCTGCTGCCCAGAAAGCCGAAGGCCGCGGAGAACCGGCGGGTGGAGATCGTCAATCTGGGAGGGTGAGCTTTCCTCCACCCCCTACCCGTCCAGATCGTCCCAGCCCCGCCGCTCCCAGGCTCCATCGATGAAGGCGGCGGCGCGGGACGAGCGGGGCAGGCCGCAGCAGGTCAGGACCGAAGGCGGAACCCGCCCGCCGCCGCGGCTCCACCACAGGCTGGCGCGGGGCGGCAGCGGGCCGACGCGCTCCTCGACCACGGTGGCGACGGTGGGGTCGGCGCCGTTGGGCTCCGGGCGGCCCAGGATCGCCATGCGGGCGGGCAGCGCGTCCACGTCGGCGCCGGCGCGGCAGGCGTCGGCGGCGATGGACTCAGCGCGGGTGAACCAGTGCAGGCAGGCCACCGGCACCACCGCGAGGTCGGTGCCGTAGGGCAGCGTGCCGACGATGGTGAAGGGGTACTGCCGGCCCACCCGGTCGGCGCTGGGCATCATGATGCCGGCCAGCGGCGGTTCCCCGCACAGGCCGGGCGACAGGGCGAAGCGCCAGACCGGGGCTGACTGGAACAGCCGCTCCCAGGGCGAGCCGAGCTGGCGCACCGCCGCGTCGAGAACCTCCGTCAGCCAGGCGTCCCAGGGAAGCAGCACGCCGCGCGGCAGGCCGTAGCCCACGAAATCGCCGCGCGCCGGCACCTTTCCATGGAAGCCCACCGCGAAACCGGGGCTCATCAGCCGGCCCCGCCGTTGTTGAGCACACGGGGAGCCGGTGAGGTCGGCTGGCCCAGCACGTCGAGGACGCGCGACACCAGCGCCTCGTCCGGGGGCACCGGGGCGAAGCCGGCCTCGACCAGAGCGGCCAGATGGTCGCCGAGCGCCCGGCGCTCCGCCTCATGGGCGGCGCCGGGGAGCGTGCGCTGCCAGTCGGCGGCCAGCCATTCCGCCAGGACCGCCGGGTCCAGCGGCTCCCGCCCGCCGATCATGGCGTAGGCGCGCAGGCTCTGCCGCAGCAGGTCGGGCCGCGCCCAGCCGGTGCGGAGTTGCTCCTCCAGCCGCAGGACGATGCGCGACAGGAACACGCTGCGCAGCGCCCGGCGGTAGACGTCCTCGGCGGGCAGGCCGACGCGCTCCCCCTGCGACAGGCCGAAGCCGAGCAGGGACGCCCGCCGCTCCGCCCGCTCGGTCCAGCCGGCCGGCAGCGCGCGCAACGCGTCGAGCGCCGGCAGGACGGCGAGGAAGTCGGAATCCTCCACCCGCGTCAGCAAGCGCGGCGGGGTATCGAGGGCGCGCAGCCGCTCCTCCGCCACCGCCACGGCGGCCTCCGCCCGCGCCAGCAATGCCTCGTTGGCGCGGTGGCCGCTCAGCCCGGCCAGCCCGAGCAGCAGGCCCGCCGCCGCCGTCCCGCCGAGCGCCCAGACGTGCCGCCGCCGCCGCGCCCGCTCCAGCGCGCGGTCCACCCCGACCATGTTGGCCTCGGGGAAGACCACCTCGGGCAACAGCCGCTCCAGGAAGAAGGTCTGGGCCGGCGATTCCGCGGAGGCGCCGGGCTGGGTGGCGCTGGTCAGGTAGATGCCGCGCAGCAGCGGCACCGCCTCCTCCGCCTCCGCGGTGAAGGCGGTGTCGACGAGGTCGGCCAGCGCCGCCTCGAAGCCCGCCATGCGCAGCGGGAAGGCGAAGGCGTCGCCGCGCCGCTGGATGTCCGGTTCCTGGTGCAGCCGTTCGGGAAGCCGCTCCTCCAGCCGGCGCAGCAGCGCCGCGTACTGCGCGTGGAAGCTGGCCAGCGGGCCGGGCGGCAAATCCTCCACCGGGAAGGTGATGCCCCAGATCTGGGCGCGCTCCGCCCGGTCCAGCGGGTCGAAATAGGTGGTGAAGCCGTCGACGAGGTCGGCCTTGGTGCACAGCAGATAGACCGGCACGCGAATGCCGAGATGGGCGCGCAGCTCGCCCAGCCTCTGGCGGATGGTGATGGCGTGGTTGTGCCGCTCCGCATCGCTCCAGCCGGCGAGGTCGGTCAGGCTGATGGTCAGCAGCACGCCGTTCACCGGCTGGCGCGGGCGGTGCTCCTTCAACAGGTCGAGCAGGCCGGACCAGACGCGCCCGTCGATGGCCCGGCGGCTGTCCTGGGTGGTGTAGCGGCCGGCCGTGTCGATCAGCACCGCCTCGTCGGTGAACCACCAGTCGCAGTTGCGGGTGCCGCCCAGATTCTGCACCGGCATGCCGTCCAACCCGCCGCCCAGCGCCGCGCCCAGCCGGGCGTTGGCGAGCGCCGTCGTCTTGCCCGAGCCGGGGGCGCCGATCACCAGATACCAGGGAAGCTGGTAGAGATACTGGCCGCCCCAGCGCGCGCCGAAGCGCTGCGTCTTAAGCCGGTCGATCACCGCGTCCAGCCGCTCGCGCACCGTGCCCAGCTCGTCCAGCGACGCCTTCAGCTCGGGATCGCGGGACGCCGCCAGCGCCTCGACGAAGCGGGCGTTGGCGGCGCTCTGCCGGCCGTCCTCGTGCCGGTTCAGCGCGTACCACAGGCCGAGCAGGACCAGCGCCGGCAGCAGGCGGGCCAAGCCGCCGAAGCCGAGCAGCGGCATCACCGCCCAGCCGAGCAGCCCCACCGACAGGGCGACCGCGAGCGTGGTCCACCAGCGCAGCCGCGGCGCCATCGCCGGGTCGGCGCGGCGGGCCCTGCCCTGGGACGTCTTGGAGCGGGTGTGCGGAGACGGTTCGCTCATGGACCGCGGCCTATTCGGGGTAGAGGCGGACATCGACGCGCCGGTTGGCGCCCCGGTTGGCCGGCGTGGTGTTGGGGGCCAGCGGTTCGCTCTCGCCCCGCCCTTCGGCGGTCAGGCGCTCGGCGCCCAGCGTGCGCTCCAGGATCTTCAGCACGGCCACCGCCCGCGCCTCGGTCAGCGCCTCCGGAGTCGGCAACCCGCCGCCGCGCGGGGTCTGGTCGTCGGTGTGGGCAACCACCACCACGCGCCCCGCCTCGGGACCCAGCGCCTGTCCGACGCGGTCGACCACGGCGCGGTAGCGGGCGCGGATCGCGTCGCTGCCGGTGGCGAACATGCCCGCCCCCTCGATGCGGATGACCAGCGCCCCGTCGTCGCCGGCCAGCACCGCCACGGCGCCGGAGCGGATCTCCGGCTGGAGCAGGGCGGTGACGCGGACGGCCAGCGCCGGACCCGCGCTGGGCGGCGGCGGCGGGACGGCGCGGACCAGCTCCAGCGGCCGGTCGGGGAGCAGCGCGCCCAGCCGGGCCACCACCGCGTCCGCCCGGCCGCCCAGCGAGGCCGACAGGGTCAGGAACAGCCCGCCGAGCAGCGTCGCCACCGCCACCGCGGCCAGCCAGGGCGGCAGCACATGCCCCAGCGGGCGGAATCGTTCGGCGACGCCGCGCCATTGCGGCGACAGCGCGCGCTCCCGCTCGCCGCGCAGGCGGCGCAGCACGCGGAACAGCTCGTCCCGCAGATGGGCGAGGTCGTGGGCGCCGCGCGGCTTGTCGCGGAACTTGCCCTCGAAGCCCAGCGACAGGCAGGCGTAGAACAGCTCCAGCTCCAGCCGGTGCAGGCGCGGGTCGCTCAGCATGGTGTCGAGCAGGTCGAAGAAGCGGTCCGGCCCGCCGGCGCCGGGATCGACCACCACCGCCAGCCCCTCGCGCGCCCAGCGGCAGCGCGCCCCCCAGGGGGTGGCCCGCACCACGTCGTCCAGCATGGTGCACAGGGCGAAGCGGGCGACGCGCACCTCCTCCGGCGGGACGCCGATGGCGGCGGCCTCCTCTTCGAAGCGGCGGACCTCGGCGAGGATGACGTCGCGCAAGCCCTCCGGGTTCTCGTGCCCCGAGCGTTCGCGCAGCGACCCGGCGAGGTCGAGCAGCGGCCCGGCGGCGGCCAGCAGCGGGTTCAGCGCCCCGCGCAGCCGCGCCGGCTGGTCCGGCGGCGCCTCCGCCGGAGGGCGGTCCTCCGGGGCCACGGCGGGTCCCGCCGCGAGGAAGGCCGGGAGCGCGCGCGGCCCGCCGCCGGACTCGTCGGAAAACTCCCCGCCGTCCCGCAGGCCCGCCCCGCCGCCGAAGCGTCCGTCCGATTCCATGCCCCCGCCGCCGCTCTGCTGTATGATGATCCGTGTGATGGGAAATCCCCCGCCGGAGGAGGTATAGCAGGCCCAGCCGGATGGGGAAATCGGAGGGTTTGATGCAAATCGCGGAAGAGGTGCGCGGCGACGTGACGATCCTGCGCCCGGTGGGGCCGATCGACAGCGCCGCCGCCCCCCGGTTCGAGGCGCGCCTGTTCGCAGCACTGGCCCCCGCCACCCCGGACGCGCCGGAAAAGGCGCCGGCCGGGCTGGTGCTCGACCTGTCGGCGGTGACGCAACTGACCCCGGCGGGGCTGCGCTCGCTGCTGCTGGCGGTGCGGCAGGCGCGGCCGGGTGCGGGAAGCACGGGCGGGAGGTCCGGCGTGCGGATCGTGCTGGCGGCGGTGCCCGGCCCGATCCGCGGCGTGCTGGAGGAGGCCGGTCTGGCGGCGCTTCTGGAGAGCCACGGCGATCTTGACGCCGCCGTGCGCGCCGCCTCACGACAATGAACTAATCCATATTGCGAAGACTGGAGTCGTAGAGTTGCTGCGCCAGGATAGTCTTCAGCAGCGCCTCGACGGTAACGCTCATGTAGCGCGCCTGCTGTTCCAGACGCCGATAGACGTCGAGCGGCAGATCAAGCGTCACGTTGACCCTGCTGGCGTGGGGAAACTCGGCCATATCCCCTCTCCATCTCTGTGAACCGCGTCACGCGACGCCGGGCCACAGACGATAGGGCTCTCCTCCGGCGCGGTCCATGGCGCAGTCCGCGAAGCGCGCTGTGCGGTTGCGCCGGACCGCTCCCCCAATTTGGAGCGCGTCAGGCCGCGGCCCGCAGCGCCCCGTGGACCTCCGCCAGGATCTCGTAGGAGCGCACCCGCGCCGCGTGGTCGTGGATGGCCGAGGCCACCATGATCTCATCGGCTCCGGTTTCGGCGAGGAAGGAGTCCAGCCCGCGCCGCACCGTCTCCGCCGAGCCGACGAAGGAGCAGGACAGCATGTTCATCGCCTGCGCCTTCTCCAGCGGCGACCAGAAGCTCTCAATGTCGTCGATGGGCGGCGGCAATTGGCCGCGGGTGCCGCGGATCAGGCGGGCGAAGCTCTGCTGGGCGGAGGTGAAGAGCCGGCGCGCCTCCGCGTCGGTCTCGGCGGCGACGACGTTCACCCCGACCATGGCGTAGGGCCGGTCGAGCTGCGCCGAGGGCGTGAAATTCTCCCGGTAGACCTGCAGCGCCCGCATCAGGGCGTCCGGCGCGAAGTGCGAGGCGAAGGCGTAGGGCAGGCCGAAGGCCGCCGCCAGCTGCGCGCCGAACAGGCTGGAGCCGAGGATCCACAGCGGCACCTCCGTGCCGGCGCCGGGCACGGCCTGCACGCGCTGGCCCGGCTGGACGGGGCCGAGCAGGGCCTGAAGCTCCAGCACATCCTGGGGGAACTGCTCCGCCACCGACGGATCACGGCGCAGGGCGCGCAGCGTCATCTGGTCGGTGCCGGGCGCCCGGCCCAGCCCGAGGTCGATGCGACCGGGGAACAGCGCCTCCAGCGTGCCGAACTGCTCGGCGATGACCAGCGGCGAGTGGTTGGGCAGCATGATGCCGCCGGCCCCGACGCGGATGGTCGAGGTGCCCGCCGCGACATGGCCGATGACGACCGAGGTCGCGGCGCTGGCGATGCCGGTCATGTTGTGGTGTTCGGCCAGCCAGTAGCGGCGGTAGCCCAGCCGCTCGGCGTGGCGGGCGAGGTCCAGCGTGTTTCGCAAGGCGTCGCCCGGCGTGCTGCCTTCCGGGACCGGGGCGAGGTCGAGGACGGAGATGGGTGAGCGGGAGGTGTCGTCGGTCGGCATGAAGGGGGTATCCAATGAAACGGGAGGTTTGGGGGAGGCTTTTACCCCCACCCCGGCCCTCCCCCGCTTTGCAGGGGAGGGAGAATCAAGTCCCCTCCCCTGCGACAGCGGGGGAGGGTTAGGGAGGGGGCAAGCGTCTGCTAGAACGCCGCCCCCTCCTCCACCCAGTCCTGAACGCTCCTGGCCAGCGCCTGTCCCTCCGGCAGGAAGGCCAGGGAGACGGAGTTGATGCAGAAGCGCATGCCGGTCGGCGGCGGGCCGTCGGGGAAGACGTGGCCCTGGTGGCTGCCGCAGCGGGCGCACAGCGTCTCCACCCGCACCATGCCGTAGCTGTTGTCCTGCACCAGCTTCAGATGCGCGTTCTCGTAGGGTGCGGTGAAGCTGGGCCAGCCGGTGCCGGATTCGAACTTCGTCCCGGACCGGAACAGCGGCAGGCCGCAGAGACGGCAGGCGTAGGTGCCCGGCTTCTTGTTGTCGAGCAGGCCGCCGCAGAAGGGCGCCTCCGTCCCGTGGCTGAGCAGGACGTGCCGCTCCTCGTCCGACAGGCGCTCCACCAGCACCGCGCGCTGCTCCGGCGTCGGCGGCGTCAGGTCGAAGGGTCCAGCGGTCGGGGAACGGTCGGCGGGGGCGGACATCGGGCGGCTCCAGTGACGGGGTGACGGTCCTAGGGGATATGGGCCAGTCGGTCGCGGATGACACCCGGCGTCAGGCTGCTATCTTCCCTGCACGGAACGAATGGAGGGAGAGACCAGCCATGACCGGAACGACCAGCGGCACGAGCGGCGGAACGAGCGGCGCCTGGACGCACCTGACGGCCTCCGACGGGCACCGGCTGACCGCCTACGAGGCCCGGCCGATGGGACCGGAGAAGGGGCGGCTCCTGATCGTCCAGGAGATTTTCGGGATCAACAGCCACATCCGCCGCGTCTGCGACGGCTACGCGGCGGACGGCTACCACACGCTGGCCCCCGCCTTGTTCGACCGGGCGCAGCGCGGGGTGGAGCTGCCCTATGACGAGGCCGGCGTCCAGCGCGGCCGCGACCTGATGGGCGCGGTCAGCGTCGACGACGCTCTGATCGACGTGGCGGCGGGGCTCGCCCATCTCGGCGGGGCGGAGGGGGCAGCCATCGCCGGCTATTGCTGGGGCGGCACCATCGCCTGGGCCGCCGCGTCGCGCCTGCCGGTCCGCGCCGCCGTCGCCTATTACGGCGGCGGCATCGGCAACCGGCTGGACGAGGTGCCGCGCACGCCTGTGCTGCTGCATTTCGGCGAGACGGACCACGCCATTCCCCTGACGGTGGCCGAGGCGGTGCGCCAGCGCCACCCCCCCGCCATCACGCACCTCTACCCGGCCGGCCACGGCTTCAACTGCGACGAGCGCGCCAGCTACGACGCGGCCAGCGCCGCCCTGGCCAAGCGGCGCACGCTGGGCCTGCTCCAGGCGGTGTTCTGAAAAGAAAAAGGCCCCTCCCCTGGCTCCGGAGGAAGAGCCTTCCTTCAGGTCACGCCGTTACGTGGCGACGTCCGGCTTGGTGCGCCCGGTGTGGCGCACGATGCCGGCCAGTTCCGCGGCCAGATCGGCCAGCGGCTTCAGCGCCACCGGGGCGTCCAGCCCATGCTCGCCGCCGACCGGCTCGTACCGCTCGAAATAGACGCGCAGCGTGGCGCCCGACGTGCCGGTGCCGGACAGGCGGTAGACGATGCGCGACCCGTCCTCGAACCCGACGCGCAGGCCCTGCCGCTCCGACCGGCTGCCGTCCACCGGGTCGGTGTAGGCGAACTCGTCCGCCGCCGCGACCGTGCGCCCGCCGAGGTCCGTTCCGGCCAGCCCCGGCAGCGTCCCGCGCAGCTCGGCGATCAGGGCGTCGGCGGCCTCCTGCGGGATGGCCTCGTAATCGTGGCGGCCGTAATAGGTGCGCCCGTAGGTCCCCCAATGCTCGGCCATCAGTTCGGCCACCGACAGGCCGCGGGCGGCCAGCACGTTGAGCCACATCAGGACGGCCCACAGCCCGTCCTTCTCGCGCACATGGTCGGCGCCGGTGCCGAAGCTCTCCTCGCCGCACAGGTTGATGCGCCCGGCGTCGAGCAGCGTGCCGAAGAACTTCCAGCCCGTCGGCGTCTCGTAGCAGGAAATCCCCAGCTTCGCCGCCACGCGGTCCACCGCCCGGCTGGTCGGCATGGAACGGGCGACGCCGGCCAGACCGCCCTTGAAGGCCGGGACGTGGGTGGCGTTGGCCGCCAGCACGGCGAGGCTGTCGCTGGGCGACACGAAGACGTTGCGGCCCAGGATCATGTTGCGGTCGCCGTCGCCGTCCGAGGCGGCGCCGAAGTCCGGCGCGTCCGGCCCGAACAGCCGCTCCACCAGCTCCTCGGCGTGGGCGAGGTTCGGGTCGGGGTGGTGCCCGCCGAAATCCTCCAGCGGCGTGCCGTTGATGACGGTGCCGGCGGGGGCGCCCAGCCGGCGCTCCAGGATCTCCGTGGCGTAGGGGCCGGTGACCGCGTGCATGGCGTCGAACACCATGCGGAAGCCCGACGCGAACAGCTTGCGGATCGCCGCCATGTCGAACAGCGATTCCATCAGCTCCGCATAGTCGGCCACCGGGTCGATGACCTCCACCGCCATGCCGCCGAGCGCCGTCCCGCCGAGCCGGTCGAGGTCGAGGTCCGGCGACTCCAGCGTCTTGTATTCGGTGATGGCCTTGGAGCGGGCGAAGAAGGCGTCGGTCATCGATTCCGGCGCCGGGCCGCCGTTGGCGGCGTTGAACTTGATGCCGAAATCGCCGTCCGGGCCGCCGGGGTTGTGGCTGGCCGACAGGATTACGCCGCCGATGGCCCCGCGCTTGCGGATGACGCAGGAGGCCGCCGGGGTGGACAGGATGCCGCCGCGCCCGACCACCGCGCGCGCGACGCCGTTGGCCGCGGCCATGCGCAGAATGGTCTGCACGGCGGTGCGGTTGTGGTACCGCCCGTCGCCGCCGATCACCAGCGTGGCGCCGGACAGGCCGTCGACGCAGTCGAAGATGGATTGGACGAAGTTTTCCAGATAGCGCGGCTGCTCGAAGACCTTCACGGCCTTGCGCAGCCCGGAGGTGCCGGGCTTCTGGCCGTCGAAGGGCGTGGTCGGACAGGTGACGGGAACCACTGGGCGTCCTTTCTTGATTCGGATCGGGCCGGGGCGGCGCGCCGTCGCACCGCCGTCCCGGCCCCGCCACGATGCGCGGCTTTGCGCCGCCGTTCAACCGAGCCGAACGACACCTTACCTTCGGTGGACCATCGTCAATGGACCGAGGCCTTACGCCTCTTCGACCGAGACGGCTTCCGGACCCTTGTCGCCCTGGCGGACGGAGATGCGGACGCGCTGGCCGTCGTTCAGCCCCTGCAGGCCCGAGCGCTCCACCGCCTTGATGTGGACGAACACGTCCTGGCCGCCGCCGTCCTGGGCGATGAAGCCGAAGCCCTTGGTGGCGTTGAACCACTTCACGGTGCCCTCGGTCTGGGTGGCCGGGCCGCCCGCCGCCGGACGGCGCGGGCCGCCGAAGCCGCCGCGGTCGCCGCCCCGGTCGTTGAAGCCGCGATCACCACCCCGATCGTTGAAGCCACGGCTGTCGCCCCGGCCAGCGAACCCGCGATCACCGCCGCGATCACCGCCCCGGTCGTTGTAGCCGCGGTTGCCGAACCCGCGGTCACCCCCACGGTCGTTGCGGTCGCCGAAGCCCCCTCGGTCGCCAAAGGACGGGCGCGGACCCTGGGCACGGGCCGGACGCGCCGGGACGGCAGTGGAGGTGTCGACCGAATGCAGGGCGGAGACCTGGTTGCCCTTGCGCCCCTCGACGATGTCCACCACGACGGTGGCGCCGTCCGGCAGGGACTCGTGGCCGGCGGTGCCGACGATGGCGGCGGGGATCAGGGCGTCGGGCGACCCGTCCTCGAACTTGACGAAGCCGAAGCCGCGGGTCGGATCGTACCACTTGACGGTGGCCTGAACCTGGGTGCCGAGGACGACGGGCTGGCGGTAGACGTGCTGGCGCGGGGGTTGACGGTGCATGAGACCCACTGAACTCCAAAAGGCGACTCGGCACCGGCCTCCGGTGCCCGACAGAACACATCGCCTTTCCCCGCGCGAATCACAAGACCGCAGGAGCGCCGTTTCGCGCTCACGCGGCCCTGGTGCCATTTTTCTCCCCGGCGGGCGGTTTCAGGCAAGCCGCTCGGGGTTGGGCGGCGGTTCCTCCGGGGGAACGGGGATGGCGTCCGGCGGCTCTTTGATCGGCGGCCGCGAGGGGTCGCCGGGCATGTCCGGCATGCCGGGCGGCGGCACCGGCATGTCCGGGGTCGGCGGGGAAGGTGGAAGGGGGCCGGCGACGCTCAGGTCGGCGGCCATCAGTTCGGCCATCATCCGCACCGTCGCCATCAGCCGCCCCCGCCCATCGTGCCACCCGTTGCTCCCGGCGCGGCGCGGGTCAGGCCGCGCGCCTTGTCCAGCGATTCCATGCAAAGCTGCTCGTTGCCGTCCTTCGCGGCGGAGCGCGCGGCGGTCACCAGCGATTCGATCTGGGCGTTGCGCGCCGCCTGCCCCATCGACCCGCTTTCCATGGAGGAGCCGCTGTTCGGCGCGGCGTCGGGCCGCACCGCCGGAGCGGTCGGCATGGGAGCGCCGGTGCGCGGCGGCTCGATCACCGCCCGGTCGCCCGAGGCCGGCGGCGCCACCACCCCACCCGAGCGGGCGAGCTGGTCCGGCGTCGTGCCGGAACTGCCGCCCAAACCTCCATCGGGCAACGCCCCGTCCCCTGCGGTGGAGCCGGAGCTGCCCGGCGGAGTCGCGACCGGCGGCGGGCTGGCCGACAGGTTGTTCTCGGCGGCGAAGCGGTCGACCAGCGCGGCGCAGCTTCCCTGCGCCAGAGCGGGACCGGCACCGCACAGCACGAGGCCGGCGGCGAGCAAAAGCCCCTGTGGGATCGGATGTCGTGCCATCGGTTGCCTCCCCATCAGCAATACCACCCTCAACCGGTGTAGCGGCGCGGCGGTTCCGCCCGCCCTTGCCCGCTTTTTTCCCGCCACCGGCACCATTCGGCGGTGCCGTTTCGCCCACTCCTCCTGTTGAAGGCGCGAAAGACGACAGCGGAGGAGAGGGGGTGCGATGGACGGCAACCGCGAAAGCCGGGGGCGCGAAGGCCGTGCGGATGTTTCGGCCGAGGCCGAGGCCTTCTACACGGAGAGTCTCAAGGTTCTGAAGGAATCCGGCATTCCCTTCCTGCTGGGCGGCACCTACGCGCTCAGCGCCTACACCGGGATCACCCGGCCGACCAAGGACATCGACATCTTCTGCCGGGGCGGCGACTTTCCGCGCATCCTCGCGCATTTCCAGGATCGCGGCTTCGGCACCGAGATCGAGGACGAACGCTGGATCGGCAAGGTCCTGCACGGCGACCTGTTCTTCGACGTGATCTTCAACTCCGCCGCCGCCATCAACCCGGTCAACGACCGCTGGTTCGAGGAGGACCACCGCGCGCTGGTCTGCGGCGCCGACGTGCAGCTCATCCCGCCAACGGAAATGGTCTTCTCCAAGGCCTTCGTGCAGATGCGGCACAAGTACGACGGCCCCGACGTCGCCCACATGATCCTGAAGCAGCACACCCACATCGACTGGAAACGGCTGCTCGGCCACATGGAGCAGTATTGGGAGGTGCTGCTGATGCACGTCCTGAACTTCCGCTTCATCTACCCGACGGAGCGCGACCACATCCCCGGCTGGCTGTTGCAGGAGCTTCTGGACCGGCTGAACGAGCGCGCGAAGCTGCCGGTGCCGCAGACCCGCATCTGCCGGGGGCGGCTGTTCTCGCGCGAGGATTATCGGATCGACGTCACGGACTGGGGGTTCGCCGACGTCGTCGGCGAGGAAACGAAGCATGGCTGAAGGAACGATCAAGGTCGCCGCCATCGGCGACATCCATGTGGGGGAAACCTCCACCCACCCCTACCGCGAGCTGTTCCAGGAGATCGCCGACCGGGCGGACGTCCTGGCGCTGGCCGGCGACCTGACCAACCACGGCAAGCCGCGCGAGGCCGAGGTGCTGGCTGAGGACCTGCGGGCCATCGGCATCCCGGTGGTCGCCGTGCTGGGCAACCACGACCACGAATGCGGCCACGTCGAGGAGCTTCAGCGCATCCTGGAGCAGGCCGGCGTCCGCTTCCTCGACGGCAACCCGTTGGAGATCCGCGGCGTCGGCTTCGCCGGGGTGAAGGGCTTCGGCGGCGGGTTCGAGAACCGCATGCTCGACGCCTTCGGCGAACCGGCGATCAAGCAGTTCGTGCACGAGGCGGTGAACGAGGCGATGCGGCTGGAAAGCGCCCTGCGCCAGCTGGAGACCGAACGGACCATGGTCGTCCTGCACTACGCCCCGATCGCCGAGACGGTGCGCGGCGAGCCGACCGAGATCTACCCGTTCCTCGGCTCCTCGCGTCTGGCGGAGACCATCGACCGCTTCCACGTTCAGGCGGTCGTCCACGGCCACGCCCACCACGGCAGCTACGCCGGCCGGACCCTGCGCGGCACGCCGGTCTACAACGTCGCCCAGACCATCGAGAAGGAGTCGGGAAGGCCCTACGCGCTGATCGAGCTGTGATCGAACCGGCGGGGTCTCAGCCCGGCCGCCGCGCGCCGGCCCACAGCGTGCCCAGCCCGGCCGCGGCGATCAGCGCCCCGCCCAGCAGCACCGCGGGCGACGGGCTTTCGCCCCACCACAGGAAGCCGATGGCCGCCGAGGCGGCGATCCCCAGATAGTCGATGGGCGCCAGCACCGCCGCGGGCGCCCGGCGGAAGGCGGCGGCGTTCAGCAGGATGGCCGTCCCCGCGGCGAGGCCCAGCAGCAGGAAGGCCGGCAGGTCGGCGGCATCGGGCATGCGGAAACCGGTCAGCAGGGCCGCCGGGGCGGTCAGCAGGCACCCGGCCAGCACGAAGACCAGCCCGGTGGCCGCCGGTCCGTCGGCCTGGGCCGTCCGCCGGGTCGCCAGGATGCAGACCGCGTTCAGGAAGGCCATGGCGAGCATGGCGAGGCTCCACGGCTCCAGCCGCGTCGGCGGGGCGATCAGGAAGACGCCGGCCATCCCCAGCGCGACGCAGAGGGCGGAGGCCGCCCCCACCCGCTCCCCGATGGCCGCGCCGGACAGCAGCACCACGAACAGCGGAGCCGCGTAGGACAGGGCGATCAGATCGGCAAAGGGCAGATGCTGGGTCGCCGCGTAGAAGATCAGCGCCGCCCCGACGCCGCTCAGCGCCCGCACCGCGTGGCCGCCGGGCCGGGTGACGGACAGGGCGCGCCGCCCGGCCATCGCGACGGCCGCCGCGGCGACCACCGGCAGCGACAGCAGGAAGCGCAGGAACAGCACCTCCGCCGCGCTGTAGCGGCCGCCTAGTTCGCGGGCCAGCGCCCCGGCGGTCAGCACCAGGGCGAGCGACGCCGCCATCAGCAGCGCCGCCCCCGCCATGCCGGACCGCCACTCAGCGCCCATCACGGCGGGCGGGCCCGGGGACAGGACGCTCCGCTCAGCGGGCGGACCGCTCAAGCGTCGCGCACTCCCTGAGGAACTCCTCGCGCAGCTCGCGCGACTCCAGCAGCTCGCCGTGGAAGGAGCTGTTGACCATGCGGCTGTCATGGCCGGCGCGCACGCCGCGGTGGGTCTTGCACATGTGGACGGCGCTGATCCGCACGGCCAGCCCGCGGGGCCGGGTGGCCTCCACGATGAAGTTGGCGATCTGCTTGACCAGCTCCTCCTGGATCTGGAAGCGGGCGGCGAAATGGTCGACGATCCGGTCGTACTTGGACAGGCCAAGGATGTTGCCGCCCTTGGCCGGCAGGATGCCGATGAAGGCGGTGCCGTAGATCGGCATCAGATGGTGCGCGCAGGTGGAGCGCACGGCGATCGGACCGGTGACGATCAGATGGTCAAATTCCTCGGCGTTCCGGAACTCAGTCAGCTCGGGCGGCGCCGTGAAGCGGCCCTTCAGAAGCTCGCGCACCAGCATCTTGGCGACGCGGCGCGGCGTGTCTCGGGTGTTGTGGTCGTTGCGGTGGTCGATCCGCAGCACGTCGAGCAGTTCCTCCACCTTCCGCGCCGCGGCGTCGATCATGGCCGCCTCGCCCGCGGCGTCCAGCGGCGTGTCGAGCGCCTCGTTCGACCGGCGCGCCTCCATCGCCTCCTGCACGAGGGCGAGAACATTTGCCTGCACCGTCATAAAACCCGATCCCTTCCTTCTTTTGCTTTCTTCCAGCGCGTTTGGCGCCGGTCTCGTCTCAAAAATGGGTCTCAAAACTGGCTGGCCGGCTCCGGACGCAGCATTGGACCACCGACCCGTTCCGCCGGGAAATGCAGCGACGCTCGAAGGCCGGCCCCCGCCGCGCCTTCCAGCAGCAGCCGGCCGCCATGCGCCTCCATCAGGCTCTTCACGATGCTGAGCCCCAGCCCCGACCCCTGGAAACGGCGGGTCGCGCCGTCCTCCGCCTGATAGAACGGCTGGGCGGCCTTTTCAATCTGCTCCGGCGTCATGCCGATGCCCTGGTCCTGCACGGCGATGACGAAGCCGCCCTGCGGGTCCAGCCACGCCTGAACCTCGATCGGCGACGGGGCGCTGCTGAACTTCACCGCGTTGGACAGCAGGTTCAGCAGCATCTGCCGCACCGCCCGCTCGTCGGCCTGAAGCACCGGCCAGACCGCCCCCGCCGCCGTCCGGATCGTCCGACCGCGCCCGGCCTGGGTGCCCAGCACCGTGGCGATGGCGGTGCCGACCACCTTGCGCGGGTCCACGGGTTCGAAGGTCAGGTTGGCATGGCCCGATTCCATCTGGGCCACCGTCAGGATGTCGATGACCAGACTGAGCATGTGCCGGGCGCTCCCCAGGATGTAGCCCGCATACTGGGCGTGTTCCCGGCGGGTGCCTTCCTTCGCGCTTCCCGGTGCGCCCCCCCCGGAAGGCCGGCCCTCGCCCTGGAGGCCGCCGTCGTCGCGGATCAGCTCCGAGAAGCCGATGATCGCGTTCAGCGGGGTGCGCAGCTCGTGGCTCATGGTCGCCAGGAAGCGGGTCTTGGCCTGGCTGGCCTCCTCCGCTTGGGCGATGGCCGTCTGCAGGGCGCCGGCCATCGCCTCCATGCGGTCGTGCGCGCGCCGGATGGTCCGGTTCTGGATCAGCAGCACGGTGATGAACAGGACGCCGCAGACCGCCAGACCGGCGGCCAGCATGGAGAACAGCCCATGCAGATAGAGCAGGTGGTCGTGCCCCTCGTCCACCAGCTCCCCGCCGAACTGGGAAGCGACGGAGGCGAAGGCGTTCAGCTCGCGGTCGACGGGTTCCAGCACCGCCAGGGCGGCAAGCGCCTTCTCCGCCGGCGGCAGCGGCCCGGCCAGGATCGTGCCGACGGTGTCCAGCGCCTGCTCCAGCCGGGCCACCGTGCGGCGATGCTGCGGATAGCGGTCCATGAAGAGGGAGGCCTGCCCCCGCCCCAGCACGGCGATGCGGTTGCGCACGATGTCCAGGCGGAGCTGCACCTCCTCTGCATCGATGTTGGTTCCGGGAAGCGCGCTGGCCAGGATGCGCTGCTCCAGCCGCGTCACCTCGCCCACCGTCTGGCCGGCGGCCCAGGCGAAGTTGTAGGGCGCGGCCCCGCGCAGCGCCTCGCCGTAATTCACCACCAGCAGGGACAGATAGGCAGCGGCCAGACCGAATGCGCCGGTCAGGATGGCCAGCCAGAGACCCAGGCGGCGCGCGCGGTCCTCCGACGCCCAGCCCAACAGGCGGGACAGCCGGGTGCTCCCGTTCGGCGCGGTCTCGGTCGGCAAACTCACGGAGGGTGCCTTCACTTCACGGTCAACCGGGCGACCTGCCAGACCGAGCGTGCGAAATACTTCTGCCGGTTGGCTTCCGGATCATGGTCGAAATCATAGACGATGAACAGCGGCCCCTTGTCGCTGACCGGCATATAGGCCCCGTCGCGCTTCAGCGCCAGGATCACCTTGCGGTTGCGCACGTCGTCCATGGGGATTTCGCCGGTGTAGTCGTTCAGCGCCGTCGCGGTCAGCGTTTCGCCGCGCGCCTCGACACGCTCCATCAGGCGGGCCAGCGGCACGCCTTCGAAGGTCACCGGCTCCTTGTACCAGGGCGTGGCGGTGGTGAAGGACACCATGCCGAGCGCCTCCAGCATGGGACGGTCGAAAACCGCCATGCCATCCTGGTTCGTCGTTCCGATCAGGCCCGACACGACCAGGACCGGCTTTTCCGTCGGCGTCGGCAGCGTCCCGGCGCTCGCTGCACCGGCAAGTACAAACAACGCCAGGGCGACAAAACGGCAAAGAATTCCATTCACCATATCGGCTAACCGTCGGCAATTCGGCCATGCAACCTTTATCATGATTGCTTTCTATGAACGTTCCAACGAAAATTCTGTAAAAAACAGCCATCGAATTTTCACATACGGAAAGATGCATCGAAATTCGCTCATATTTGCCTCGCGAAATGATCAGCCTGCAACAATTCGGCATCATCGTTTCTGTTCGGCTTTTCACATCTTTCCTATGCACATCTCGACCGATGGAACGCCCATGGACACCCTGAGTCCGATGCCCACCGCCATCATGGCGACAGCCGGCTACATCCTGGGAATCGGAACCAATCTGGACCCGGACCGGAACGCGGCGCGAATCGCCGCCCATCTGGCCGATGTGTTCGGCGGTGTGCTGCTCAGCCGCTTTTACCGCACCGCACCGGTCGGCATGGCGAGCGCCCACCCCTTCGTCAATTACTGCGCCTATGTGCCAAGCGCGCTGGACCCCTCCTGCTGCAAGGGGCTGTGCGTGGGGATCGAGCTGGCGCTGGGCCGCGACCGCGCCCACCCCGGCTGCAAGA
Organism: Azospirillum himalayense; assembly: GCF_042657465.1. Lineage (NCBI taxonomy): Bacteria > Pseudomonadati > Pseudomonadota > Alphaproteobacteria > Rhodospirillales > Azospirillaceae > Azospirillum > Azospirillum himalayense. The sequence continues at coordinate 114,319 of NZ_JBHSLC010000021.1, read as the reverse complement.
CTCGTGACCGGCCCGCCGACATCGACCTGATCGGTCGGGTGAACCGCTCCTTCCCGGCGGACGGCTTGGCGGCCCTGCGCCCGGACGCCTATCTGGCCGACCCCTTCGCGGAGATCGCCGCGCTGCTCGCCGGGCGCCCCGTTCCGCCACCGCGGGGCGAGTTGTGCACGGCCGCCCTGCCGGGCTGCCACGTCGGCTCCCCCCGGTTAGGCGAGGCGCCGGCCACCGTCCACCGCGACGACGGCGCCGGTCTGATAGTGGTTCTGCAGGATGGCCTCCACCGCCATGCCGATGGCCTCCACCCCGCCTTCCTCGCCGAGCAGCGTCTCTGACAGCACGCGCACCCGCGCCTCGGGACCGTGCCACTCCTTGAACAGGATCGGCCCCGGCTGGACGACGTTGACCTTCACCTTGGGGGCCAGCCGCTTGGCGAAGGACAGGGCGAGGTTCTGAAGCCCGGCCTTGCTGGCGCAGTAGGCGTCGAAGGCCGGGTTGGGGTTGTCGGCGTAGATGTCGGTGATGTGCACGATGTCGGCCCGCCGCGCCGAACAGGCGTCCAGCAGCGGCGCCAGTTCGCGATTCAGGGCGAAGGGGGCGCGGACATGCACGGCGTGGAAGACGTCGAGCTGCCGCAGCGCGTCCGCGGTGTCCGCCGCCGTCACCTCGAAGGCCGAGGCGTTGTGGACCACCGCCCGCAGGCTGCCCGCCACGCCGCGCACCGCCGCGGCCAGCCGCGGCCCGCCGTCCGGGTCGGCCAGATCGCCCGGCAGGCAGACCGCCCCGGCGGCGCGGAGCCGCTCCACATCGTCGGTGGGCGTGCGGTAGTGGGCGACGACGGGGTGCCCCAGCGCCATCATCCGCTCGGCCAGATGCAAACCGACGCGGCGGCCCGCGCCGGTGACGAGAACGGCGTCCTGCAACAGGGATGCGGTCATGAGGGAAAACCTTCGGCAGGGAGCCGGCAGACGGACGGCGGAACCGGTCGCGGAAGGAGGTGGTGACCCCGGCTGGACTCGAACCAGCTGCCTACGGTTTAGGAAACCGTCGCTCTATCCAGATGAGCTACGGGGCCACGGCGCTGAACATAGCGGCTCCGCCGCGACTTGCCAACCGTCCGTCTCTGGACGGCCCGCCGGGATGCCCGGTCGGCACGGCTGACCGAAAAGGTCACCGCCGGCACCGGCACGGCGCGCGGCGCGTGCGGCGAATCCGCTGGGCTTGGGCACGCCGCTGCGTATACTGCGCCGATGGCACGCATGCTTTACCTGCGCGACATCGAGGTCGATGTGCACGTCCGCTGCCGCGCCTGCGGCCACGAGGGCGTGCTGCCGCGCGCGGACATGAACCGGCGCTTCGGCCCCAATTACCCGGTCCTGTCCATCGCCCCCCATTACCGCTGCTCGCGCTGCAACTCCCGCGACACCGAAAGCCGTCCGGCGCCCCCGCCCTTCGCCACGCCCGTGACGGCGACGCCCATGGCGGAGGACGCCCCGTCCTTCGCCGGACCGCTGGCCGCGCTGCAAGGGCTGCTCGACGCGGTGCGGAGCCGCGGCGATGCGATGGACAACGAGCCGCCGGACGCGGCCCCCACGCCCATCCCCGTGCCGGCCGCCGCCCGGCCCGCCCCCGCCGCTCTGGATCTGGATCTGGATCTGGAGTTGGAACAGCTGGTTGCGGACGGTGACGCCACCCCCGAGTCGGGCCGGCGCCCGCTGTGGGAGCCGGTGTCGCTCGCCGATCTCGCCGGCCATGACGACGACGCGGACAGCGCCGAGTGGGACGCCGAGCGGGACGCCGACGACACGGATGTCGATGACACGGATGTCGATGATGGGGACTGGAGTCCGCGCCGCTGGACGCTGGTGGACCGGGACGCGGACGAGGATGACGGCGGGGACGACGAAGCAAATCGGGTCGAGGCCACGGCTCCGGCCCCTCGGACGAGCCACCCGGCCGCCGAGGACGAGCCGGACGACGACGCTTCCCGCTCCTTCGACCGCACCATCGCTGCGCTGCGCAGCATCCTCGACGGTCGCGGCGACGGTGCCCGCACGGAGGAGGCGCCTCCGCCGCCGGCCCAACCGACAGCCTTTCCGCTCAGAAACGCCGTCGATTACCGGGACGATGAGCCGGACGAAGACGCCCCCAGTGTCTCCCCTAACGACGAGCCCGAGGACGCGGAGCCGTCCAACGACGACATCCTGGGCTTCGCCATCCGCGACCCGGACAAGGCCCCGCCCCCCTGGGAGCGGCCGCGGGAGCGCGATCCCGCCCCGACCGGCAGCGAACCGCTGGACCGCACCATCGCCGCCCTGCGCAGCATGGTCCAGAAGGCCGCCGCCGACCGCGACGAGGACGATGATGCGGGGACGGCCCGTGGCCGTCCGGACGCAGAGGAGGAGCGCGACGGCGGCGTGGTGACCCCGCTGTTCGGCCGGTCGCGCAAGCCGGTCCTCGACAGCTCCGACGATCGGGAGGACGAGGACGCGGAGGAGGAGCAAGGCGACGCCGACGACGCCTTCTGGAGCCGCGACGACGCGGACGACGACGCCGGCCGGGAGGACGACGAGCCGGACGAGGACGGCGCTCCGGTGCTGCGCAAGTCCACCCAGGAACAGGAGATGGAGGAGGCGCTGCGCGCCCTGCGCGCCCTCGTCGAGGCGGAAAGCGATCTGGACGACCCGCCCAGCCCGGCCTGGACAAGCGAGGCGACCACCCGTCCCGAGGCGGACGCCCTGCCCGGCTTCAAGCCGCTGCCGCGCCGCACGCCCGAAACGGCCCCGGAAACCGACGAAGACGACGAGCCTCTGGACCTCATTGAGACGGCCCCGGCGGTCGAACCGGAAAAGCCCAAGCCCGACGCCAAGCGGCGACCGGACGGCAACGAGGCCGGAAGGAAAGCCGCCAAGGACGACTCGGGCACGCTCGGCAAGACCCTCGCCGCGCTGCGCAACATGCTGGAGCTGGACGGCAAGCAGGGGCGCTGAGACCCCGCTTGCCCGTCCCATCAAATCAGCCGTTTTCCGCCAGGACCGTGCCCGCCAGATAAAGGGAGCCGCAGATCAGCACGCGGGCCGGCCCTGCGACCCGTCCCTTCAGATCCTCCAGGGCGCTGCCGACATCCGCCGCCGCCGCGCTGTCGGCGATGCCGCAGGCGCGGGTGGCCACGGCGGTGTCCTCCGCCGTCAGCGACGCCTCCTCGCCGGGGATGGCGACGGTGCGGGCGGCGGTGACGAAGGGCGTCAGCGGTCCCAGGAACTCCCGCGGCTCCTTGCTCGCCAGCATGCCGTAGACCAACAGCAGCGGCCGTTTCGGCTCCTCCTCCGCCCAGCGCGCGGCCTGGACGGCCAGAACCTCGCCCGCCGAATCGTTGTGGCCGCCGTCCAGCCACAGGTCCCAGCCGGCGGGCAGGGCCTCGGCTAGGGGGCCGCGGGTCAGCCGTTGCAGACGGGCGGGCCACTCCACGGCGGCGAGGCCGCGGCGCACCGCCGCGTCGTCCACCACCACCGGCAGATGGTCCAGGCAGGCCAGCGCCACCCCGGCGTTGACGATCTGGTGCGCCCCGGCCAGCCCCGGCAGCGGCAGATCGATGCGGCGGCGGGCGCTCTCGAAGCGGAAGCCGCCCTCGGTCGGGGTGACCGACCAGCCGGCAACCGGCGCGCCCACCGTCTCGGCCCGGATGGCCAGGGTGCGGGCGGCCTCCTCCGCGGGCTGCGGAAAGATCACCGCGGGAACGCCCGGCTTGAAGATGCCGGCCTTCTCGCCCGCGATGGCTTCCAGCGTGTCGCCGAGGAACTGGCGGTGGTCGTAGGAAATGCGCGTGATCGCGGTGACCGCCGGGCGGTCCACCACGTTGGTGGCGTCCAGCCGCCCGCCCAGCCCGGTTTCCAGCAGCACCACGTCCGCCGGCTCCCGCGCGAAGGCGAGCAGGGCGGCGACCGTCGTCACCTCGAAGAAGGTGATGGGTCCGCCGCCGTTCGCGGCCTCGCATTCCTCCAGCAGGGCGGCCAGCCGGTCGTCGTCGATCAGCGTCCCGGCCAGCCGGATGCGCTCGTGGAAGCGCACGAGGTGGGGCGAGGTGTAGACATGCACCCGCAGCCCCGCCGCCTCCAGCATCGCCCGCAGGAAGGCGAGCGTGGAGCCCTTGCCGTTGGTGCCCGCCACATGGACCACCGGCGGCAGGCGCCGCTCCGGATGGCCCAGCGCGGCGAGCAGCCGGTGCACGCGGTCCAGCGACAGGTCGATGACCTTGGGGTGCAGGCTCTTCAGCCGGTCGAGAACCGGATCGGCGAGCGACATCGCGGGGTCAGGCCGCCTGCTCGGAGCCGGTCCTCTCGGCGCCCGCCCTTTCGGCGCCAGCTTGGGCCGGCGTCTCGTCGGCGGCCTCGGCCTGGCTGCGCGGCTCCTCCGCCTGGACGGCGGCCGGCGCGGCCGGCAGCGCTTCCGTCGCGACGGCCAGGACCGGCTGCATCAGCAGGGTCAGGACGCGCGACAGGGTCGGGCGCAGGTCGCGGCGATGGACGACCATGTCCACCATGCCGTGCTCCTGGAGATACTCGGAGCGCTGGAAGCCCTCCGGCAGGGTCTCGCGGATCGTGCTCTCGATCACGCGGGCACCGGCGAAGCCGATCTGCGCGCCCTTCTCGGCGATGTGGATATCGCCGATCATCGCGAAGGAGGCGGTGACGCCACCGGTCGTCGGGTCGGTCAGCACCACGATGTAGGGCAGGCCGGCTTCCTTGACCATCTCCACCGCGATGGTGGTGCGCGGCATCTGCATCAGCGACAGGATGCCTTCCTGCATGCGCGCCCCGCCCGAGGCCGGAACGACGATCAGCGCCGCCTTCTGGGCGATGGCGGTGCGGGCGGCGGCCAGGATGCCCTCGCCCACCGCGATGCCCATCGAACCGCCCATGAAGCCGAAGTCGAAGGCCGCGACGACCGCCGGCTGTCCCCCGATCAGGCCGGAGCCGACGACGATGGCGTCATGCCGGCCCGTCTTGGTCTGGGCCTCCTTCAGGCGGTCGGTGTAGCGCTTCTGGTCGCGGAACTTCAGCGGATCGACCACCGACTTCGGCAGCTCGACCGACTGGTAGTCGCCCTCGTCGAACATCGAGGCCAGCCGCTTGATCGGGTCCAGCCGCATGTGGAAGCCGCAATGCTGGCAGACGTTGAGGTTATCCTCCAGATCGCGGTGGAAGAGCATCGCCTCGCAGCTCGGGCACTTGTGCCAGAGGTTGTCGGGAACCTCCTTGCGGGCATAGAGGGCGCGGATCTTGGGACGGACGTAGTTGGTAAGCCAGTTCATCGAATTCTTCCTGATATCCCGCTCAGCCGGCGCTCGCAGCCCGGCGATCTCAGGCGCGCGCGCCGCGCACGCCGCCGGCCAGTTCCCGGACGAAGCCCAGCACATCCTCGGCCAGACCCGGACGGGCCTTGCCCTGCGCGTCCAGCCCGCCGGCCAGCCGCGTGACGATGGCCGAACCGACCACCGCCGCGTCGGCGACGCGGGCGACATCGGCCGCCTGCTCCGGCGTCTTGATGCCGAAGCCGACCGCCACCGGCAGGTCGGTGTGGCGCTTCAGACGCTCCACCGCGGCGCCCACCGCGGCGTTGTCGGCGCTGGCAGCACCGGTGATCCCGGCGATCGACACGTAATAGACGAAGCCCGAGGTGTTCTGGAGAACCGCCGGCAGGCGCTTGTCGTCGGTGGTCGGCGTCGCCAGCCGGATGAAGTTCACCCCGGCCTTCAGCGCCGGGATGCACAGCTCCTCGTCCTCTTCGGGCGGCAGGTCGACGACGATCAGCCCGTCCACCCCGGCCTCGATGGCGTCGGCCAGGAAGCGGTCCACCCCATAGGCGTGGATCGGGTTGTAATAGCCCATCAGGATCACCGGCGTGTCGGCGTCCGTTTCGCGGAAGCCGCGCACGAGGTCCAGCGTCTTGCGCGCCGTCGTCCCGGAATGGAGCGCGCGCAGGCTGGCCGCCTGGATCGCCGGGCCGTCGGCCATCGGGTCGGAGAAGGGCAGCCCCAGCTCGATCAGGTCGGCGCCGGCGGCGGGCAGGCCGTGCAGGACGGCGCGGCAGGTCTCCAGGTCCGGGTCACCCGCGGTGATGAAGGTGACGAGGCCGGCGCGGCCCTCCGCCTTCAGCGCGGCGAACCGCCGGGCGATGCGGCCATTGTCAACGGCCTTGTCGTTGAGGGCGCTCACAGCTTCACTCCCAGATGCTGGGCGACGGAGAAGATGTCCTTGTCGCCGCGGCCCGACAGGCAGAGCACCATCAGGTGGTCCTTGGGCAGTTTCGGGGCGCGCTTCACGATCTCCGCCAGCGCGTGCGCCGATTCCAGCGCGGGGATGATGCCCTCGGTGCGGGCGCAGAGCTGGAAGGCGTCCAGCGTCTCCTGGTCGGTGGCCGAGACATACTCGACGCGCCCGATGTCGTGCAGCCAGGAATGCTCCGGCCCGACGCCCGGATAATCCAGGCCGGCGGAGATGGAGTGGCCCTCCAGGATCTGCCCGTCCTCGTCCTGGAGCAGGTAGGTGCGGTTGCCGTGCAGGACGCCGGGGCGCCCGCCGGTGATCGAGGCGGCGTGGGCCAGCGGCCCCTTGTCGATGCCGTGGCCGGCGGCCTCGACCGCGACCATCTGCACCGACGGGTCGTCGAGGAAGGGGTGGAACAGGCCGATGGCGTTGGAGCCGCCGCCGACGCAGGCGACGAGGCTGTCCGGAAGGCGGCCCTCCAGCTCCTGCATCTGCACGCGCACCTCGTCGCCGATCACCGATTGGAAGTCGCGGACCATGGCGGGGTACGGGTGCGGGCCGGCGGCCGTGCCGATCAGGTAGTAGGTGTCGGCGACGTTGGTGACCCAGTCGCGCAGCGCCTCGTTCATCGCGTCCTTCAGCGTCCGCGCGCCGGAAGTCACCGGAACCACCTCCGCCCCCAGCAGCTTCATGCGGAAGACGTTGGGCTGCTGGCGGGCGATGTCGGTCTCGCCCATGTAGATGACGCAGGGCATGTCGAACAGCGCGCAGACCGTGGCGGTCGCCACACCGTGCTGGCCGGCGCCCGTCTCGGCGATGATCCGCTTCTTGCCCATGCGGCGGGCGAGCAGGATCTGGCCGATGCAGTTGTTGATCTTGTGCGCGCCGGTGTGGTTCAGCTCCTCACGCTTGAAGTAGATCTTCGCGCCGCCGAGCTTCTCCGTCAGGCGTTCGGCGTAGTAGAGCGGGTTCGGGCGGCCGACATACTGCTTGAGCTGCTCGCGGATCGCGCCGTCGAAGGCGGGATCGGCCCGGGCCTCGCGGTAGGCTTTCTCCACCTCAAGGATCAGGGGCATCAGCGTCTCGGCGACGAAGCGTCCGCCATAGATGCCGAAATGCCCGCGCTCGTCGGGACCGGAACGGTAGGTGTTGGGTCTGGTCATGGCCTGGGAAACTGCCTGAAGCGGGCCGCGCGGCGCCCGGAAGGCGCCACCATAGCGGCGGTTCGCCCGGATTTGAAGCGTTCGCCGAACCTTTCGCCGAACATGCCCACAACATGGGAAAAGCCGGGGCGAAGGCAATGAGGCAATGCGGTATGGCCGGCCGCGCGGCATGGCAGAGCGCCGCCGCCCTCATCCCCCCAGCGGCGGGGCGTAGTGCAGGCCGCCGTTCATCCACAGCCCGTTCATCCCGCGGTCGATGCCCAGCGGCGAGGCGGCGCCCAGATGGCGATCGAAGATCTCGCCGTAATTGCCGACCTGCGTGACCACGCGGAAGGCCCAGTCGTCGTCCAGCCCGAGCCCCCAGCCGACCCCGGCGGCGGCCCCGAGGAACCGGCGCACCTCCGGGTCCTGCGCCTCCCTCTTCAGGCGGGCGGCGTTGGCGGCGGTGATCCCCTGCTCCTCGGCCAGGACGGTGGCCAGGAACGCCCAGCGCACGATGTCGAACCACCGCCGCTCGTCCGGGCGGACCATCGGCCCCAGCGGCTCCTTGGAGATCGCCTCCGGCAGGATGACGTAATCGTCGCGCTCGGGCGCCTTCAGCAGGCGCTGGGCGTGCAGGCCGATGCGGTCGCTGGTGTAGAGGTCGCAATGGTGGTTGAAGAAGGCCGACAACGCCCCTTCGGTCGAGCGCACCGGCTTCAGGCGGAAGCGCAGACCGCTGCGGGCCATCCAGCCCTCCAGATTGCGCAGGGTGGTGGTCTGCTCGATCACGCAGACGGAGGCGCCGGCCGGCAGGTCGGACAGGCGGGCGACGCCCTGGGCGCGGTGCGCGATGAACCCCTGGCCGTCGAACAGGTACACCACCGGGAAATCGACCCCGAACGTGGCATCGCGCTGCAGGGTCCAGGTGGTCCCTTCCATCACCACGTCCACCTCGCCGTTGCGCAGGATGGCGAAGCGGTTCTCGGAGTTGGTCTCGACGAACTCCACCCGGTCGGCGTGGCCGGCGACGGCGGCGGCCAGCGCCCGGCACATGTCCACGAAGAAGCCGCGCCAGTGGCCGCTGTCGTCCACCGCCGCCAGACCGGCCCCGCTGGACGAGACGCCGCAGCGCAGCAGCCCGCGCTCCCGCACGTCCTCCAGCGTCTCGGCCCGCGAAGCGCCGGACGACGCGGCCAACGCCGCCGCCAGGACCACCGAGACCACCGCAACCCGCGCGAAAGAGCGGACAAAGCCCATCGGCCACCCCCATTGCCACCTCCGGTCAGCTTTGGTCCGGCAACCGTCGCGGGTCAAGCCCGCCCGGCGCCCGATCCCGCAGCGTTCGATGGCGACGCGGGGGTGTGAATTGCGCACGACCGATTGCCCGTGCTATCTCAAGCGGACGTGGAAAAATCGAGGCACGGGCATGCGGCTTCCCCGGCTGGGCGTGGCGTTTCGCATCCTGGCGGGTCTGACCGTGATCGCCGGCCTGACCGCCGCCACCGGCGTGGTGGCCGTGTCCCTCTTCGCCCGCTTCCACCAGGGGTTCGAGCAGATCGCCACGGCCAAGGTGCCGGGCCTCGTCAACGCCTCGCAGCTCGCCCAGCAGAGCGGCACGCTGGCCGCCAACGCCCCGGCCCTGGTGGCGGTGCAGAGCCAGTCGGTGCGCGAATCGGTGATGGCCCGGCTGAGCGACCAGATCGCCCTGCTGGAAGACCTGATGACCCGGCTGCGTGAGCGTGGCACCGACATGGCCGACGTGGCGGAGCTGCAGCGCCGCAAGAACGAGCTGGTCGCCAACCTGATGACCCTGAACACGCAGGTGGAACGCCAGCTCGCCGCCGCCGCGGAGACGGGCGGGCTGGTCGGCCGCCTGATCCAGCTCGCCGAGCGCATCCGCGACGCCGAGGACGGGCTGCGGGAGAACGCCTCCGCCGCCCGGAGCATGACGGAGTGGGAGGCCGCCCGGGACACCGAGCGGCGGGTCGACCTGTGGACGGCGGAGGCGCAGCACGCCATCCTGCTAATGCTCGCCGCCTCCCGCGCCGACCACGAGGCGCGGGTGGACCGGCTGCGGCAGGACTACCGCGCCGCGATGGACCGCGCGGCGGAGACGGTGTCCGGCCTGCCTCCGGGTCCCGCCTTCGACCTGGAGCCGCTGTACCGGGAGTTGGAGGCGCTGGGGCTCGGGGAGCACAACCTGTTCGCCAGCCGCCTGACGGAAATCGGGCTGGCCCGTGCCATCAAGGGATCGATCACCCGCAACCAGAACGTCTCCGACCGGCTGGTCGGCGCGGTGTCCGACCATTTTCTGGCCATCGAGCAGGACATCGCCGCCCGTTCCGGCGAGTTCGAGCGGGTGATCCGCGACGGCAAGAACGCCATCCTGGCGATGGCCGTCGTCTCGATCCTCGGGGCGCTCGGCATCTTCCTCTACATCCACCGCAACGTGGTGCGGCGGCTGCGCGGGCTTCAGACGGCCATGACCGCGTCGGCCGCCGGGCGGTCCATCGCCATCCCCACCCACGGGCAGGACGAAATCGCCGACATGGCGCGCGCCCTGCATTATTTCGTCGCCACCATCCGCTCGCGCGAGCATGCCCTGTCGGACAGCGAGCGCCGCCTGCGCGCGATCCTGGAGCAGAGCCCGGTCGGCGTGTCGATCGGGCGGCCCGACGGCTCCGTGGCCTTCGCCAACGCCCGCGCGGCGGAGCTGGCCGGGCTGGCGCCGGACGCCTTCGTCGGGCGCCGCCACGCGCTGGCTCTGCCCGGCGCCACCCTGCAGGGGCGCGCCCTCCCGCAGGACGGCCCCGGGCTGGTCGCCCGCGACGTCGAGGTGGCTGTCGACCGGCCCGACGGCAGCCGCGTCTGGGCGCTCCAGACCCTTCAGCGCACGGAGTTCGAGGGGGAGCCGGCGATCCTCGCCTGGAGCTACGACATCACCGGCCGCAAGCGCGCCGAGGAGGACCTGCGCCACGCCAAGGAGCAGGCCGAGGTCGCCGCCCGCTCCAAGTCGGAATTCCTGGCGACCATGAGCCACGAGATCCGCACCCCGATGAACGGCGTGCTGGGCATGCTGGAGCTGATCGCCCTGACGCCGCTGGACGCCGAGCAGACCGAGCTGGTCACCACCGTGCGCGACAGCGCGACGGCGCTGCTGCGGATCATCGACGACATCCTGGACCTGTCGAAGATCGAGGCCGGCAAGCTCGACCTCGACGAGATGGACCTCGACCCGCGCGAGCTGGTGGAGGGGGTGGCGGAGCTGCTGGCCCCGCAGGCCCACCAGAAGGCGCTGCTCCTGGTCTGCGACCTCGACCGCAAGGTGCCGACGGCGGTGCGCGGCGACCCCGGGCGGCTGCGCCAGATCCTGTTCAACCTGACGGGCAACGCCATCAAGTTCACCGACGCCGGCCGGGTCGTCCTGCGCACCCGGCTGGAGCCCTCCCCCGCCGGGTCGGACCGGCTGCGCCTGCGCTTCTCGGTGGAGGACACCGGCATCGGCATCAGCAGCGCCGGTCAGGCCCGCCTGTTCCAGCCCTTCAGCCAGGCCGACAGCTCCACCACCCGCCGATTCGGCGGGACCGGGCTGGGGCTGGCCATCTGCGCCCGTCTGGTCGAGATGATGGGCGGGCGCATCGGGGTGGAGTCGGCGCCGGGCTGCGGCGCCACCTTCTGGTTCACGGTCGATCTGGCGCCGGGCGACCCCCGGTCCGCCCCGCGCGACGACACCGACCTCACCGGCCTGTCGATCATCGTGGCCGAGCCGGACCCGGTGCAGCGCTCCGTGTTGATCCGCGCGCTGGAGGACAAGCGCGCCGCCGTCGCCGACGCCACGACGGCGGACGAGGCGGTGGAACTGCTGACGATGGCCGATGCCGACCTGCTGGTTCTCTCCGACGGCCTGCTGGAGCATCATCCCGACGACGCGCCCGGCGCGCCCAACCCGCGGCTGTCCGCGCCGGCGGTGCTGGCCCGCATCGCCGCCGCCGGGGTCCGCCCGCCGCCCACGCTGCATCTGGTGGACGGGCGGGAGCAGGCCAGCGACTGCCCGCCGGACGCCGGCGAGGACGGCTCGCCATCCGCGGGACACACGCCGCGCCACGACCATCTCGGCCGCCCGATCCGCCGCGACGCCCTGTTCCGCCGTCTGGCCGCCCTGGCCGGACGCGCCGTCCCATTGGAGCGCTACGCCGACTCGCCATCCGCAGAGGCCGACGGCGGTCCGGCCACTCTCGACATGGCGGCCCACGACACGACGGACCCCGGCGCGGCCGCGACCCTGCCGCTGATCCTGGTGGCGGAGGATCATCCGACCAACCAGCAGGTGATCCTGCGCCAGCTCCGCCAGCTCGGCTTCGAAGCCGACCTGACCGGCGACGGGCTGGAGGCGCTGACCGCCTGGCGGGCGCGGCCCTACCGGCTTCTGATCACCGATTGCCACATGCCGCGCATGGACGGCTACGAGCTGTCGCGCCAGATCCGCAGCGCCGAGTCGGTGACCGAGTCGGCTGGCGGATCGGCTGGCGGCTCCCGCCCGCGGACCGCCATCATCGCCATGACCGCCAACGCCCTGGCGGGGGAGATGGAGCGCTGCACCGCCGCGGGCATGGACGACTACATCGCCAAGCCGGTGACCCTGAGGCAACTCGCCGCCGCCCTGAACCGCGCGTTCGGCGAGGGCAGCGCCGCGGCCCCCGACGAGCCCCCCGCGCTGGAAACCACCGGGGCGGAGGAGCGGGCGCTGGACCTCGACCATGTCCGCACCACCTTCGGCGCGCTCGACGGGATGGCGTTGGACATGCTGGACTTCTTCCTGGAGACCACCCGCCCGCTGCTGCACGAGGCCGCCGTCGCCCTGGAACGCAACGACCTCGAGGCCCTTCGCGCCGCCGCACACACGCTGGCCGGAGCCGCCCGCACGGCGGGGGCCGAATGGCTGGGCCGCAGCGCGTCCGCCCTGGAGCTCGCCGCCCACCACGGCGATCCGGACGGGGCGGCGCAGGCCCTGGCGGCGGTGCGCGCCGCCTATCCGGCGGTGGAAACGGCGATCCGCGCCCTGCGGGTCGGGGAAACGGCGTGAGGATATCCGGCCAAGCCACGGAAATGGGGCGCATCATCCCCGAAAGTGGCACCACCGCCGGCCCGCCTTGCTCCGCCGGGAGGCGTGGACTAGTCTCACCCGCGTGAGTGTCCTGACCCGATCATACGCCTTCGCCGCGCTGGGGCTGGCGGTGGGAGTCGGCCTGATGGCCGGCCCCTCCGGCTCGCCCGCCATGCTGGGCTTTGCCGGCATCCTCGGCGCCGCCGGCTTCGGCGGGCTGTTCTGGACCGGCAAGGAGCGCCGCCGCAGCGACCGGCTGGCGGCCGATGTGGCGCGCCTGGAGGCCCTGCTGGCCGCCTCCCCCCACCCCTGGTGCGCCTGGGACGCCGACGGCGCCGCCAGCTCGGCGCCGGGCTGCGCCGTGCTGCTCGGCACCGCGCCGGGCCAGGACATCGCGGCTGCCTTCACCGACGCCGACGCCCCCCGGGTCGCCGAAGCCGTCCGCCGCCTGCGCGCCGCGGGCGAGGCCTTCCGAATCGAGGCGACGACCCGCAGCGGGCGGCGCCTGCTGCTGAGCGGACGGCGGGCGGCCGAGCCATCCACCGGGACCGGCGCCTCCAGATCTCAGGGCGGGCACCAGGACGTCGTCTGGCTGGAGGACATCACCGACCGCTGCGCCGAGCACGAGGGGCTGATCCGGGGGCGGCACGACGCCGAATCGGCGCTGGCCGAGCTGCGCGCGGCGGTGGACGCCCTGCCGCTGCCGGTGTGGCTGCGCGGCGCCGGGCAGACGCTGTCCTGGTGCAACCGCGCCTACGCCCGCGCCGTGGATTCCGACCCCGCCGCCGTTCCGGACAGCGACCGGGAACTGACCGCGGACGGCGCCGGGCGCGCCCTGGCGCAGCGGGCGCTGCACAGCGGGGTCGCCCAATCGGAGCGGGTCTCCGCCGTCATCGGCACCGAGCGCCGCCTGCTGGAGGTCACCGAGGCCCCCCTGCCCGCCCCGGACGGCGGCGGCACGCTGCTCGTCGGCTACGCGCTGGACGTCACGGCGGTGGAGGAGATGCGCGGCGAGCTGAGCCGCCACCTTGCCGCCCACGGCGAAGTGCTGGAACGGCTGGGTGCGGCCATCGCCATCTTCGGCGCCGACACGCGGCTGACCTTCTTCAACCAGGCCTACGCCCGGCTGTGGGACCTGGAGGAGTCCTGGCTGCGCAGCCAGCCCACCCACGGCGAGATCCTGGAGGAGCTGCGCACCCGCCGCCGCCTGCCCGAATACGCCGACTACCAGAGCTACAAGCGCGAACGGCTGAGCCGCTACACCCGCCTGCTGGAGCCGGTCGAGGAGCTGATGCACCTGCCGGACGGCACGACGCTGCGCAGCCTCGCCGCCCCGCACCCGCTGGGCGGGCTGATGCAGATTCTGGAGGACGTGACCAACACGCTGGCCTTGGAATCCTCCTACAACACGCTGATCGCCGTGCAGCAGGAGACGCTGGACAACCTGGCCGAGGGCATCGCGGTGTTCGGCGGCGACGGCCGGCTGAAGCTGTCCAACCCCGCCTTCGCGCGCGTCTGGGACCTCGACGACGACGATCTGCTGGGCGAACCGCACATCTCCGCCCTGTTCGAGCGGATGCGGCCCTTCCTGGAGAATGGCGGCGACTGGGACAGCCTGAAGGACGAGATGATCGGCGCGACGCTGGAACGCGCCGTGCGCTCGGGCCGGCTGGAGCGGGCGGACGGGTCGGTGGTGGAGTTCTCCACCCTGCCGCTGCCCGACGGGGCGGTGCTGAACAGCTATCTCGACGTCACCGACAGCGCCCGGCTGGAGCAGGCGCTGCGCGCCTCCAACGCCGCGCTGGAGGCCGCCGACCAGTTGAAAAGCGAGTTCATCGCCAACGTCTCCCACCATCTGCGCAACCCCCTGAACGGCATCATCGGCTTCGCCGAGGTGCTGGCGAACCAGTATTTCGGGGAGCTGAACCCGCGCCAGATCGAGTATGTGAAGGGCGTCCTCAACGCGGGCGAGCGGCTGCTGGAGTTGATCGACGACGTGGTCGACATGACCAGCCTGGGGGCCGGGGTGACCACGCTGGACCGCGGCACCGTGGACGTGCCGGACCTGCTGGAGACGGTGGGCGAGCTGACGCGCGAATGGGCGCGGCGCGAGGGGCTGCGGCTCGACCTCACCGCCCCGTCGGCGCTGGGCGAGGTGGAGGGCGACGAGCGGCGGCTGAAGCAGGCGCTGTTCACCCTGGTCGTCGGCGCCATCCGCCACCCGCCGGCGGACCGCCGCATCCTGCTGTCCGGGGAGCGCACCCCCGGCGCCCTCGTCCTGACCGTCGGCAGCGGCGCCGGACCGGGCGAGGCCGCCCTGCCCTCGCGCTACGACCGCAACGACCCGCGCGGTGCCGCGGCGCTCGGCCTGTCGTTGGTGCGCAACGTCATGGAACTGCACGGCGGGCGGCTGGAGGTCGAGGAATGGCCGGGCCACGGCACCCGCTTCCGCTGCGTCCTGCCGCTTCCGCCTTCCTCCTGATCCAAAGCCTTCAGCCCTGGCCGCGCTTCATGCCCCGGAAGGGCTCGGCGCTCCCGCCATGCGGCGAGGTGACGGACTCCGCCGCCGACACCGGGCGGTCGGTGGTGATGAGCCGCGCGCCGCGCTGATAGGTGGCCCAGCGCCACAGCCACTGCATGGTGACCAACACCCGCTTGTGGAAGTTCACCAGCAGATAGACGTGGACGATCGCCCACAGCACCCAGGCGAACCAGCCCTTCAGCTTGCGCGTTCCGAAATCGAAGACGGCGGCGCTGCGCCCGACGATGGCGGTGTTGCCGCGGTTGCGGAAGCGGAAGGGCTCCAGCGGCTGGCCGCGCAGCAGGCTGGCCTCCAGCCCGCCGCCGAGATGCTCGCCCTGCTGCTTGGCGACCTGGGCCAGACCGGGCAGCGGCTTGCCGTCGTCGCCGGCCAGCGCTGCCGTGTCGCCCAGCGCGTAGACGTCCGGCACGCCCGGCACCGCCATGTCGGCACCGACCGGGATGCGCCCGCTGTGGTCGGTCTCCACCCCCAGCCAGGAGCCGGCGGGCGACGCCTTGACCCCGGCACCCCACACGATGGCCCCCGCCGGGATGAAGCGCCCGCCGACCGTGGCACCCTCCGGCGTGATGCTCTCCACCGCCTGACCGGTCAGCACGACGACGCCCAGCTCCTCAAGCTTGCGGCGGGCGTACTGGCCGAGGTCGTCCGGGAAGGTGGACAGGATGCGCGGCCCGGCCTCGACCAGCAGGACGCGGGCGGTGCGCGGGTCGATGCGGCGGAAGTCGCGGGCCAGCGTGAAGCGGGCCAGCTCGGCCACCGCCCCGGCCATCTCCACGCCGGTGGGACCGCCGCCGACCACGATGGTCGTCATCAGCGCCTTCTGGCGGGCCGGGTCCTCGCACATCTCGGCCTGCTCGAAATTCATCAGCAGCCGGGCGCGGATCCGCCGGGCGTTCTCGATGGTCTTCAGGCCGGGGGCGATCTCCGCCCAGTCGTCGTGCCCGAAATAGCTGTAGGAGGAGCCGGTGGCCAGCACCAGCCGGTCGTAGGGGACGAAGCTGCCGTCGGCCAGTTCCACCCGCTTGGCCGTACGGTCGATCCCGGTCACCTCGCCCATCACCACGTCGATGTTGGGGTGGCGGCTGACGATGCGGCGGATCGGCTCTGCGATGTCGGCGGGCGACAGGGCGGCGGTCGCCACCTGATAGAGCAGCGGCACGAACAGGTGATAGTTGTTCCGGTCGATGATGGTGACGCGGATGTTCGTCCCGCCCAGGGCCTCCGCGCAGGCCAGACCGCCGAACCCCGCGCCGACGATCACGACATGGGGGCGGCTGTCCACGGGCGAGGGGGTGCGGTCGATCTGCGGCACGGCGATGGTCTCCGGTCAGGACGATCCTGCACCGTTAACCGCCGACGCCCCGCCGATGTTGCGGTGCATTCCGGAGCCTGAACAGAGGCCACCGTTGCCCCCACCCCGGCCCTCCCCCGCTGCGCAAGGGAGGGAGGTGATCGCGAATCGGCGGCAGTCCCCTCCCCTGCGCAGCGGGGGAGGGTTAGGGTGGGGGCAATGTTCTCGAGATCGATGCCCAGGCGAGGTCCATAAGGCTCACCGCGGCAGGGTCACCGTCACCCGCAGCCCCCCTTCCGGGCGGTTGGACAGCGCGATGTCGCCACCGTGGCCGCGCACCACCGTACGGGCGGTGGCCAGACCCAGACCCACCCCGCCGGTGTCGCGGGAGCGCGAGCGCTCCAGCCGGTAGAAGGGGGCGAAGACCTTCTCGAACTCGGCCTCCGGGATGCCGGGACCGCCGTCCTCGATCTCCACCCGCAGCTCCCCGTCCGCGGGGCGCAGGCGCACGGTGAAGCCGCCGCCATAGGCGATGGCGTTGTCCATCAGGTTGGCGAAGGCGCGGCGCAGGGCCACCGGACGCCCGTCCACCGTCGCGTGCGCCGGACCCTCGTAGGCCGCCTCGTGGCCAGCGTCCACGCGGTCGTCGCACAGGCTCTGCAACAGGTCGGCGAGGTCGAGCGGGCCGCGCGGCTCGTGGTTGGCATCGTCGCGGGCAAAGGCCAGCGTGGCGTTGATCATCGCCGCCATCTCGTCGAGGTCGGCGAGCATCTTGCGCTGCATCTCCGGGTCCTCGACCAGCTCGGCGCGCAGGCGCAGGCGGGTCAGCGGCGTGCGCAGGTCGTGGCTCATCGCCGCCAGCATCTGGGTGCGGTCGGCGACGAAGCGGGCCAGGCGCGCCTGCATCCGGTTGAAGGCGCGGGTCGCGGCGCGCAGCTCCTGCGGGCCGGCCTCGGGCAGGGGCGACGCCTCGCCGTCCACGCCCAGCCGCTCCGCCGCGTCGGCGAAGCGCGCGATGGGGGCGGTCATGCGGCGCGCCGTCCAGACCGAGACCAGAGCCACCGCCCCGACGATGCCGGCCATCCACAGCGCGAAGCGCAGCAGCCGGAACGGCCCCTCCAGCGGGTCGCCGCCGACGAAGGTCAGCCAGGACCCGTCCCTCAGCCCCACCGACAGCCGGACGTCGGTGCCCCAGCGGTGCTCCTCCACCGGGAAGGGGCCGGGCATCGGGCGTTCCCGCCGGACCTCGACCACCACGGCGCGGTCGGGATCGTCCAGCTCGCCGCGGATGGCGCGGCGCAGCCGGTCGAAGGGAAAGCCCTCGCGCTGGTTGGCGAAGCGCGGCGTCTCGGGATTCCAGTCCACCCGCAGCACGGGGTCGTCGATCGCCTTGACCAGCCGCCGCCGCTCCGGCGGTGGGGTGCTCTCCACAAGCTGGACGATGGCCGTCACGCGCTGGACGAGGACACGCATGCTGTGGGCCGGCGGTCCCGGAGGGCGGTCGGTCAGATAGACCAGCGCGCTGACCGCCTGGGTCAGCAGCAGCGCCAGCACCACGGTCAGCACCAGCCGCGAGGCGATGCTGTCCGGCAGCCAGCGCCGGGCCACCAGCAGGCGGCTCTTGCGGCCCGCCTCCAAGCCAAGATTGCTCATCTCAGGCCCCCGTCACCGCCGGGGTGAACAGATAGCCGCCGCCGCGCACCGTCTTGATCATCGTGGGGTCGACCGGGTCGGGCTCGATCTTGCGGCGCAGGCGGCTGACCTGCACGTCGATGGAGCGGTCGAAGGGCACCGCCGACCGTCCGCGCGCCAGATCGAGCAGCTGGTCGCGGGTCAGCACCCGCTGCGGATGCTCCACGAAGGCGACCAGCAGGTCGTATTCCCCGGCGGAGAGCTGCACCAGCACCCCGTCGGGCGAGCGCAGCTCCCGCTTGGCGAGGTCGAGCGTCCAGCCCTCGAAGCCCAGCGTCTTGCCCGCCGCACCGCCGGCCGCCGGCGGACCGGAGGCGCGGCGCAGCACGGCCTTGACGCGGGCCAGCAGCTCGCGCGGGCTGAAGGGCTTCGCCAGATAGTCGTCGGCGCCCATCTCCAGCCCGACGATGCGGTCCGTCTCCTCGCCCATCGCGGTCAGCATGATGACCGGCGTCTGCGCCGTCTCGGGCGTGGCGCGCAGGCGGCGGCACAGGCTCAGCCCGTCCTCCCCCGGCATCATCAGGTCGAGCACGATCAGGTCCACGCGCGCGCTGTCCAGCGTGCGCATCATCTCCACCCCGTCCTTGGCCCCGGTGACGCGGAAGCCGTGCCGCGTCAGGAACTGCGACAGGAGGGTGCGGATTTCGCGGTCGTCGTCGACCACCAGCAGGTGAGGTGTGCGGTCCATGGAACGCATGATCCGACGCGCGGGCGCCGGGGTGAAGAAGAAATGTGTAACGCCACGTTACGGGGAGGCCGGCTGTTACACAGCGTTACCAATTCACGGAAGGCCGGACATCAACCGGATACGTTGCCGGCCCATCATCGGGGTCATCGGGAACGCAAGACCCCGTCGATAACAAGGAGCATCCCCATGAAACGCGCTATGATGACCACCGCCGCGCTGGTTCTCGGCCTCGGCCTCGCCGTGCCGGTCTTCGCCCAGCAGCAGCCGGGTCCCGGCGCCGGCCCTGGCCCCGGTCCGGACGGCGGCCGGCATTTCTCCCGGATGTGCGAGGATCAGGACGCCCGGCTGGCCGGCATGCTGGCCTACGCCGAGAAGAAGCTGAACATCACCGACCAGCAGCGCGCCGCCTGGACCAAGTTCGCTGACGCCGCGAAGGCGAGCCAGAAGCCCACCCAGGACCTCTGCGCCAAGTACAAGGA
This sequence comes from Azospirillum himalayense, assembly GCF_042657465.1. Taxonomy (NCBI): domain Bacteria; kingdom Pseudomonadati; phylum Pseudomonadota; class Alphaproteobacteria; order Rhodospirillales; family Azospirillaceae; genus Azospirillum; species Azospirillum himalayense. The sequence goes on along the minus strand of NZ_JBHSLC010000021.1, from coordinate 95,115 downwards.
CCAGCCGATGCCCGCCGCGGCCCCCGCCCGGCTTGAGCGGATGGAAGCCATGATGTCGGCCCGCCTCGCCCAGCTTCAGCAGGTGCGCCCGGCGCTGACCGACCTCTACGCCCAGCTCACCCCGGACCAGCAGAAGCAGGCCGACCGCTTCCTCGACCGCGCCGGGCACGGCATGATGGGCGGTGGCATGGGCGGTCCGGGCATGCGCCACCACGGCCCCGGCCCGATGCACGGCGAAGGCCCCGGCCGCGGTCCGGGTCCGGGTAATGGCCCCCGCGGCGGCTGATCTCACGCCTCCCGTCAGCCGCTGACGGAGCGGGCCGCCGGTACCCCCGGCGGCCCGTTTCCGTTTTCGGGACGGTCACTCGGCGCCGGGAACGCCCTTGGAGGTCGAGTATTCGAAGTGCAGCGCCTCGCCCGGATGGACCAGCGGATGGATGGCGTGGGCCGCCTGCGCCGCCTCGGAGAAGCCGCAGAGGATCAGCTTCAGCTTGCCGGGATAGGTGGCGATGTCACCGATGGCGTAGACGCCGGGGGCGCTGGTGGCGCAGCCGGGCAGGCTGACGCCGATGTGGCTGCGCTCCAGGTTCAGGCCCCACTCGGCGATCGGCCCCAGATTCATCGACAGGCCGAAGAAGGCGAGCAGCGCGTCGGCCGGCAGGTCCTTCTCCTCGCCGTCCAGCGTGGCGACGCGCACGGCGGACAACTGGCCGTTCTCGCCGACCAGACCGGAGAGCTGGTAGGGCACCACCATCTCCACCTTGCCCTCGCGGACCAGGACGTCCATGCGGGCGACGCTTTCCGGGGCAGCACGGAACTTGGGCCGGCGGTGGACGACATAGACCTTCTCCGCTACGTCGGCCAGCGACAGGGTCCAGTCCACGGCGGAATCGCCGCCGCCGGCGATCACCACGCGCTTGCCGGCAAAGTCCTGCTTGCGGCGGACCATGTAGAAGACCGACGTGCCCTCATACTGCTCCAGCCCGTCCAGCGGCGGGCGGTTGGGGCCGAAGGCGCCGCAGCCGGCGGCGATGATCACCGCCTGGGTGTCGATCCGGGTGCCGGTGCTGGTCTCCACCAGCCAGCGCCCGTCGTCCGTCCGGGTCAGCTTCTCGACCTGCTGGCCCAGATGATAGGTCGGGTTGAAGGGGGCGGCCTGCTCCGCCAGCCTGTCGATCAGGTCGGCGGCCTCGATGGCCGGGTGGGCCGGGATGTCGTAGATTGGCTTTTCCGGGTACAGCGCGGTGCACTGCCCGCCCACCATGTCCAGCGCGTCCACCACATGGCATCGCATCTTCAGCATGCCGCATTCGAACACGGCGAAGAGACCGACGGGGCCGGCGCCGACGATGACGACGTCGGTGCGATGGACGGTGTGCGACATGGGACGCGCTGCCTTGTGCAAACGGGGGGAACGATGACGCCTTCAATTGTCCGGTTTCGCGCCCCCGGTCAACCCCGCCCTGCACGGGGAGGGCGAACGGCGCGCGCAAAATGGGTGCGGTCCCGCCGATTTCCTTCTGGGCGTGCGGTTGCGGTGGGGTAGGATTTGCCCGTTTCCACCGTGCCGGAGCGGCCGCAATGAAGGATTGGCGATGAAGGAGCTGCGCTGCCTCGTGTTCACCGACCAGGAGGTCGTGAAGGCCGTGCTCGACCGCCGCCGCCGGATGCGCGAGCCGTTGCCCAACGGCACGGTCGGCAAGGTCACCTACCGCCCCGGCCAGCCCGGCGGCGGCGGGGTGGAGACGCTGATCCAGGTCACCGGGGACGAGGGTGACGACCGCAGCATGACCCTGCACGAGTCCGAGGTCGCGGCGGCGCTGGTGTCCTACTGCATGGGGCGCAAGATCCCCCTGCCCGTCGAATCCGACAAAATGCTGTACCTGATCAACGGCGCCCTGACGCTGATGATCACCATGAACTTCAAGAAGCCCCCGCGCCTGGTGGAGGACCGCAGCGAGGCGGCGGAGCCGCCCCCCGCTCCTCCCCCGGTGCCGCGCAAGGCCGCCTCCCGCCGTTGATTGCCGCCGTTGATTTGACCGCATCCCGTGACATGACCCAGACCGATTCCCCCAACACGCGCGCCGTCACGCTGCCGAGCGAGGAGGCGACCGCCGCGCTGGCCCGCCGTTTGGCCGCGGCGCTGGTGCCCGGCGACCTCGTCGCCCTGCGCGGTGACCTCGGTGCCGGCAAGTCCGCCCTGTGCCGCGCCCTGATCCGCGCCGTGACCGAGGAAGACGCGGAGGTTCCCTCCCCCACCTTCACGCTGGTGCAGACCTACGACACGGACATCGGCCCGGTCTGGCATTTCGATCTCTACCGCCTGTCCGGCCCCGACGAGGTGACCGAACTGGGCTGGGACGAGGCCCGCGCCGAGGCCGTCCTGCTGGTGGAATGGCCGGACCGGCTGGGTCCGCTGCTGCCCGCCGACCGTCTCGACGTCGCGATGAGCTTCGCCGGGCCGACCGAGCGCCGCGCCACCCTGACCGGCCACGGCGCCTGGGAAGCGCGCTTGCGCGCCCTCGACCTCACCGGACTGGGTCTTTCCGGACTGGAGGGGCCGTGACCGACCGCGCGTCGCAGATCGCCGCCTTCCTCGCCCGCCACGGGCTGGAGGGGGCCAAGCGCGAGCCGCTGGCCGGTGACGCCTCGGCGCGCCGCTACGAGCGGCTGAGGACTCCGGACGGTGGGACGCTGATCCTGGTCGATACCCCCGCCCCGGCCGAGGATCTGGTGCCCTTCATCGCCATCGGCGCGACGCTGGACCGGCTGGGCTTCTCGGTTCCGGCCATCCTGGCGGCGGAGGTCGAGGCGGGGCTGGCCATCCAGGAGGATTTCGGCGACGGCACCCTGACCCGCCTGCTGAACGCGGGGGAGGAGCCGCGCCCGCTCTACCAGCTGGCGACCGACGTTCTGATCGAACTGCACCGCCGCTTCCCGCTGGAGGAGGCGGCCTGCCTGAACCTGCCGCTCTACGACGCCGCCCTGTTCACACAGCAGGCGGCGCTGTTCGCCGAGGTCTACCTGCCCGCGGCGACGGGAAAGCCCTTGTCGGACAAGGCCCGGTCCGACTTCGACGCGGCCTGGGCCGCCGTCGTTCCGGCGGCCTGCGCCGGGCCGCAGTCGCTGCTGCTGCGCGATTACCATGTGGACAACGTGATGCGGCTGCCGCGGCCCGGCCTGCGGGCGGCGGGGCTGATCGATTACCAGAGCGCCGGGCTCGGCCCCGTCGCCTACGATCTGGTGTCGCTGCTGGAGGACGCCCGCCGCGACCTGCCCGCCGGGCTGGAGGGCGTGCTGCTGGACCGCTACCGCGCCGCCTTCCCGGATCGCGACTGGGCGGCCTTCCGCCGCTCCTACGCGGTGCTGGGCGCGATCCGGCACACCCGCATCATTGCCATCTTCGTGCGTCTGGCGTTGCAGCGCCGACGCGGCTATCTCCTTCACCTGCCGCGCGTCTGGCGGCTTCTGGAAGGTCAGCTCGCCAAGCCCGAACTGGCCCCGGTCGCCGACTGGTTCGCCCGTCATCTGCCGCCGGGAACCCGCGCGGAGCTTGTCGTTCCGGAGCCGGATTGATTATGTCGCCTGTCTCGAAGAAGACCCGTACCAAGACGCCGCCTGTGACCACCGCCCCCCATAAGGCCATGGTGATGGCCGCCGGGCTGGGCCTGCGGATGCGCCCGCTGACCCTGGAGCGCCCGAAGCCCCTGATCCCGGTGATGGGCAAGCCGATGCTCGACCACGCGCTCGACCGGCTGGAGGAGGCCGGGGTCGCCTCCGCCGTGGTCAACAGCCACTACAAGGGCGCGATGATCGCCGCGCATCTGGCGGGACGGACCGCCCCGGCCATTACCCTGTCTCCGGAGGACACGCTGCTGGAGACCGGCGGCGGCGTGAAGAAGGCCCTGCCGCTGCTCGGCACCGACCCGGTCTATGTGGTCAACGCCGACATCCTGTGGCTCGACGGCCCCTCCCCCACGCTGGCGCGGCTGGCCCGCCACTGGAACCCGGACGAGATGGACGCGCTCCTGCTGCTGATGGCGACCACCAAGGCGGTGGGCTACGAGGGGCGCGGCGATTACCACATGGACCCGCTGGGCCGGCTGACCCGGCGCGGCGAGATGGAGATCGCCCCCTTCGTCTACGCCGGCGTCCAGATCGTGAAGCCGGGGCTGTTTGGGCAGGACACCCCCGACGGCGCCTTCTCCACCAACCGCGTCTGGGACCGCGCGCAGGAGGCCGGGCGCCTCTTCGGCCTCGCCCATGACGGGTTGTGGTTCCACATCGGCACCCCCGACGCGCTGGCCGAGACGGAGGAGATGCTGTCGATGAGCGACGTGTCGGTGGTCACCACCTGACCGGCCACCCGATGGCCACCCGGCCGCCCCTTTGTGAGAATTTTTGTATTCCTTGACGCTTTGTGGTCTCATTGCCCCACATCTAGTATCCTCGCGCGTCTGACGATACAGCTTCCGGGGCAGGCATGAGCGGCAGGGCGGAGCCCAAGGTCTATTCGATTCCCACCGGCGTGTCCTTCGTGGACCAGCTCGCCGCGGGCATCCTGGACCGTGTGGGGAACGACCCGCTGGCGCTGGCCGGGGTGACCGTCCTGCTGCCGACGCGCCGCTCCTGCCGCTCGCTGCGCGAGGCCTTCCTGCGCCGCTCCGGCGGGCAGCCGATGCTGCTGCCGCGGATGAGCCCGCTGGGCGAGCTGGACGCTGCCTCCCTCAGCCTGACCTCGGCGGAGGAGCTGCCCGGCGTGCCGCTGGAGCTGCCCGACCCGATCAGCGGGCTGAAGCGCCAGATGATGCTGGCCCGGCTGATCCTCCAGGCGACCGGCGTGTCGGCCACCACCGCGCAGGCGGTGCGGCTGGGCGCCGACCTGGGGCGGCTGATCGACGCGGTGTGGACGGAGGATGTCGCCTTTGACCGGCTGGCCTCGCTGGTGCCGGAGGATTACGCCCAGCACTGGCAGGTGACGCTGGAATTCCTGAAGATCGTCACGGAGCACTGGCCGACCATCCTCGGCGCCAGCGCGCTGACCGACCCGGCGCAGCGCCGCAACCTCGTGCTCCAGACGCAGGCCGCGCTCTGGCGGGCGGAGCCGCCGCAGGGGCTGGTCATCGCCGCCGGCTCCACCGGCTCCATCCCGGCGTCGGCCGACCTGCTGGCGGTGGTTGCCGCCCTGCCGCAGGGCGCCGTCGTCCTGCCCGGCCTCGACCTTGAGGCCGACGAGGCGAGCTGGGACGCCATCCGCGCCGACGAGGCGCACCCGCAACACGGCCTCGCCCATCTGCTCGACCGGCTGTCGGTCGGCCGCGCCGCCGTCCGCCGCTGGAACGACGCGGAGGAGCCGCGAGCCGCCCGCGCCCGCCTGCTGGCCGAGGCCATGCGCCCCGCCGCCACCACGGAAAGCTGGCGGGAGCTGGACGGGCTGGACGCTGCGGCCCTGGACGGGCTGACCCGCATCGACGCCCCGACCGCGGAGGAGGAGGCGTCGGTCATCGCCCTCCTGCTGCGCCACGCGCTGGAAACGCCGGGCAAGACGGCGGCGCTGGTCTCGCCCGACCGCAACCTCGCCCGCCGGGTCGCCATGGCGCTGACCCGCTGGGGCATCGCGGTCAACGACTCGGCGGGCCGGCCGCTGGTCCACACCGCGGTCGGCACCTATCTGCGGCTGACCGCCGAGCTGGCCGCCAGCCGCGCCCATCCGCTGGCCCTGCTGGCGCTGGCCAAGCACCCGCTGGCCGCCGGCGGGCACGACCCGGCGGAGTTCCGCCGCTCCGCCCGCGCGCTGGAACGCACCGTCCTGCGCGGCCCCCGCCCGGCGGAGGGCTTCGCCGGGCTGATCGCCGCGCTGAAGGCCGCCGACCGCTTCGACCACCCGGACCAGCAGGCCGCCCTGCTCGGCTGGCTGGAAAATCTCGAAACGCTCGCCGCCCCCTTCATGGAGGTGCTGTTCGGCGAGGCCCCGCTCAGCGACCTCGTCCGCGCGCACGTCGCCTTCGCGGAGGCGCTGGCCTCGCGCACCGACGCGCCGGGGTCGGAATTCCTGTGGCGGCAGGACGACGGCGAGGAGGCCGCGACCTTCGTCCATGAGCTGCTGGAGGCGGCGGACGGCTTCCCCGCCGTTCCCGGCAAGGACTATCCGGCGCTGCTCGACGCGCTGATGGCGATGCGCCCGGTGCGCCCGCGCTTCCACCTTCATCCGCGCCTCTACATCCTCGGCCCGATGGAATCGCGCCTTCAACGTTTCGACCTGCTGATCCTCGGCGGGCTGAACGAGGGGACCTGGCCGCCCGACCCCGACGCCGATCCCTGGATGTCGCGCCCGATGCGCCGCGACTTCGGCCTGCCCAGCCCGGAACGCATGGTCGGCCTGTCCGCCCACGACTTCACTCAAGCTTGCGGCGCACCGGAGGTCGTACTGACCCGCGCGGAGCGGGTGGACGGCACGCCGACCGTCCCGTCGCGCTGGCTGCTGCGGCTGGAGACGGTGCTGCGCGCTCTGGGTCTGGACGGGCGGATGGAGCTGGCCGGCGAGCCCTGGCTGGCCTGGGCGCGCGGTCTGGACGAGCCGGACGCGGTGCGCCCCGTCGCCCCGCCGGAGCCGCGCCCGCCGGTGTCCGCCCGCCCGCGCAAGCTGTCGGTCACCAAGATCGAGAAGTGGATGCGCGACCCCTACGCCATCTACGCCGAGCATGTGCTGCGCCTGCGCAAGCTCGATCCCATCGCCGCCGACCCCGGTGCCGCCGACCGCGGCCAGTTCATCCACGCAGCCCTCGACGCCTTCGTGAAGGCCTATCCAAGCCAGTTGCCCGACGACGCGCTGCACCGGTTGCTGGCGATGGGCCGCGAGTCCTTCGGCCCGTTGCTGCACAGCCATCCCGACGTCTGGGCCTTCTGGTGGCCGCGCTTCGAGCGCATCGCCGAATGGTTCGTCGGGCTGGAGCGCGACCGCCGCCGCACCCTGAAGCCGCTCGCCACCGAAGTGTCGGGCGAACTGGCGCTGAGCGGCCCCGCCGGCCCCTTCCTGCTGACCGCCAAGGCCGACCGCATCGATTCGGGCGGCTTGGGCTTGGTCCTGATCGACTACAAGACCGGCACCCCGCCCTCGACCCGCGAGATCGAGCTGGGCTTCGCCCCGCAGCTTCCGCTGGAGGCCGCCATGGCCGAGGCCGGCGGCTTCGCCGGGGTGGCCAGGAACCGGGTGGCCGAGCTGGCCTTCTGGCGCCTGTCCGGCGGCGACCCGCCGGGCGAGGAGAAGGCGGTGAAGGGCGACCCGGCGACTCTGGCCGCCGAGGCCCGCGCCGGTCTGGAGGAGCTGATCCGCCATTTCGACGACCCCGCCACCCCCTACCGCTCCTGCCCCCGCCCGGCCATGGCCCCGCGCTACACCGACTACGCCCACCTCGCGCGGGTGCAGGAATGGTCGGCGGGTGGCGATGGGGGTGAGGGGTGATGAGCACACATCTTAACCCCCACCCTAACCCTCCCCCGCTTTCGCAGGGGAGGGAATCAAGCCCTCCCCTGCGAAGCGGGGGAGGGAGGGACCCGCGAAGCGGGAGGGTGGGGGCAAAGCACCAAACCGCCCCACACCCCACGACCCGCCCATGACCGTCCTCGACTTCCCCGTCCGCGAGCTTCCGCTGGACCCCAACGTCGCGCAGCGGCTCGCCTCCGACCCGCTGTCGTCGGTGTGGGTGGGTGCCTCCGCCGGGTCCGGCAAGACGAAGGTGCTGACCGACCGCGTGCTGCGGCTGATGCTGTCCGGCACCGCGCCGGCGCGCATCCTCTGCCTGACCTTCACCAAGGCGGCGGCGGCGGAGATGTCCATCCGCATCAACCGCACGCTGGGCATCTGGGCGACCCTGCCCGACGAGGGGCTGGAAGACCGGCTCGCCGACCTCTGCGGCGAGCGGCCGAGCGCCGAGACCCGGACCATCGCCCGCCGGCTGTTCGCCCAGGTGGTGGATTGTCCGGGCGGCATGAAGATCCAGACGATCCACGCCTTCTGCCAGTCGCTGCTGCGCCGCTTCCCGCTGGAGGCCGGACTCGCCCCGCATTTCGAGGTGATGGACGAGCGCACCGCCGCCGGCCTGCTGACCGAGGCGCGGGACGAGGTGCTGCACGCCGGCCGCGCCGCGCCCGACAGCCCGCTCGGCAAGGCGATGGCCCGCCTGACCGCCGAGCTGAACGCCGAGGAGTTCGCCGACATCCTGGCCGAACTGGCCAGCGAGCGCGGGCGCATCCAGCGCCTGTTCGAGAGCTTCCACGGGCTGGATGGCGCGGTGGACGCGGTTCACGAGGCGCTCGGCGTGCCGCCCGGCATCACCGAGGCCACCATCCTGCGCGAGGCCTGCGCCGACCACGCCTTCGATGTGCCGGGGCTGCGCGACGCCTGCCGGGCGCTGTCCACCGGCAGCAAGACCGACGAGGAGCGCGGGGTCGGCATCCAGAGCTGGCTCGACGCCGCGGACAGTCGGGTGCGCGCCTTCCAGATCTACGCCCGCCATTTCCTGACGGCGGAGGGCGGCGCGCGCAAGACCCTGATCACCAAGAAGCCGGCGACCTCCTTCCCCGCCGCCCTGACGGCTCTGGAGCGTGAGGCGGAGCGGCTCGTTTCGCTGATGAAACGGGTTCGCTCGGCCGGAGTCGCCGCCTCCACCACCGCCCTGCTGACCCTGGCCGAGTCGCTTCTGAGCGCCTATGAGGCGAAGAAGAAGACCAAGGCGCTGCTCGACTATGACGACCTGATCCTGTCGGCCAACGCCCTGCTGCGCGGCAAGGACGGCGTCCCCGCCGTGCCCTGGGTGCTGTTCAAGCTGGACGGCGGGTTGGACCACATCCTGATCGACGAGGCCCAGGACACCAACCCGGAGCAGTGGCAGGTCGTCGGCTCCATCGCCGAGGAGTTCTTCGCCGGCCTCAGCGCCCGGGACGGGGGCGAGACGACGCGCACCGTCTTCGCCGTGGGCGACGAGAAGCAGTCGATCTTCAGCTTCCAGCGCGCCGATCCCGCCGAATTCGCCCGGATGCGCCGCCATTTCCAGACCCGCGCCAAGGCCGCCGAGCGCGACTGGCACGCGGTGGCGCTGGACATCTCCTTCCGCTCCACCGCCACCGTGCTGCAGACCGTGGACGCGGTGTTCGGGCTGGACGGCGCCAAGGATGGTGTCGCGTCCGAAACGAGCCCGGTGATCCGCCACCGCGCCTTCCGCCGCGGCCATGCCGGGCTGGTCGAGCTGTGGCCCCCGGTGAAGCCGGCGGAGGCCGCCGACCCGCCCGCCTGGGCGCCGCCGGTGGAGCGCGAGGCCGCCGATTCGCCGTCGGCCCGGCTGGCCGCGGTCATCGCCGACACCATCCGCGACTGGACCCAGCGCGGCGAGTCGCTCGAGTCGCGCGGCCGGCCGATCCAGCCCGGCGACGTGATGGTGCTGGTCCGCCGCCGCACCGCCTTCGTGACGGAGCTGGTTCGCGCCCTGAAGGACCGCGCCGTTCCGGTGGCCGGTGTCGACCGCATGGTGCTGACCGAGCAGCTGGCGGTCATGGACCTGATGGCGCTGTGCGAGTTCCTGCTGCTGCCGGAAGACGACCTGACGCTGGCCACCGTCCTCAAGGGGCCGCTGATCGGGCTGACCGAGGACCAGCTCTTCGACCTCGCCCACGGGCGGCGCGGCACGCTGTGGCGGGCGCTGGTGGCGAAGGCGGAGGACGACCCGGCCTACCGCCCGGCCCGCCGCTATCTGGGCGCCCAGCTCGCCCGCACCGACTTCCTGGCGCCCTACGAGCTGTTCGCCGGGCTGCTGGCCGCCCCCTGCCCGGCCGATCCGGAAGGCTCGGGCCGCCGCGCCCTCCTGAAGCGGCTCGGCCCCGACGCGCAGGACCCTCTGGACGAGTTCCTGGCCGTATGCCTGGCCTTCGAGAAGACCGAGCCGCCGTCCCTGCAGAATTTCCTGGCCTGGCTGGCGGCCAGCGAGGCGGAGATCAAGCGCGAGCTGGAGCAGGGCGGCGGACGCGTACGCATCATGACGGTGCACGGCTCCAAGGGGCTGCAGGCGCCCATCGTCTTCCTGCCCGACACGCTGGGCACGCCGACCCAGAGCCCGCCGATCCTCTGGCCGGACGAGGGCTGCGCCGTACCGCTCTTCGCCGCTCGCCGCTCGCAGGAGGATGCGCTGTGCGCCGAAGCGCGCGCCCGCGCCAACCGCCGCCGCGACCAGGAGTACAGGCGCCTGCTGTACGTTGCGCTGACCCGCGCGGAGGACCGGCTGTACGTCTGCGGCTACCAGGGCAAGAAGGAGCCGTCGGAGGCCTGCTGGTACAAGCTGGTCGAGGCCGCGATGGGCGAGATCGGCGTGCCGCACCCCTTCGACTTCTCCACCCTCTGCCCGGACGGCTGGAGCGGCGAGGGCTGGCGGCTGGCCGACCCGCAGACCGCCGTGCCCAAGCCGGACGGCGCCGGGGCCGGCCGCGTGCTGGCGGCGCAGGAGGCCCCGCCCTGGCTGACCGCCACCGCGCCGGAGGAGCCGGAGCCGTCGCGCCCCCTCACCCCCTCCCGCCCGGACGGCGACGAGCCGGCGATGCGCTCCCCGCTGGGCGAGGACGACGGAGCGCGCTTCAAGCGCGGCCTGCTGATCCACCGGCTGATGCAGACCCTGCCGGACCTGCCGCCCGACGCGCGGGAAGCCGCCGCCCGACGTTACCTTGCTCGTCCCGGGCATGAGCTGACGGCCGAGCGCCAGGATGAAATCGCATCCGAAACGATGCGCGTCCTGACCGACCCGCGCTTTTCCCGTCTGTTCGGCCCCAACTCCCGCGCCGAGGTCGAGGTGGTCGGTCTGGTCACCGGGCGCGCCCTGTCGGGCCGGGTCGACCGGTTGGTGATCGAAGACGACGCGGTGTGGATCGTCGACTACAAGACCAACCGCCCGCCGCCCGTCCGGGCGGAGGACGTGCCGCCCGTCTATGTCCGCCAGATGGAAGCCTACCGCGCGGCGCTGCGCGCCATCTACCCGGACAAGGCGGTGCGCTGCGTCCTGCTGTGGACCGATACCCCCGCTTTGATGGAGCTTCCGGAGTGAGGCGCGCGCGATAGTCCGCCTCGGGAACTTTTCACCCCCGGCCGCGTTGCACGGGACGGCGGATTGGGTTGACGAGACCGCATTCGCGCCCCGGCTTGACCAGTGAGGGGGGTCGGTCATACATTTTGGCAAATTCCACCGATGAGGGATGGGTCCGCCGCCGGTGGAAAATCGGCGCGGCGGTGCCCCTGAACCCAGGCATAGAGGTCACATGAGCGATCCCATCAAGGTCACCGACGACAGCTTCGAGCAGGACGTGCTGAAGGCCGACGGTCCGGTCCTGGTCGATTTCTGGGCGGAGTGGTGCGGCCCCTGCAAGATGATTGCTCCCGCGCTCGACGACCTCGCCAAGGAGTATGGCGGCAAGGTCACCGTCGCCAAGCTGAACATCGACGACAACCCCGGCACCCCGACCAAGTACGGCGTGCGCGGCATCCCGACGCTGATGCTGTTCAAGAACGGCAACGTCGCCGCCACCAAGATCGGCGCCCTGCCGAAGACCGCCCTGTTCACGTGGGTCGACGAGGCTCTCTGAGCCCCGCTCCCCGGACGATCGAAAAGCCCCGCCCCTCCGGCGGGGCTTTTTGTTTGCGCGGTCGCCTGTAGCGTCCAATCCCTCTCCCGCCCCGGGAGAGGGTGCCCGCGCAGCGGGCGGGTGAGGGTCGCACGAGGATCAAGGCATCGATCCTCGACAGCACCCTCACCCTTCCCACGCTTCGCGCGGGCCCCTTCCCTCTCCCGGGGCGGGAGAGGGGTAAAGCACGGCGGGGCTTTTTGTTTGCGCGGCCCTCCGGCCTGTCGGAGACTGCGCGGGCCATGGCCTACCGACTGCCGCCCCTCAACACCCTGCGCCTGTTCGAGGCCGCCGGCCGCCACCAGAGCTTCAAGGCGGCGGCGGAAGAGCTGCACCTGACCCCCAGCGCGGTCAGCCACGGCATCCAGACGCTGGAAGACTGGTTGGGGGTGGAGCTGTTCTTGCGCGGCAACCGCAGCCTGTCGCTGACTCCCGCCGGCCACGCCTATCTGCCCCGCGTGCGCGACGCGCTGCAGTCGCTGGCGCTGGCGACGGAAAGCGTGCCCGGCCGCGCGCCCAGCGGGCGGCTGTCGGTCAGCGCCGCCCCGACCTTCGCCCTGCGCTGGCTGATCCCCCGCCTGCCCGCCTTCCAGGAACGCCACCCGGCAATCACGGTGGCGCTGGACACCGCCCACCGGGTGGTCGAGTTCCCCCGCGACGGCATCGACGCCGGCATCCGGCTGGGCCGCGGCGACTGGCCCGGTCTGGCCGCGCTGAAGCTGATGGAGGAGGATCTCGTCCCGGTGGCCGCCCCCGCCCTGGCGGCGCGCATCGCCTGTCCCGCCGACCTCGCCGCCGTCCCGCTGCTCCACGTCGCCGACGTGTCGGAGGATTGGACCGCCTGGGCCGAAGCCGCGGGCCTGCCGCCGTCGGCGCTGGACGACGGGCTGAAGCGCGGGTTACGGCTGGACGCGATTCACATGGCGGTGGACGCCGCGGTGCGCGGGCTGGGCGTCATCATCGGGCGGCGTCCGACCGTCGACCCGGAGTTGGCGTCCGGCCAGCTGGTCGAGGTGATGGGACCGCGCCTGCGCGCGAAAAGCGCCTATTGGCTGGTCACCGCCCAAGACAGCCTGCGCCGCCCGGAGGTCGCCGCCTTCCGCGCGTGGATGCGGGCGGAGTTCGCCCAGGGACGGTGATATGGCGGTGACCTGCTTCAGGTGAAATCCGTTCACCCGACGATGAAAAGGTCCCGTTTGCCGGAGGGGTGGGGACGGCCCGATGCTGGTGCTCACCGCACCCGCCGGAGGTCACAATGACGCTGCACGTCCTCCCCCGCACCGCACCGCCACCGGCCCGCCGCTTTCGCAGGCTGTTGGCCTGGATCGCCCATCTCCGCGAACAGAGCCGCCAGCGCGACGCCCTGCTGTCCCTGTCCGACCGCGAATTGCGGGACATCGGCATCACCCGCTACGACGCCGTCACCGAGGCGCGCAAACCGCTCTGGCGGTAAAGGCCGCGGTTTACAGCCGGTCCCGCCGGATCGCCTCCAACAACCCTTCGGCCCCGGCCTCGCAGAGGTCCAGGACCTCGGTGAAGCGCAGCCCCTCGCCGTAATAGGGATCGGGCACCTCGCGCTTCGGCGCGTCGGAGGCGTAGTCGAGGAACAGGGCGACCGTCGCCCGGCTGTCCGGCGGGGCCATGCGCCGCAACTGCGCGAGATGCCCGCCGTCCATCGCCAGGACGTAGTCGAAGTCGGCGAAGTCCGCCGCGGTCACCTTGCGGGCGCGCAGGTCCGACAGGTCCACCCCGCGGGCCTTGGCGGCGCGCTGGCTGCGCGGGTCGGGCGCCTCCCCCACATGATAGCTGTGGGTGCCCGCCGAATCGGTGCCGATGAGGCCCGCCAAACCGGCTTGCCGAACCCGGTCGCGGAACACACCTTCCGCGGTGGGCGACCGGCAGATGTTGCCCGTGCACACGAACAGGACCTTGACCATCCCGGCCTCCTCCTCTTTGGTTCCCGCATCCGAGATCTATCAGCCGTTCCCCGAACCCGCCAGGGCACCATGAGCATCGCCAACCATCTGAAACCCACGGATTCCATCGTCATCCTGACCGGGGCCGGCATTTCCAAGGAGTCCGGCCTGGACACCTTCCGCTGCGCCGACGGCATCTGGGCCAAGGTCGATCTGGAGGACGTCGCCACGCCGGAGGGCTTCGCCCGCGACCCGGTGCTGGTCCACCGCTTCTACAACGACCGGCGGCGCGGCCTGCGCGACCCCGCGGTGCAGCCGAACGCCGCCCATCTGGCGCTGGCCGAGCTGGAGCGGCGCTGGAAAGGCGAGCTGCTGCTGGTCACCCAGAACATCGACGATTTGCATGAGCGCGGCGGGTCGCAGACGCTGATCCACATGCACGGGGAGCTGAACGCGGTCTTCTGCCGCCATTGCCACAACAAGGTGGAACACTGGACCAGCGACCTGTCGGTGGAGGATGTCTGCCCGTCCTGCGCCCGCAAGGGCGGCATGCGCCCCGACGTGGTGTGGTTCGGCGAGATGCCCTACCAGATGGAGCGGATCTACCGCGCGCTGGGCGCCTGCGACCTGTTCGTCTCCATCGGCACCTCCGGCAACGTCTATCCCGCCGCCGGCTTCGTGGCCGAGGCGCGCAACGCCGGCGCCCTGACGCTGGAGCTGAACCTGGAACCGTCGGCGGGCGCCAGCCTGTTCGCGGACTCGGTCAACGGCCCGGCGACCGAGCTGGTCCCGGCCTTCGTGACCAAGCTGCTGAGCCTTTGAGCGGCGATCTTGAGAAACTGTTCGAACAGGCCCGCACCTGCCGGCTGTGCGCGGGGGTGTTGCCGCACGGCTGTCGCCCGGTGCTGCGCGGCAGCCCGTCCGCCCGCCTGCTGATCGTCGGGCAGGCGCCGGGCGCGCGGGTGCACGCCAGCGGCATCCCCTGGAACGACCCGTCCGGCGACCGGCTGCGCCAGTGGCTGGCCATGGACCGCGCGGCCTTCTACGACGAGAACCGGATCGCCATTGTCCCCATGGGGCTCTGCTACCCCGGCACGGCGCCGAAGGGCGGCGACTACCCGCCGCGCCCGGAATGCGCCCCGCTCTGGCACCCGCCGCTGCGCGCCGCCCTGACCGGGGTGCGGCTGACCCTGCTGGTCGGCAGCTACGCGCAGGCCCATTACCTGGGAAACCGCCGCCAACGGACGATGACCGACACGGTGGCGGCGTGGCGGGACCACCTGCCGGAGTTCCTGCCCCTGCCCCACCCGAGTTGGCGCAACACCGCCTGGCTGAAGAAGAACCCCTGGTTCGACGCGGAACTGGTGCCCGCGCTGCGCCGCCGCGTCACGGCGGCCCTGGACGGGTGACTCACCCCTCCATGGCCTCGATGCGCTCCATGTCATCGTCCGACAGGCCGAAATGGTGGCCGATCTCGTGGATCAGGACGTGGCGGACGATGGCGAACAGGTCCTCGCCGGTCTCGCACCAGTAGTCCAGGATCGGGCGTCGGTAGAGGAAGATCATGTCCGGCCCGCTGCGCAGGTCGGCGACGCTCTGGCGCGTCATATCGACGCCCCGGTAGAGGCCGAGCAGGTCGAAGGGGCTTTCCAGCTCCATCTCGCGCTCGGTCTCCTCGTCGGGGAAATCCTCGACATGGATCGACAGATTGGCGATCGGGGCCAGGAGTTCCCGCGGAATCGTCTCCAGCGCGTCCTCGGCCATCCGCTCGAGGTCGGGGGTGGAGGGGGGAACGGTGTGGGTGTGTGCCGGTTTGCGCATCATACCGGTGAAGGTAGCGTTGCTTGCCGCGCAGGCCAAGCGGCGCTAAACCGGAAGGCGGACCGGAACACCGATTTGATCCACGATCGATCCGTGTCCGTTACGCCTGCACAGGCCAACCAAGTACAGGCCAACCAACAAAGGGGGAAGGAATGTCGGACAAGCTGGTGGGTGCCAAGCGGCAGACCGCGCTGAAGGAGCTGCACGGCTGGGCGGAGGTGCTGGAGCGCGACGCGATCCGCAAGACCTACCATTTCCCCGACTTCCCCGCCGCCTGGGGCTTCATGAGCCAGGTCGCCCTGCTGGCGGAGCGGACGAACCACCATCCGGAATGGTTCAACGACATGGGCCGGGTGGAGATCATTCTATGCACCCGCAGCGCCGACGGCCTGACCCAGGCCGACGTCGACTTCGCCCACCGCGTGGACCAGATCGCCCCGAACCGTGACCGCTGATCCCAGCGCGCCCGGAGAGCGTCACGCCGGTTCCAGAACCACCTTCACATCCGCCGGACGTCCGAAGAAGGGGGCGGTGGTGACCAGCAGCGGGCAGCCGGCGGCGGCGTAGGCCGCCGCGTTGTCCTCCGTCACGCCGCCGGCCGCCGCGACGACCGGCGGGCGCGGCAGGCCGCGCGTCGCCTCGACCACGGCGCGGGCCTCCTCCGGCGTTCGCTTCTCCAACTGCAACACGTCGGCCCCGGCGCGGGCGAAGGCGATGGCGTCCGCCACCGTGTCGACCTCGACCACGATCTTCTTCTCCGGCGCCCGGCGGCGCAGGTCGGCGATCCACGCCTCGGGCGACCCGGACAGGAAGACGCGGTGTTCGGGGAAGACCAGGATGGTTTCCGACAGGCCCAGCCGGTGCATCACCGCTCCGCCGGCCAGCACCGCCTTGACCGACAGGTCCTTCGCGCCGGGAAAATTCTTGCGGGTGCAGGCGACGGTGACGCCGGGCGCGGCCTCGACGATGCGGCGGGCGCGGGTGGCGATGCCGGAGGCGTATTCGACCAGGGTTTGCGCCACCTTCCAGCCGCGGTGCAGGGCGCCCGCCGGGCCGTGCCCATCCAGGAAGGGCGTTCCGGCCTCCACCGCCGTGCCGCTGGGCCGGACGAAGGTCACTGTGCCGCCGGCCTTCTCGATCAGGCGGGCGGCTTCCTCGGTCCCGGCCAGCACCATGGCGCCGCGCGCCGCGAAGCGGATGCGCGCCGGAGCGGCGGCGATGCCCAGCGAGTCGGTGGTCAGGTCGCCGTAGGGAACGTCCTGGGCGAGAAGCGCGTCGAGCGCGGCATCGGACAGGACGATCATCGGCGGTTCCCTTCTTCCAGTCAAAGCCACCCGCGGCGGCGGAAGTACCAGAGCGGCACCACGGCCGACAGCACCATCAGCAGGATCGCCATCGGATAGCCGAAGTCCCAGTCCAGCTCGGGCATGTAATGGAAGTTCATGCCGTAGGCGGACGCGATCAGCGTCGGCGGCATCAGCGCCACCGAGACGACCGAGAAGATCTTGATGATCGCGTTCTGCTCGATATTGATGAGGCCGAGCGTGGCGTCGAGCAGGAAGTTCGCCTCGTGCGCCAGGAATCCGGCGTGCTCGTTCAGGGACCGCAGGTCGCGCGTCAGGGTCTTCAGCGCCGCCTTCTGCTCCTTGGTCAGCCGCCCGGCGGCGACGGAGGAGAGGAAGGCGACCAGCCGGTCCAGCCCGGCGAGGCTGTCGCGCACCTTGTGCGTCAGGTCGCCGGCCCGCCCGATGCCGCGCAGCACGTCCTGCAACTCGTCCGGCTTCTTGGCGGCCCGCCCGCCACCGCCACCGCCGCCGCCGCCGAGCCCGCCGCTGTTCAGCGAGTCGGTGAAGATCCGCGCGGACAGCCCGTCGATGCGGGCGCCGATCAGCTCCAGCACATCGGCCACCCGGTCGATCACCGCGTCCAGGATGCCCAGCAGCGCGTCCTCCGCGCTGGCCAGAAGCTCCGGCTGGCGGATGGTCCGGGCGGCGAAGGTGGCGACGGAGCGCGGCTCTGTGAAGCGCACCGTGATCATTTGGCGGGGGGTCAGCACGAAGGTGACCTCGCCCTGCTCCGGCATCGGCGAATCGGCCCGCGCGATCACCGAGGAGGTGAGGTAGACGGCCTCCCCCTCGGTGTAGAGCTGGCTCGACGCCTCGATTTCCTTCATTTCCTCGCGCGTCGGCAGGTCGCAGCCGGTGACGGCGCCGACATGCGCGCGCTCCGCCTCGTCGGGACGGAGAAGATCGATCCACACCGTGTTGGGCGGCAGCGGCTCGCCGAGGGCGAGCGGCTGCTCGACCACGCGGCCGCCCACCCGGGCGTGGACCGTGATCATGCAAGGGCCTCGGCCGGGACCGGCGCGCCGGCGGCGCGGCAGGCGGCGGCCAGCGTGTTCAGCATCAGGCAGGCGATGGTCATCGGCCCGACGCCGCCCGGCACCGGGGTGATGGCGCCGGCGACCTTGACCGCCTCGTCGTAGGCGACGTCGCCGACCAGCCTGGTCTTGCCCGGCTCGGTCGGGTGCGGGATGCGGTTGATGCCGACGTCGATGACCACGGCGCCCGGCTTGATCCAGTCGCCGCGCACCATCTCCGGACGGCCCACCGCGGCGACCAGGATGTCGGCGCGCCGGCATTCGCCGGGCAGGTCCTGGGTGCGGGAATGGGCGACGGTGACCGTGCAGTCCTGCTGGAGCAGAAGCTGCGCCATCGGCTTGCCGACGATGTTGGAGCGGCCGAGCACCAGCGCCCGCTTGCCCTTCAGGTCGCTGCCCAGCGTGTCGCGGAGCAGCAGCAGGCTGCCCAGCGGGGTGCAGGGCACGATGGCGCCGGCGCCGCCGGTCGCCAGCAGGCCGGCGTTGACGACGTGGAAGCCGTCCGCGTCCTTTTCCGGGACGATGCGGGCCAGCACGCGGGCCGTGTCGATGTGCCTGGGCAGGGGAAGCTGGACCAGGATGCCGTGCACCGCCGGGTCGGCGTTCAGCCGGTCGATCAGGGCCAGCAGCTCCGCCTCGCCGAGATCGGCCGGCATGTGGTGGTCGAAGCTGTTCATGCCGAGGTCGGCCAGGGCCTTTTCCTTGGACCGGACATAGACCTGGCTCGCCGGGTCCTCGCCCACCAGCACGACGGCGAGGCCGGGGGTGACGCCGTGGCTGCCCTTGAGCGCGGCCACACCCTCCGCCACGCGGGCGCGCAGCCCCGCGGCGAACGCCTTGCCGTCGATGATCTTCGCCTCAGCCATCGCTGTTCCCCGTATCAGGCTTTGCTGTTTCCACCAGCGCCGTCAGCCGGCGCATCAGGTCGGCCGGGTCGCCGGCCACATGGACAATCTTGTTCCGGTCGGTGGCGCCGGCCACCACCGTCAGGCTGGTCTTGGGCAGTTTCCACGCCTTGGCCAGCAGTTTCACCACCGCCTCGTTCGCCTTGCCATTTTCCGGCACGGCGGTGACGGTCACCTTCAGGGCCGTTCCTCCGGACGCCGTGGCGGCCAGCCCGGCGATGGCGTTGCGCGACGCCTTGGGCGTCACCCGCAGCGCCAGCCGGACGCCGTCCGCCACCGCCTCGAAGGGCACGGCCTCGAAGGGGCTTGCCATCAGAAGCGCGGCCAGTATTCCGCCATCAGGTTGCGGATGAAGAAGATCAGCAGGATCAGCGCGATCGGCGACAGGTCCAGACCGCCCATGTTCGGCAGGACGCGGCGGATCGGGCGCAGCGCCGGTTCGGTGACGCGGTAGAGGAAGTCGCCGATGACATAGACCGCGCGGTTGCGGGTGTTGACGACGTTGAAGGCCACCAGCCAGCTCAGCACCGCCGAAGCGATGAGCAGCCAGACATAGAGGCTGAGAACGGTGTCGATCAGCAGGTAGAGCGCAATCATGCCCGGCCCGTCCCTTTATTGTCCGATTTTGCGGGGCACCCTAAGCACAAGCGGCGAGTGCTGTCCAGTGCCGCGCGGCGGGCCGCTATCATGCCCTCGGCCATCCCCTTGCGCGCCACCGCCGATGCTCGCGACCGGGCGCGTTCAGAGGGCTTGACAGGCTTCCTCCGCATCACCATTATCCGCCGCACGCCGGTGACGGTGTGTGGGGCCGTAGCTCAGCTGGGAGAGCGACGCGTTCGCAATGCGTAGGTCGGGAGTTCGATCCTCCTCGGCTCCACCAATCCTCCTCAAGACAGTGATGCGACACAGGAATTCGCTGACGCTCGGCGGAATTCCCCGCGGTGTGACACCGCCCTGTCGCACGCGGCGTCGGCCGAATCGCCTCCATCCCCCCGGCAGCAAGCCGCCTCTACTCGAAGAAGTCCTCGTCCACACGCTTGATGTGCAGGGTCTCTTCGATCCGGCAGCCGACCTCGTGCCGGATCATCAGCTTGGCCAGTTGGATGCCATCGATCAGCACGATGCGGGTGCCCAACCGGTCGGCCGTCTCCCGGGCTGACGTGGTGAAGGCGGAGGTGGTGACGAACAGCCCCTTGGTCGCCTTGAACAGGTTCAGGCTGCCGAAGAAATCACGAATCGCCCCGGCTCCGACGGTGTTCCCGTCGGCGTACCGCTTGGCCTGGACATAGACCCGATCCAGCCCAAGCGGGTCCTGGTCGATGATGCCGTCCACGCCGTCGTCGCCCGATTTGCCCACCAGGGCCTTGTCGAGTTCCGTCACCGACCCGCCGTAGCCCATGGTGATCAGCAGGCGGACCACGGTCTTCTCGAAGAAGGCCGGCGTGCCGGACCGCACCCGCTGGAGGATTTCCTCCGCGAGCGACGCCTCGATCCGCAGATGGGCCTGCCGCATCACCTCATCGGGGGTCAGCGGACTCTCGGCAACCGAAAGCACGACCTCGGCCGCCTCGGCTGTCCCAGTTTCGCCGTCGCGGAAACCTTTGAAGCTCGGGAATTGCTCCAGGAATCGAACGGTGATCTTCTCCGGCGGCGACTTCAGCACGTTCCGGCCCTCCGGAGTGATGCGGAAGTGAGCCCGCCGGGTCATGTCGACCAACCCGGCCTTGTTGAGGTAGCTCTTCGCCCAATGGACCCGGTTGGCGAAGGTCGTCTGCCGACCCGACGGCAGAAGCTGGGCTCGCTCCTCGTCGGTCAAGGCAAACGCATCGGCAAGCTGGTCCACCACATCGCCGATGCGGACCTCGCCGCCCCCGGCGGCGGTCTTCAGCACGGGGAGCATCAGGGTCTGGAAATCGGGAATGCCCATCGCGAGCCCAACGTCTCTTCAAAAGTGTGCAAGGCGGCGGCACTCTATCAGACCGGGTGCGGCAGGCAACGGCGTTCAGCGCCGCGACGCACCCCGAAGCGCCGCCTTTACTCCACCGCCTGACGCAGGGCGGCGGCGCTCGCCCAAGGGGCCAGCGGCAGGGCGCCGGCCAGAAGGCCGCCCAGCAGCAGCAGATGCGGGCGCGGGGTCAGGCCGTTCAGCGCGGCGTCGATGGCTCCGGCGCCGAAGATCAGCACGGGGATGTAGAGCGGCAGGATCAGCAGCGACAGCAGCACGCCGCCGCGCCGGGCGCCCAGAGTCAGCGCCGCGCCGATGCTGCCGATCAGGCTGAGGATCGGCGTGCCGACCAGCAGGGTCAAAACCAGAATCCCGAACCCCTCCGCGTCCATGTTCAGCAGCAGGGCCAGCAGCGGGGCGGCGGCGATCAGCGGCAGGCCGGTCACCAGCCAGTGGGCCAGCGTCTTGGCCAGCACCACCGCCTCCATCGGCAGGGTGGACAGCGACAGCAACTCCAGAGAACCGTCCTCGTAATCGTTCTGGAACAGCCGTTCCAGCGACAGCAGCGAGGCGAGCAGGGCCGCCACCCAGATCACCCCGGCGGCGATGCGGGCGAGGATGTTCGGCTCCGGCCCCACCCCGAAGGGGAACAGCACCACGCACAGCACGAAGAACATCACGGCGATGCTGGCGTCCGACCCCTGGCGCAGCGCCAGCCGCAGGTCGCGCCCGATCAGGCGCAGGAAGCGGGTCACGCCGCGTCCTCCTCTTCCAAAACCTCGTCATCCTCGCCGTGCGGGATGGGGGTGAAGTCGTCGAGGTGCAACTCGCCGGCGCCGGGCATGGCGATGTCCACATGGGTGGAGACGGCGACCATGCCGCCGCCGGCCCGGTGCTCCGCGATGATCTCCTCGAACAGGGCGATGGCCGCGCGGTCGAGCGCCACGGTCGGCTCGTCGAGCAGCCAGAGGGCGGCGGGGGCGGCGATGATGCGGGCGAGGTTCAGGCGCCGCTTCTGCCCCGCCGACAGGTAGCGCCCCGGCACGTTGGCGATGTGCGGCACACCCAGCCGGTCCAGCGCCTTCAGCGCGTTGCCCCGCGGGTCGGCGGCGCCGCCCAGCGTGGCCCAGAAGGACAGATTTTCCACCGCGCTCAGCACCGGCTTCACCGCGTCGAGATGGCCGACGTAATGGATGCGGCCGCGGTGGGCGTCCGGGTCGTCGGTCACGGGAACGTCGTCCCAGGACAGCCGGCCGCGGATCGGCTTGAGCAGCCCGGCCATGACGCGCAGCAGGCTGGACTTGCCGCTGCCGTTGGGGCCGAGCAGGAACAGCGCCTCGCCCGGCGCGATCCGGAAGTCCAGCCCGGTGAAGACCAGCCGGTCGCCACGGAGGCAGGTCAGCGCGGAACCGGCGAAAACGGGCATGGCGGCGGGCAGGGCTCTTGTGGTGGACGGGGCGGGGGGAGCTATAGCACAGCCCGTCCGGGCGCCAAAAAGAAACGCCCTAAAAAAGAAACGGCCATCGCAAGGGGGTTCTTGCGATGGCCGCCGATCCAGCCGGGGCCTGGCTGGGGGCGCCGGAAAACCGGAGCCCTGATCGTCGCTTAGGGGCCGGGCCGCAGGGGTTCACGGGTCCGGCCAGCCACTTCATGCCGTAAGGCTCCGTCCGGTTTAGGGCCAGAAAGTGGCGAAATTTTGATCCGATGAATGTCCCTTTCCATTCCAGGGCATTGCCCGGGCGGAGCGGAGCGGGCATTCATAGGCGCCTTCGCCCCCTCGCTGCTCAACCGGACCGGGTGCCTGCCATGACCCTGCTGATCGACCTGTTCAACGGCCTTCCCGACATCGCCCGCATCATGCTGATGCTCAGCGTGGTGGCGGCGTCGGGGCTGGCGCTGGGACAGATCAAGGTGCGCGGCGTGGGGCTGGGCATCGGCGGGGTGCTGTTCGCCGGCATCGCCGCGGGGCACGTCGCCAAGGCGCTGGGCCTGACCTTCGACCATCACGTCCTGCATTTCATGCGGGAATTCGGGCTGATCCTGTTCGTCTACACCATCGGCGTGCAGGTCGGCCCCGGCTTCTTCGCCGCCCTGAAGAAGTCCGGCCTGACGCTGAACCTGCTGGCCGCCTCGCTGGTCGGGCTGGGGGTGCTGGTGGCCGTGGCGATCCACGAGATCGGCGGGGTGCCGCTGCCGGCGGTGCTCGGCATCTTCTCCGGCGCCGTGACCAACACGCCGTCGCTGGGTGCCGCGCAGGAGATGCTGCGCGAGGTCGGGGCTTCCGCGGCGGAGATCAACACGCCCAGCCTCGGCTACGCCGTCGCCTATCCCTTCGGCATCGTCGGCATCCTCATCACCATGGGGCTGATCCGCGTCGTCTTCCGCATCGACCCGGCGGCGGAGGCCGAGGCCTTCGAACGCAAGCGCCGCGCCCAGGTGGAAACCTTGGAGACGCTGGACGTCGCCGTGCGCAACCGGTCGGCGATGGGGCTGCCGCTGCGCGAGATGGAGCTGTTCGGCGACCAGGGGGTGATGGTGTCCCGCCTGCTGCGCGAGGGACGGCTCCAGGTGCCGCACCCGGACACCTGCCTGCGGACCGGCGACGTGGTGCATCTGGTCGGGCCGCGGGTCAAGCTGGAGGCGACGAAGCGCCTGCTCGGCGAGGCGGCGGAGGTCACCCTGACCACCAAGGGCACCGACATGCGCTGGGACCGGCTGGTCGTCACCAACGAGCATGTGCTGGGCAAGGCCATCGGGCAGCTCGACCTCGCCGACGCCTACGACGTGGTGGTCAGCCGGGTCAACCGCGCCGGCGTGGAGCTGGTGCCCAGCCCGGCGCTGCACCTCCAGTTCGGCGACATCCTGACCGCCATCGGCAAGCCGTCGGACCTCCAGCGGGTGGCGGCGCTGATGGGCAACTCGGCGCGGCGGCTCCAGCAGGTGGAGTTCGTGCCGGTCTTCATCGGCATCCTGCTGGGCGTGCTGCTCGGCTCCATCCCCTTCTACATTCCGGGCATGCCGACGCCGCTGAAGCTGGGTCTGGCCGGGGGACCGCTGGTGGCGGCGATCCTGCTGGCGCGCATCGGCCACATCGGCCCGCTGGTCTGGTTCATGCCGCCGGCCGCCAACATGGCGCTGCGCGAGATCGGCATCGTCCTGTTCCTGGCGGTGGTCGGGCTGATGTCCGGCGACCGTTTCGTGGAGACGCTGGTGCACGGCGACGGGCTGCTGTGGATCGGCTGCGGCGTGCTGGTGACGCTGATCCCGCTGCTCGTCGTCGGCGTCGTCGCGCGGGCCTTCGCCCGGCAGAACTATCTGACCATCTGCGGGCTGCTGTCCGGCAGCATGACGGACCCGCCCGCGCTTGCCTTTGCAAACGCAATGAGCGCATCGGAGGCTCCCGCCCTCGCCTATGCCACTGTTTACCCTATGGTTATGTTTCTGCGTATCCTTGCGCCGCAGTTGATCGTCCTGTTCCTCTGGTAGCAGGGCGGTCTGTCCTCGCGTGGGGAGACGCGGCCATGCACGCGCTCATCGAACTCTTCCTGGCCATGCCGCCGATCGCGCGCGTGGTGTTCATGCTGGGCGTCACCTCGGCCCTCGGGCTGGCGCTCGGCCACATACGGCTGCGCGGCGTGGGGCTGGGCATCGGCGGCGTGCTGTTCGCGGGCATCGCGGTCGGCCATTTCGCCAAGCAGGCCGGGGTGACGCTGAACGCCGAGATGATGGAGTTCATCCGCGACTTCGGCCTGATCCTGTTCGTCTACACCATCGGCATCCAGGTCGGCCCCGGCTTCTTCGCGGCGCTGAAGAAGTCCGGGCTGGCGCTGAACGGGCTGGCGCTGCTGATGGTCGGGTCGAGCATCCTGCTGACCGCAATCCTGGTGCTGTTCGACCTCGTGCCGCTGGGTTCCGGCCTCGGCGTCTTCGCGGGCGGGGTGACCAACGCCCCGGCGCTCGCCGCCTCGCAGCAGGTGCTGAAGGAGGTCGGGGCCGACGCCGCGGTGATGGCCCTGCCCGGCTTGGCCTTCGCCGTCACCTACCCCTTCGGCATCGCCGGCAACCTGCTGGCCATGGCGGCGGTGCGGATCGTCTTCCGCATCGACCCGCAGGAGGAGGCCAGGGCCTTCGAGGCCGCCCGGCGCGCCGAGGTCGCGGCGCTCGACACCATGGACATCGCCGTCACCAACCCGGCCCTGCGCGGGGTGCGGCTGGGCGACCTGACCCTGCTGCCGAGCCTGGGGGTCTGCGCGTCGCGGCTGCTGCGCGGCGGCCAGCTCCGCGTGCCCGGCGAGGACACCCGGCTGGAGGAGGGCGACGTGCTGCATGTGGTCGGCCCGCGCCCGAAGCTGGAGCAGGTCCGCCTGCTGATGGGGCGGGAGGCCGACGTCCGGCTGACCACCAAGGGCAGCGACCTGCGGTGGGAGCGCATCGTCGTCACCGCCAACCCGGTGCTGGGCAAGTCCATCGCCGCGCTGAACCTGAAGGGGGCGTGCGACGTGGTGGTCAGCCGCGTCAACCGCGCCGGCGTGGAGCTGGTGCCCAACGCCGCGCTGAAGCTGCAGTTCGGCGACATCCTGACGGTGATCGGCAAGCCCGACGACCTCAAGGCGGCCGCCTGCATCATCGGCAACTCCGAACGGCGGTTGCAGACGGTGGAGATGATCCCGGTCTTCGTCGGCATCACGCTGGGGGCGCTGCTGGGCGCCATCCCGCTGTTCCTGCCGGGCATGCCGGCGCCGCTGCGGCTGGGCATGGCCGGCGGGCCGCTGATCGTCGCCATCGTCCTGGCGCGCATCGGCCACATCGGGCCGCTGGTCTGGTTCATGCCGCCCGCCGCCAACCTCGCCCTGCGCGAGATCGGCATCGTCCTGTTTCTCGCCGTGCTGGGCATCGCGTCGGGCGACCGCTTCGTCGAGACGATGGCGAGCGGCGCCGGACTGCCCTGGATGGCCTGGGGCGTGCTGGTGACCATCGTGCCGCTGCTGCTGACCGGGCTGCTGGCGCGCGGAATGATGAAGCTGAACTTCCTCAGCATCTGCGGCGTCCTGGCCGGGGCGCAGACCAACCCGCCGGGCCTCGCCTACGCCAACGCGGTGGTCGCGTCGGAGGCGCCGGCGCTGGCCTACGCCACCGTCTACCCGCTGGCCATGTGCCTGCGCATCCTGGCGCCGCAGCTTCTGGTGCTGATGCTGTGGTGAAAAACCCTCCGGCTTCCCCCGTCGTGCGGTTGCCCCGGAGCCCGCAAAATCCGCGTTGCGGGAGTTTGTCCGGCGGTCTAGCCTAGCGGCACCGTCCAGGGTTGGGCGGTCCAGACCGTTCCCCGCCCCGCTCCCCGCCCCCGCTCGCCGCCGACAAGCCCCGCATGCACCGACACCCGCCCACGAATCCCAACGCCCCCGAAGCCGTCCTCGTCGAGAATGTCCACAAGCGCTTCGGTCCGCTGGAGGTGCTGAAGGGCGTCTCCCTGACCGCGCGCGAAGGCGACGTCATCACGCTGATCGGCTCCTCCGGCTCCGGCAAGAGCACGCTTCTGCGCTGCATCAACATGCTGGAGGTGCCGGACGAGGGACGGATCGTCATCGGCGGCGAGACCATCGGCCTGAAGAAGGCGCGCGGCGGCCAAACCGTTCCCGCCGACTCCCGGCAGGTGGACCGCATCCGCACCCGGCTCGGCATGGTGTTCCAGAGCTTCAACCTGTGGACCCACATGACCATCCTGGAGAACGTCATCGAGGCGCCGGTCCATGTGCTGGGCGTCCCGAAGGCGGAGGCGGTGGACCGTGCCCGCAAGCTGCTGGACAAGGTGGGCATCCTGGCCAAGGCCGAGTCCTACCCGGTGCAGCTGTCCGGCGGGCAGCAGCAGCGCGCCGCCATCGCCCGCGCGCTGGCCATGCAGCCCAAGGTGATGCTGTTCGACGAGCCGACCTCCGCGCTCGACCCCGAGCTGGTGGGCGAGGTGCTGCTGGTCATCCGCCAGCTCGCCGAGGAGGGCAACACCATGATTCTGGTGACGCACGAGATGGGTTTCGCCCGCGAGGTCGCGTCGGAGGTGGTGTTCCTCCACCAGGGCCGGATCGAGGAACGGGGGCCGCCCGATCGGGTTCTGGTCAATCCGGAATCGGACCGCGTGCGACAGTTCCTGTCGCGCCACCTGTCCGGCGGCGGCTGAATCGGTCGCGCGAGGACGGCCCGCTCAATTCCCTTGACTGACGCTGTAAAACCGTAAACCTCAGAGCCTGCCCGAGCATAAGAGCCATCCATAAGGGCATCAGAACAGAGGAGGTTTTCCCGTGAAGAAGATCGTTGCGGCCCTGGCGCTCGGCGCCATCGTTGCGGTTGCCGGCACCGCCGCCGAAGCCAAGGACTGGAAGAAGATCCGCATCGCCACCGAGGGCGCCTACGCCCCGTGGAACGCGACGGACCCGTCGGGCAAGCTGGTCGGCTTCGAGCCGGACCTCGCCCTGGAACTGTGCAAGCGGATCAAGGCCGAGTGCGAGATCGTCGCCCAGGATTGGGACGGCATGATCCCGGCCATCCAGCAGGGCAAGTACGACGCCATCATGGCGGCGATGTCGATCACCGACGAGCGTGAGAAGGTCATCGCCTTCGCCGGGCCCTACGGCACCGAGCCGTCGATGTTCGGCACCATGAAGGCCTCGCCGCTGACCAAGGTCACGTTCCCCGGCGAGCGCTACGACCTGTCCAAGGACGACCCGAAGGCCGCCATCGCCGCCCTGGCCGACGCGCTGAAGGGCAAGACGGTGGGCGTCCAGACCTCGACCATCCAGGCGAATTTCATGGAGCAGCTTCTGCCGCAGGTGTCGGTCCGCACCTACGACAAGCTGGACAACGCCGGCATCGACATGGCCGCCGGCCGCGTCGACGCCATCTTCGGCGACCGTTCGGCGGTGGACGCCATCATCAAGACGGATGCCGGCAACATGACCCTGTTCGGCCCGGCCTTCGCGCGCGGCGTGCTGGGCAAGGGCGTGGGCGTGGGCCTGCGCAAGGCCGACGCCGACCTGAAGGAGCTGTTCAACAAGGCCATCGCCGAGGCCAACCAGGACGGCACCATCACGAAGCTGAGCACCCAGCACTTCGGCTACGACATCTCGATCAAGTAACTGGTCGATCAAGCAACCGGTCGATCAAGCAACCGGCCATCATGTGAAGGGATGCCCCCTCTCCCCCGTCGCTGGGAGAGGGGAACCCGGTTCGGAGCCCTTTCGGAGCCCTTTCGGAGCGCATGTTCGAACTTCTCTCCTTCGGCCCGAACGGGTGGGGCGGCCAGCTTCTCGGCGGGGCCGCGATGACGGTCGCCGTGTCGGTGTCGGCCTTCGTCCTCGGCCTCGTCTTCGGCTCGCTCGGCGCGTCGGCGAAGCTCAGCCGCAACCTTGCCCTCACCGGCGTGGCGGAGGTCTACACCACCGTCGTCCGCGGCGTCCCCGAACTGCTGGTCATCTACCTGCTGTTCTTCGGCGGCAGCGGCGCGGTCATGGCCGTCGGCCGGGCCTTCGGCTACGAGGGCTACATCGAGCTGAACGCCTTCTCCATCGGCGTGCTGGCGGTCGGGCTGATCTCCGGTGCCTATTCGACCGAGGTGATCCGCGGCGCGGTCCAGGCGGTGCCCCATGGCCAGATCGAGGCGGCGCGCGCCTGCGGCATGTCGCGCTGGCTGATCCTGCGCCGCATCCTGGTGCCGCAGACCCTGCGCTACGCCCTGCCGGGGCTGGGCAACGTCTGGCAGCTCACCCTGAAGGACACGGCGCTGATCTCCGTGACGGCGCTGGCCGAGATCATGCGCGTATCGCATGTGGCGGCGGGGTCGACCCGCCAGCCGTTCCTGTTCTACACCACCGCGGCGGTGCTCTACCTCCTGCTCACCACCGTCTCCACGGTGGCGTTCGAGCGGGCGGAACGCTACGCCAACCGCGGCGTGCGGAGGGCCTGACCCATGAACTGGGAACTGATGTGGGACAGCGTGCCCACCCTTCTGCGCGGCGTTCCGGTGACCTTGCAGCTGGTCGGGCTGGCGCTGCTGTTCGGCGCGGGCGTGGCCTTCGCGGTGGCTCTGCTGCGGCTCTACGGCAACCGCGTCACCGAGCGGCTGATGGCCGCCTACGTTTTCGTGTTCCGCGGCACGCCGCTGCTCGTGCAGATCTTCCTGATCTATTACGGCATGGGCCAGTTCGAGCTGGTGCGCAGCAGCGTCCTCTGGGTCTATCTGCGCGAGCCCTTCTGGTGCGCCATCCTGGCGCTGACGCTGAACACCGGCGCCTACACCAGCGAGATCCTGCGCGGCGCCATCCTGTCGGTGCCGCAGGGCCAGATCGAGGCGGCGCGCGCCTGCGGCATGTCGCGCACGCTGCTGTTCCGCCGGATCATGATGCCGGTGGCGATCCGCCAGATGCTGCCGGCCTACGGCAACGAGGTGATTTTGATGGTGAAGGCCAGCTCGCTCGCCAGCACCATCACGCTGCTGGAGATCACCGGCATCGCCCGCAAGATCATCGCGCAGAGCTTCGCGGTGTTCGAGGTGTTCATCGTGGCCGGCAGCATCTATCTGCTGCTGAACTTCCTCGCCTCGCGCCTGATCCGCTACGCCGAGTGGCGCATGACCCCCTACCTGCGGGCGCGGGGGTAGCCTTCATCCCCTCCCCTGCGAAGCGGGGGAGGGTTAGGGTGGGGGCAAGGGTTCCCTCACTCAACAGGCGTGCGAGGCGCTCATGCCCCGAACCGGCGCGACGACCGCCATCCTGGCCGCGGTCCTTTTCGGCCTCAGCACGCCGCTGGCGAAGCTGCTGGTCCACGACCTGTCCCCCTGGATGCTGGCGGGCCTGCTGTATCTCGGCTCCGGGATCGGGCTGGGATTGCTCCGTCTGCTGACAGGGTCGCGGAAGCGTGGCGAACGCGGCCTCCGCGGCGCCGAATGGCTCTGGCTGATGGCCGCCGTCGCCGCCGGAGGCGTCGCCGGGCCGGTTCTGCTGATGTTCGGCCTGACGGCGACGCCGGCATCGACCGCCTCGCTGCTGCTCAATCTGGAAGGGGTGTTCACCGCCCTGCTGGCGTGGTTCGTCTTCCGCGAAGGCGTCGACCGGCGCCTCGTCGCCGGCATGATCGCCATCGTGGCGGGAGCGGTCGTGCTGTCCTGGGGCGGAACGGTCAGCCTGGACGGCGGCTGGGGAAACGGTGGCCGGGGAAACGGTGGCTGGGGACCGGCCGCGGTCGCCGCCGCCTGCCTGATGTGGGCGGTGGACAACAACCTGACCCGAAAGGTGTCGCTGGCCGACCCGGCGGACATCGCCACGATCAAGGGGCTGGTGGCCGGCAGCGTCAATGTCGGGATCGCCCTGGCGCTCGGCGACGCCTTGCCCGCCGCACCGACCGCGGCGGCGGCGATGCTGGTCGGGCTGCTCGGCTACGGCGTCAGCCTCGTGCTGTTCGTGGTCGCCCTGCGCCACATCGGCGCCGCCCGAACCGGGGCCTATTTCTCGACGGCCCCCTTCGTCGGCGGCATCGCCTCCCTGGCAATCTTCGGAGAGCCCGTGACGCTCGGGCTGGTGGCGGCGGCGGTCCTGATGGGGATCGGCGTCTGGCTGCATCTGACGGAGGACCACGATCATGAGCACGATCATGACGAGATGGAACACGACCATCCGCACGTCCATGACGCGCATCACCGGCACCATCACGACGGCCCGGTGACCGAACCGCACAGCCACCGGCATCGCCATGGGCGCCTGCGGCACCGGCACGCCCACTTTCCGGACGCCCACCACGCGCACCGGCACTGAGCGCGGTTTCGCCCCCTCACCCGGGTCGGGCGGACTTTTTCACCCGCCCTGCACCAACGTAGCATGGAAAGGCCGCGTCAACCCGTCGTACCGTCAGTGCGACAGGCCGCCGCACCGTCCTGAAAACACCACGGTGTGCGGCCATGTTTCCTGACCAAGATCAAGGCGAAACCCCTCGCGCTGGGGCATCACTGAGCTTATATCGTCCGCAGCACGACCAGAGGCCCATAGGTCCTATGCATCGATTTGCAAATCCTGCCCGCTTCCAGCGCCTGTCGGCGGCGATCCTGCCCTGGACGGCGGGGGCGACCGTGATCCTGCTGATCGTCGGGCTCTACGTCGCGCTGATCGGCTCGCCCCGCGACTATCAGCAGGGCGACACCGTTCGGATCATGTACATCCATGTGCCCGCCGCCTGGATGAGCCTGTTCGTCTACGTCAACATGGCCATCGCCGCCGCCTGCGGGCTGGTGTGGAAGCACCCGCTGGCCGACCTGTTCGCCAAGGCCGCCGCCCCGGTCGGCGCCGGCTTCACCTTCATCTGCCTCGTCACCGGCTCGCTGTGGGGCGCGCCGATGTGGGGGACGTGGTGGGTGTGGGACGCGCGGCTGACCAGCGTGCTGATCCTGTTCTTCCTCTATCTCGGCTACATGGCGCTGGTGAACGCCTTCGACGACCCGCAGCGCGGGACGCGGGCGGGCAACGTGCTGCTTCTCGTCGGCATCGTGAACGTGCCGATCATCAAATTCTCGGTGGACTGGTGGAACACCCTGCACCAGCCGGCCAGCGTCATCCGCATGGGCGGACCGACCATCGACGGGTCCATGCTGGTCCCGCTGCTGGTCATGGCGCTGGGCTTCACCGCCTACTTCATCACGGTGGTCCTGCTGCGCCTGCGGGCGGAGATCGTGCAACGCAAGATCCAGACGATGCGCCTGACCGAGGCGCAGGGCTGAGGCACGGGAACAGGCTGGGCCGGAGGCAAGGATGGCAGAGTTTTTCGCGATGGGCGGCTACGCCGCGTATGTCTGGTCGTCCTACGCGCTGGCGGCGCTGGTGATGGTCGGCCTGCTGGTCGACACGCTGAAGGCGCTGCGCGGCGCCGAGACGACCCTGAAGGCGCTGGAAGGCAGCCGCCCGCCGCGGCGGCGCCGGGCGCGCAACGGAGCTGCGGCATCGCCCGCGGCGGAGGTTGGTGAAGGATGACCCGCAAGAAACGGCGCCTCTACATGCTGGGCCTCGCCCTGCTGGGCCTTGGCGCGGCCACCGCCCTGACGCTGACGGCGTTCGAGGACAACATCGTCTTCTTCTTCAGCCCCACGCAGTTGCAGACCCAGGACATCGGCGACCGCAACTTCCGCCTGGGCGGCCTCGTCGAGGAAGGCAGCGTCAGCAAGATGCCCGACGGGGTGACGACGCAGTTCCGCGTCACCGACACGGTGCACACGGTTGCGGTCAGCTACCGCGGCCAGCTTCCCGACCTGTTCCGCGAGGGCCAGGGCGTCATCACGGAAGGCCGCATGATCAACGGCGTCTTCCAGGCGCGCGAGGTGCTGGCCAAGCACGACGAGAACTACATGCCGCCGGAGGTCGCCGCCGCGCTGAAGGAGGCGGAGCACTTCAAGGCGAACTCGAAGGAGCAGAAGCCCAGCTCGTGACGCTGGCGGCTTCCCCACTCCTCCTCATTCCGTTCTTTTAGGGAGCATCGGGCTCGTGATTCCCGAACTCGGCCATTACGCGCTGGTGCTGGCGCTGTTCGTGGCGCTGGTGCAGTCCGGCGTCCCTCTGGTGGGTGCCGCCACCGGCAACGCCGCCTGGATGGGCGTCGCCCGCCCCGCCGCCATCGCGCAGTTGCTGCTGGTGCTGGTCGCCTACGGCGCCCTGACCTGGGCCCATGTGGTGTCGGACTTCAGCGTGTCGAACGTGGTCGCCAACAGCCACTCGATGAAGCCGATGCTCTACAAGGTGTCGGGCGTGTGGGGGAACCACGAAGGCTCGATGATGCTGTGGGTCGTCATGCTGACGGCGTTCGGCGCGGCGGTCGGGATCTTCGGGCGCAACCTGCCGCCCTCGCTGAAGGCCCGCGTCATCTCCGTCCAGGGCATGATCGGCGTCGGCTTCCTGCTGTTCATCCTGATCACGTCGAACCCCTTCCTGCGCGTGGTCCCGGCGCCGCTCGACGGCAACGACCTGAACCCGCTGCTGCAGGACCCCGGCCTCGCCTTCCACCCGCCCTTCCTCTACGCGGGCTATGTCGGCTTCTCCATCGCCTTCTCCTTCGCGGTCGCCGCCCTGATCGAAGGGCGGGTGGACCCGGCCTGGGCGCGCTGGGTGCGTCCCTGGACGCTGGCTGCCTGGTCGACCCTGACCGCCGGCATCGCGCTCGGCTCCTGGTGGGCCTATTATGAGCTGGGCTGGGGCGGCTGGTGGTACTGGGACCCGGTCGAGAACGCCTCCTTCATGCCCTGGCTGGCCGGCACCGCGCTGCTGCACTCCGCCATCGTGGTGGAGAAGCGCGACGCGCTGAAGACCTGGACCATCCTGCTGGCGATCATCACCTTCTCGCTGTCGCTGATGGGCACCTTCCTGGTGCGCTCGGGCATCCTGACCTCGGTCCACGCCTTCGCGGTGGACCCGGCGCGCGGCGTCTTCATCCTGGTCCTGCTGGCCATCGCCACCGGCGGCTCGCTGCTGCTCTACTCCGTGCGGGCGCCCAGCCTGAAGACCGGCGGCCTGTTCGCCCCGGTCAGCCGCGAGGGCTCGCTGGTGCTGAACAACCTGCTGCTGTCCACCGCGACGGCGACGGTCTTCATCGGCACGCTCTACCCGCTGTTCCTCGACGTGCTCGACCTCGGCAAGGTGTCGGTCGGCCCGCCCTTCTTCAACGCCACCTTCATCCCCGTCGCCATCCCGATGGTGATCGCCATGGTGGTCGGCCCCTTCCTGGCCTGGAAGCGCGCCGACCTGCTGGGCGCCCTGACCCGGCTGTGGACGGCCGGCGTGGCGACCGTGGCCTGCGTCGCCGTCGCCGCCTACGTCACCAACGGCGGCGGGCCGCTGCTGGCGCTGGTCGGGGTCGCGCTCGCCGCCTGGGCCTTCTTCGGCTCGATCGCCGAGTTCGCGGAACGCATCCGCCTGTTCCGCATCCCGGTGAAGGACAGCTGGAACCGCGCGGTCAACCTGCCGCGCAGCGCCTGGGGCATGACCATCGCCCACGCCTCCATGGGCATCGCCATCGCCGGCATGACCGGCACCTCGGCGTGGCAGAGTGAGACGATCAAGGCGATGAAGCCGGGCGACAACGCCACGGTCGGCGCCTACGCCGTGCATTTCGACCGCGTCGGCACGATGCAGGGGCCGAACTACAGCGCCGAGCAGGGCGTCTTCACCGTCACCCGCGACGGCAACCACATCGCCACCCTGACGCCGCAGCGCCGCAGCTACCCGGTCACCCGCATGACGACGACCGAGGCGGCGATCCACACCACCTGGCTGTCCGACGTCTATGTGGCGCTGGGCGACCCGACGCAGAACGGCACGGCCTGGACCGTGCGGCTGTACCATCACCCGCTGGTGCCGTGGATCTGGATCGGCTCGCTGGGGATGATGCTGGGCGGGCTGGTCAGCCTGTCCGACCGCCGCTTCCGCGTCGGCGCCCCGGAGCGCCGCCGCGCCGCCAAGGGCAATCTTCAGCCCGCCGAGTAAGGACACGCTTCCGATGCGCCGCCTGATCTATCTGTTGCCGCTGCTGCTGTTCGTCGGTGTCGGCGTGGCCTTCCTGCGCGGGTTCGACCGCGACCCGCGCGACATTCCCTCCGCCCTGATCGACAAGCCGGCGCCGGAATTCTCCCTGCCGCCGCTGCCGGGGCACAAGGAAGGGCTGTCCAACGCGACGCTGAAAGGCGACGTCACGCTGGTGAACGTCTTCGCCTCCTGGTGCATCCCCTGCAAGGCCGAGCACCCGATCATCACCCGGCTGGCCCGCGAGCAGGGCGTGACGGTGCGCGGCATCAACCACAAGGACAAGGCGGAGGACGCCATCGCCTGGCTGAACCGCAACGGCGATCCCTACGCCAGCATCGGCGTCGATCTGGACGGCCGCGTGTCCATCGACTGGGGCGTCTACGGCGTGCCGGAGACCTTCCTGCTCGACCGCCAGGGCCGCATCCGCTTCAAGCATGTCGGCCCCCTGACCCCGCAGGTGGTCGAGGAGCAGATCCTGCCCATGGTCAAGCATCTGCGGAGCGCGTCGTGAGAGCTTTCCTGCTTGCCGCCCTTCTGGCCCTGACCCCGGTCGCCGCCTTCGCCGTCCAGCCCGACGAGGTGCTGAAGGACCCGGCGCTGGAGGGCCGCGCGCGGGAGATCAGTAAGGATCTGCGCTGCCTCGTCTGCCAGAACCAGTCGATCGACGACTCCAACGCGCCGCTTGCCCGCGACCTGCGCGTGCTGGTTCGCGAGCGGCTGACCGCCGGCGACAGCAACCAGCAGGTGCTGAGCTTCGTCACCGACCGCTACGGCGACTATGTGCTGCTGCGCCCGCCCTTCAAGGCGACGACGCTGTTCCTGTGGATCGGCCCCTTCGTGATCCTGGCCATCGGCGGCGTCGTGACGGCCCTGTACCTGCGCGGGCGGAAAGGGATTGCCGTTGCTGCGGGCGGCGACACCGCCCCGCTGACCGAGGACGAGCGGCGGCGCCTGGACGCCCTGCTCCGCAAGGACAAAGCCTGATGCTGTTCTGGATCGTCGCCGCCGCCCTGACGGCGGCCGTGGTGCTGCTGATCGTGCCGCCGCTGCTGAGGAAGCCCGAGGGAGCCGCCGAGGAGCGCGCCGCCTACGACCTGGAGGTCTACCGCGATCAGCTGGGCGAGCTGGAGCGTGACCAGGGCCGCGGCCTGATCAGCGAGGCGCAGGCCGCCGCCGCCCGCGCCGAGATCGGCCGCCGCATGCTGGCCATCGCCGACCGCGGCAAGGGTGCTGCGAAGGATGGCGCGAAGGGCAAGGCGCCCGCCCCGGCCGCCCGCGCCCCGCGCAGCGCGATGGCGCTGGCCGCCCTGCTGGCCGTCCTGCTGCCGCTCGGCACGCTGGCCGTCTATGGCAAGCTGGGCCGTCCGGAGCTGCCGGCGCAGCCGCTGGCCTCGCGCAATCTCGACCATGAGCGCGGCGGGCCGCCGAAGAACGTGCTGGCGGCGATGGACAAGCTGAAGGCCCAGCTCGCCGAGACCCCCGACGACCCGCAGGGCTGGGCCATCCTCGGTCAGGCCTACGCCAAGATGGGCCGCCTGCCCGAGGCCGCCGACGCGTTGGGCAAGGCGGTCGCCCTGGCCGGCGACGATCTGGAGCTTCTCGGCAGCTACGGCGAGGTCCTGATCTCGGCCAACGGCGGCACCGTGCCGGACGAGGCCCGCAAGACCTTCGACCGCGTGCTGGCGAAGGACCCGACGGAGCCGCGCGCCCGCTTCTACGCCGCGCTGGCCCGTTTCCAGGCCGGCGACAGCAAGGACGCGCTGGAGCGCTGGAGCGCCCTGCTCGCCGAGTCCCACGCCGACGCGCCCTGGGTGCCGATCGTCCGGACGCAGATCGCCGAGGCCGCCAAGGCGCTGAACCTCGACCCGGCCAAGGTGACGCCGGAACCGCTGCCCGCCCAGCAACAGCCGCCGGTCGCCCAAAACCAGGGCCAGGGCCAGAACCAGGGCCAGGGTCAAGCGGAGGGCGAGGACCAGCAGCAGATGATCCGCGGCATGGTCGACGGGCTGGCCGCCCGGCTGGAGGCCAACCCGGACGACGTGGACGGCTGGCTGCGGCTGTCGCGCTCCTACGGCGTGATGGGCGAGTCGGCGAAGGCCATCGACGCCGCCCGCAAGGCGCGGGAGCGGGCGCCCCAGCGGCCCGACGTGCTGGTCGCCTACGCCTCCGCTCTGTTGTCGGCGGAGCCGCGGAGCAGCAAGCCCGGCCCGATGCCGGAGGAGGCCGTCGCCTCGCTCCGTCAGGCGCTGGCGGCCGAACCCGACAACCGCGACGCGCTCTGGCTGCTCGGCCTGAACGCCGCGGGCGTCGGCCAGACCGCCGAAGCCACCGATCTGTGGACCCGCCTGCTGGCCCAGTTCAAGCCGGAGGAGCCGGAATACACGCTGATTCGCGCCCGTCTCGAGTCGCTGAAGGCCGGCGGCTGATCCTCTCTCGAATGTCCCTTGCACCCGGACCGATCCGAAGAGCAGGATAGCGATGCACGCTGGGGTGGCGTTTCCGGCAATGGAGCGCCACCCGCAGGCCGATCCGCCAGGGACGCGACCGATTGCCCACCCACGCGCTCACCGCCAAAGGTCCCGCCTCCGGCCCCGGCATGGCGGGAAAGCCGCTGGAGGCGGCCTTCTGGATGCTGGGGGCCGCCCTGTTCATCGCCATCGGCAACGCGATGATCCGCCATGTCAGCGGCGAGCTTCATCCCTTCGAGATCGTCTTCTTCCGCAACCTGTTCAGCCTGATGTTCATGCTGCCCTGGATCGCGGCGGTCGGGCTGGGGCGGCTGCGCACCAAGCGGGCGGGGCTCTACGCCTCGCGGTCGGCGACCAGTCTGGTGGCGATGCTGTGCTGGTTCTACAGCGTCACCCACATGCCGCTGCCGGACGCCACGGCGCTCAGCTTCACCATCCCCCTCTTCGTCACCGCCGGGGCCGCGCTGTTCCTGAACGAGACGGTGCGGACGCGGCGCTGGGCTGCCGTTCTGGTCGGGCTGGCCGGGGTGATGATCGTCATCCGCCCCGACGACGCCACCCTGGACCCGACGATCCTGGTCATGCTCCTGCATTGCGTCGCCGCCGCCATAACCACGCTCCAGGTGCGGGCGCTGGCGACCTCCGACGGGGTGATGGTGGTGGTCGCCTACATGGGGCTGTTCCTGACCCCGATGGCGCTGGTGCCGGCGCTGTTCGTGTGGGAGTGGCCGAGCTGGACGGCGCTCGGCTGGCTCGTCCTGCTGGGCGGCATCCTGACCTTGGGACAGTTGGCGATGACCCGCGCCTTCAAGCTGGCGCCGGCCTCGGCGATGATGCCCTACGACTACGCCCGCCTGCCCTTCACCGCCCTGCTCGCCTGGCCGCTGTTCGGCGAGGCCATGGACGTCTGGGGCTGGGTCGGGGCCGGGGTGATCGCCGCCTCCGCCCTCTACACCGCGCATCGCGACGCCGCGCAGTCACGCGCCGAGCGGAGTGCGGCCAAGGCGTGAGCCGTCAATGCTCCGCAGCAGGCTTCATCTGCTGTTCCTTGCGCAGAGCGGCGCGGGCGCGGTCCTCATGCTCGGGCTTCAGATTGCTCCGCACCGTATGGACGGCCGTGGCCAGCACCGCCGCGTCGTCCACGAAACCGACCGCGATCAGCCAGTCCGGGATCGAGTCCGCGGGCAGCACGAAATAGGCCAGCGCCGCCATCAGGATCGCCTTCGCCTTGAAGGGCGTCTGCGGGTCGGTCGCGCAGAAGAAGGCGGCCAGCGCCTGCTCCAGGAAGGGAACGCGGTGCAGGTTGGCGCGCAGCGTGTTCCAGAAGCGACGGCGGACGTAGCGCTCGTTCCGCTCCACGCGGACCGGGTCGATGACGGTGGGCAAAGCGGCGGCGGCTTCGGTGGGTCCGTCGGTGGCGATCGGCATGGCTTTCCCTGGGCTCCCCCTGCACCGGCCGCCCTTCCCGGTGGACCGGGCGGGGCGGCCTGTTGCACAGTTGCGTGGAATGACAACAGCGCAGACGCGCCAACGGTCCCGCCAAGGGTTCGACTACGGCCAAAGGGTCAAAAGGAGGAAACCGCCATGCCGATGAAGAAGGGCTACAAGGAGATGCTGGCCGAAGCGAACGGCCGCATCCAGGCGATCACCCCGCAGGAGGCGCTGTCCCTGCACGGCGACCCCGACGTGCTCTTCGTGGACATCCGCGACCCGCGCGAACTGACGCGCGACGGCATGATCCCCGGCGCCTTCCCGGCCACCCGCGGCATGCTGGAATTCTGGGTGGACCCGGACAGCCCCTATCACAAGCCGGTTTTCGCGTCGGGCAAGCGCTTCGTCTTCTACTGCGCCAGCGGCTGGCGCTCGGCGCTCGCCACCGACACCGTGCAGTCGATGGGGCTGGAGAATGTCTGCCACCTGGAGGGCGGCTTCAAGGGCTGGAAGGAGGCCGGGCTGCCCGTCGCCATGCCGCCCGCCACCGAACGCAAGGGAAGCTGAGATGGAACAGAGGGTCAGCCTGATCACGCTGGGGGTCGCCGACCTCGCGCGCAGCCGCCGCTTCTACGAGGAGGGGCTGGGCTGGACCCCCTCCCCGGTCAGCCAGGATGCCATCACCTTCTACCAGTTGGGCGGCGTGGCGCTCGCCCTCTTCGGGCGGGAGGCGCTGGCCGAGGACGCGCATCTGGCGGAGTCCGGCCCGACGTCGGGCTTCGGCGGCATCACGCTCGCCCACAACCTGCGCAGCAAGGCGGAGGTGGACGCCGTGATGGCCCAGGCCGAGCGGGCCGGCGGGCGCATCCTGAAGCCGGCGCAGGACGTCTTCTGGGGCGGATACAGCGGCTA
This sequence comes from Azospirillum himalayense, assembly GCF_042657465.1. Taxonomy (NCBI): domain Bacteria; kingdom Pseudomonadati; phylum Pseudomonadota; class Alphaproteobacteria; order Rhodospirillales; family Azospirillaceae; genus Azospirillum; species Azospirillum himalayense. The sequence continues at coordinate 56,138 of NZ_JBHSLC010000021.1, read as the reverse complement.
TTTCGCCGACCCGGACGGCCATCCCTGGGAGGTCGCCTGGAACCCCTTCGCCGCGCTGGGCGAGGACGGGAGCTTCAGGCTGGAAGGGTGATTTTGCTTTCCTTGGAAAGAATGCTATATTCTGATTTCTGAGGAAAGGAGGCGGCCATGCTGACGCATCAAGCGACGAACACCGCGCCATCCAACGCGCAGGTTGTCACCAAGGCTGTCCTCCGCGCTGCCGATCAGCTTGAGATTCCCAATACGATCCTTGCGAGGATCCTGGGCGTTTCGGAGCCCACGGTGTCGCGCATGCGCAAGCATGGCCTGACGCTGTCAACCAACGATAAGTCCTTCGAACTTGCAATTCTCTTCATCCGTCTTTATCGGTCGCTTGACGCCATTGTCGGCGGCGACCCGAACGTTGCCCGCGCGTGGCTGAGAAACGTCAATACAGCGCTGGACAACGGCAAGCCGCTGGATAAAGTCCAGACCATAACTGGGCTGATGCATGTCATCGACTATCTGGACTCCCGCCGCGCTGTCCTCTAACAGGCGCTCATTAACAGGCGGATGCTGGCGCTTAGTAGAAGCCCAAAATAAGGTTTCCACTCTCAAGCTGGTCGACAGCCTGGACGAACAGGATCTTCTGGAACGGTTGATCGAAGGCACGAAGCCCCCGATTCCCAACGAATGCCAGGGGCTTCACTTTCTCCTGTCCACACCGTTCCGCTACGACGCCCCCTACCCTACAGGATCACGATTCCGGCGTGCCGGCATGACGCCGGGTGTCTATTACGCCGCCGAATGCGTCCGCACGGCGGTCGCCGAACTTTCCTTCTATCGCCTGCTGTTCTTCGCGGAATCGCCCGACACGCCGTGGCCCGCCAATCCAAATGAATACACGGCTTTCTGCGCAGCCTACGAAACGGATCGGGGATTGGACCTGACCGCCCCGCCTCTCGACCGGGACACCGCGACATGGTCGCACCCGACCCATTACGAGCCCTGCCAGAGCTTGGCCGAGACGGCGCGGCAGGCCGGTATCCAGGTCATCCGCTACGCCTCGGTGCGCGACCCGGACAAGGGTGCCTGTCTGGCCCTGCTGACCGGCGCGGCCTTCCGGGAACCGAAGCCGGCCAGCTTCCAGACTTGGCGGATTTACTTGCGCGGTTCGGGCATCCAGGCACTGTGCGAGTTCCCAGGCATTCGCCTGGAGTTCAACCGTTCCACCTTCACCGGCGACGCCCGCATCGCCGCGATGCGCTGGGACCGCTGAGCCTTCCCCCAAAAGGAAACGGGAGGCTGCGAGAGCCCCCCGTCCTGAAAACATCAAACCCGCGAGCGCTTACTTGACGTTCGCGCGGGCCATGGCGCCCAGGCGCAGACGGAGCGCGTTCAGCTTGATGAAGCCTTCCGCGTCCTTCTGGTTGTAGACGCTGTCTTCCTCGAACGTCACATAGTCCATGCGGTAGAGGCTGTTCGGCGACTTGCGGCCGACGACCGTGACGTTGCCCTTGAACAGCTTCAGGCGGACCACGCCGTTCACCGGCTCCTGGGTCTGGTCGATCAGCGCCTGGAGCGCCTGGCGCTCCGGGCTGAACCAGTAGCCGCAGTAGATCAGCTCGGCGTAGCGCGGCATCAGCTCATCCTTCAGATGGCCGGCGCCACGGTCGAGCGTGATGCTCTCCATCGCGCGGTGGGCGGCCAGCAGGATGGTGCCGCCCGGCGTCTCGTACACGCCGCGCGACTTCATGCCGACGTAGCGGTTCTCGACGAGGTCGAGGCGGCCGATGCCGTTCTCGCCGCCCAGACGGTTCAGCTCGGTCAGCAGGGCCGCCGGGGACAGGGCCTTGCCGTCGATCGCCACGGCGTCGCCGCGCTTGAACTCGACCTCGACGTAGGTCGGGGTGTCCGGGGCCTTCTCCGGGGAGACGGAGCGGGTGTACATGTCCTCGAACGGCTCGACCCACGGGTCCTCCAGCGCCTTCCCCTCGTAGGAGATGTGCAGGAGGTTGGCGTCGGTCGAGTACGGGGCCTCGCCGCGCTTGTCCTTGGCGATCGGAATCTGGTTCTTCTCGGCGTAGTCGATCAGCCGGGTGCGGCTGTTCAGGTCCCACTCGCGCCACGGCGCGATGATCTTGATGTCCGGGCGGAGCGCGTAGTAGCCCAGCTCGAAGCGGACCTGATCGTTGCCCTTGCCGGTGGCGCCGTGGGCCACGGCGTCGGCGCCGACTTGGTTGGCAATCTCGATCTGGCGCTTGGCGATCAGCGGCCGGGCGATCGAGGTGCCGAGCAGGTAGGTGCCCTCATAGAGGGTGTTGGCGCGGAACATCGGGAACACGAAGTCCCGCACGAACTCTTCGCGCAGGTCGTCGATGAAGATGTTTTCCGGCTTGATGCCCAGAAGCTCGGCCTTCTTGCGCGCCGGCTCCAGCTCCTCGCCCTGGCCGAGGTCGGCGGTGAAGGTCACCACCTCGCATTGATAGGTTTCCTGGAGCCACTTCAGGATCACCGAGGTGTCGAGGCCGCCCGAATAGGCGAGCACCACTTTCTTGATCTGTTTGCCGGACGCACCGCTCATGGGACTACTCACGCGGGTGGGGAAAAATATCGGTGCCGGACAGTAGCCCTACGGCAGGAGCGAATCAATCGGTCCCGCTCATTAAGTCCCCTCTCCCCTCTGGGGAGAGGGTTAGGGTGAGGGGGTTGCGCTTCTGCCGAACGTACCGAAACGCACATCCCCCTCACCGGCTCTCGGCGGATGCCAGAGGCATCCGCCTGCCGCCGTCAGCGCTGGCTTTCAGCCAGCGCGAGAGGCCCTTCGGGCCACCCTCTCCCCAGAGGGGAGAGGGCTGGGGCACTCAATCCGTCCCGGCGTCGGCCGCAACGGTGCTCTCCGCGGCGGGGCGGGCGGGCGCCCGGTCCACGAAGGGCCAGCGGATGTAGGCGTAGAGCCACATCGCCAGGATGTCCGCCCCGTTGATCAGCAGGACCAGCGCCCACAGCGGGCTGCGCCCGCCCTTGGCCAGCACCCAGCCGCCGAAGATCAGCTTCAGCATCAGCAGGATCGCCATGACGAGGTTCGCCGTCCACGGGTCGGTGGACATGATCGCCGCCCAGGGCTGCCAATAGACGGCGTTGAGCAGGGCGACGACGGAGTCGAGCATCTCCATCACGCGGCCCTCCGCGCCTTGCGCGTCCGCGCCGGCCCGTCGACCAGGACCCGCGCCGGCCAGCGCCGCACCGTCAGCAGGCCCAGCACGCCGACCAGCCCGATCACCGGCACGAAGATCACCAGCGCCCACCAGGGCGAGAAGCCCGCCCGACGGAAGATGCGCATCAGCGGCCAGACCGCCGCCGCGTTGAACAGGAACAGGATCAGGCCGGGATCGACGGCGAACTCAGGCACGGAGCACTCCCAGGGATAGGTCCGGCCTTATCCGGCCAGCGCCGCGTCCTTCTCGGCCAGCACCTTCTCGATGGCGGCGCGGTCGGCGGCGGACAGGCGGACGGACGCGCTCTTCAACTGGCCGCAGGCGGCCATGATGTCCTCGCCGCGGGTGGTGCGGACGGGGCTGGCGTAGCCGGCGTTGTTGACGATGTCGCCGAAGACCTGGATGGCCCGGTCGGTCGAGCGCTCGTAGGGGGCGCCCGGCCAGGGGTTGAAGGGGATCAGGTTGATCTTCGACGGGATGCCCTCCAGCAACTTCACAAGGGCGCGGGCGTCCGCCGGGCTGTCGTTGACGCCCTTCAGCATCACGTATTCGAAGGTGATGCGCCGCGCGTTGTTCAGGCCGGGGTAATTGCGGCAGGCGTCCATCAGCTCCTTCAGCGGATATTTCCGGTTGATGGGCATGATGATGTCGCGAAGCTCATCGGTCACGGCGTGCAGGCTGACGGCGAGGTTGACGTTCAGCTCCTCGCCGCAGCGCTTCATGGCCGGGACGACGCCGGAGGTCGAGAGCGTGATGCGGCGCTTCGAGATCGAGATCCCGTCGCCGTCCATGACGATCTTCAGCGCCTTGGCGACGTTCTCGTAGTTAAAGAGCGGCTCCCCCATCCCCATCATGACGATGTTGGAGATCATCCGGCCGTCCGGCGGCGCCGGCCATTCGCCGAGCGCGTCGCGGGCCAGCATGACCTGCGCCACGATCTCCGAGGCGTCGAGGTTGCGCACCAGACGCTGCGTGCCGGTGTGGCAGAAGCGGCAGGTCAGCGTGCAGCCGACCTGCGAGGAGACGCAGAGCGTGCCGCGGTCCTCCTCGGGGATGTGGACGCTCTCCACCTCCTGCCCGTCGGGCATGCGCAGCAGCCACTTGCGCGTGCCGTCCACCGACTTCAGGTCGCGCACGACCGTCGGGCGGGCCACGGCGTAGCTCTCCGCCAGCTTCTCGCGCACCGGCTTGGCGAGCGTGGTCATCACCGCGAAGTCGGTGGCTCCGCGGTGGTAGATCCAGTGCCAGAGCTGGCGGGCCCGGAATTTCTCCAGGCCGACGGACAGCATTTCGGCTTCCAGCTCGTCGCGGGACAGGCCGACAAGGTTCTTGCGCCCGTCGGCATCGACAGCCGGCAGGGCAAAGGCAGCAGCATGGTTGGAGGCGCTCATGGCCCCCTAAATAGGGCCACGAGCGTCCGGAGTCAAAAGACGAAACGAGAAGCGACCAAGTGAAAAGAGCAGCGCTGCTCAGCGCTTCACGCCGCAGGCCTGGTTGATCGCGTCGTAAGCCTGGGCGAAGCCGTCGGTGCTGTAGGTGTCGGTGGTCTTCGTGCCGCGGCCCGAAACCCCCTTCACCACCATGGACTTGCCCTTGGCGTCGCGAATCGCGGCGGTGACGGCCTTGTCGGTGTCGGCGTCGCGCGCCCAGGCGGTCTCGCCGTCGGTGAACAGCTTGAAGGACTTGCCGGCCACGTCCAGCGTGGACTCGCTGTCCTTCTTGAGGGGATAGCCGACGACGACGCTGACGACGTCCAGCGCCTTCTCCGCCGGGCGGTGGGTCACCAGCACATAGATGTCCCCGCGCTTGGCCGCGGCGGGTTCCTTCTTCTTGGGCTGGCTGGACAGGTAGCAGACCTTGTGCCCGCCCTCGTCGAAGGCGAAGGCGTTCCAGTCCTTGAAGGTCCCCAGCAGGCGCGGGTCGGCGGCGGCCGCCGTCGCAACGGTTGCGGCGAGGATCGGACCGGCCAGAAGCAGAGCGGCGCCGGCGGTGCGACGGATGGTGCGAATGGGCAACATCGGTTGGCGAAGGCTCGAATGGTTTCGCGGACGGGTTCGGGAGTGGGTGGGACCCTACCCCAATTCGGTGAGGCTTTCCAGGGCCGCCGCCCCGTCCCGGCGGCGAAGTCACGGGTTGTTCCGACAGCCGGTCCTGCAATCGATCGCTCGATTTCGTATCGAAAGCCGGTGATCCGATGGCCGGCGGGGCGCGTAGAAGGCCCATCGAACGCCCGACGGAACGCCGCAGCCCACCCATGACACGACCGGCCGCCCGACCACATGACGGTGAATACGACGCGGGAGAGCGCCAAACACGCTTTGCAGCGGGGCGCCCCGCGCACCATGTGATGCGGGGCTTGCCCCTGTGCGCAAAGCCCTTGCGCGCAGAGACGGTGCCCCCGAAGACGTGCCCGAAGACGTGGATGCAGGATCTTGGTTCCCCAGCCGCCGGCGCCGACCGGACCTTCGAAGAACTGCTGACCGCGGTCGGGCGGGACCGCGACCGCACGGCCTTCGCGGCCCTGTTCGGGCATTTCGCCCCGCGGTTGAAGGCTTATCTGCGCCGCCAGGGCTGCGACGCGGGCGGTGCGGAGGAGTTGGTGCAGGACGTGATGCTGTTGGTGTGGCGCCGCGCGGAAACCTATGACCCGACCCAGGCCTCCGCCGGCACCTGGGTGTTCACCATCGCCCGCAACCGGCGGATCGACGCGCTGCGGCGGGAACAGCGGCCCGAGATCGACCCCGCCGACCCCACGCTGGTGCCCGACCCGATGGAGAGCGCCGACGACGGGGTGGCGGCGCGGGAGACCGCCGGACGGCTGCGGGCCGCGCTGAAGACCCTGCCGCCGGAGCAGGCCGATCTGCTGCGTCTGGCCTATTTCGAGGACAAGCCGCACAGCCTGATCTCCGCCGAACAGGGCATTCCGCTGGGCACCGTCAAGTCGCGCCTGCGGCTGGCCATGGAACGGCTGCGCAAGGCCATGAGGGATTCCCAATGACCGTGCCCACCCACCATCCCGGCGACACGCTGCTGATCGACTATGCCGGCGGCGCCCTGGGCGAGGCGGCGTCGCTGATCGTGGCGACCCATCTGGCGCTGTGCCCCTGCTGCCGTCTGAACGTCGCCGAGATGGAGGCGGTCGGCGGCGCCCTGCTGGAGAGCATCGAGCCGGAGGAGGTCGACCCCGCCTGCCTGGAAACGGTTCTCGCCCGGCTGGGCGACCTGCCGCCCCTGCCCCGCGCGCCCCGGCCGAAGCTGGTCTGCCAGCCGGCCGAGGTGCCGCTGCTGCCCGAACCGCTGCGCCGCTACGTCGGCAACGACCTGTCGCGCCTGCCCTGGAAGCGGCTGATGCGCGGCATGGACTGCTACGACATCCCGCTGGGCTTCCCGCTGGAGGCCGGCTCCGAACGCCGCGGCAAGGCTCGGCTGATGCGGCTGGCGAGCGGCGTCGGGCCGCCCCACCACACCCACCGCGGGATCGAATTGACCCTGGTGCTCGACGGCGGCTTCACCGACGATCTGGGCCAGTTCGCCCGCGGCGACCTGTCCGTCGCCGACGACTCCGTGCGCCACCGCCCGGTGGCCGACGAGGAGGGCTGCCTGTGTCTGGCGGTGACCGACGCGCCGCTTCATTTCACCGGCGCGCTGGGGCTGATCCTCAACCCCTTCGTGAAGTTCTGAGTCCGAGAGCCGGGCTTCACGGCTGAAAAGCGACAGAAGCGATCATCTGTCCAAGCGCGTCACTCGATGCGCACGATGTTGACCGAGCCGTCCGCTCCCTTGTCGAAGCGGTAGCTGCCGCCCTGCGCGGCCATCTGGTTGAAGACGTCGACCACCCGCCGCGACCGGGCCGCCTGATGGGCGTGAAGGGCCAGCAGTTCCGGATGGACCAGCCCCATGCAGGACAGCGGCAGCCCTTTCCCCCGCATGGCGGCCAGGCCCGGGTTGGCGGCGATGCCATCCGGACTGGCGAAGATCACCGTGTTCTGGCGGTACCAGAACTCGACGGACGGATCGGCCCACAGGACGGGCCGCAGGATGTCGAAGGCCTCGTAGCCGCGGGAGAGGAACTTCCCGGCCCAATGGCTCTGCCACTGCTCGTTGATGTGGCCGTTGCCCCCCTGGCCTGGGATGGCGGCCCCGAACAGCACCACGTCGCCGTGGCGGCAGAGATCGTCGACGAAGCCTTCGGCCCGCTCTTCCGGCAGATGCTCGGCGACCTCCAGCGACAGGACGAGGCCGAACCGCCGTCCCAGATCGAAGGGCTGCGACAGGTCCTGGGCGCGGAAGCGGGACGGATCGATGCGCAGACGGTCGCGGCGCACATAGTCGCCGTCCAGCCCCTGGACGTCCGCGATCCCCGTCTCCGCAAAGGCCCGCAGGAAGGTGCCGACCCCGCACCCGACGTCCAGGACCGAGTCCGCCCCCACCCAGCCCAGCACCAGCGGCGCTATGACCCGCGCGGAGCGGAGCGACCCTTCCTCCTGGATGTCGTAGAAGCGGTCGTCGTAGAGCGGGTCGGACATCGAACGTCTCCTTCGCGGCGTGGCGGTTCCTGGACTGTGGAGCCTCTCCGGATCACTCGTCGTCGCGGACGATCACCGGCTTCTGGATGCCGCGCATGCGGCGGCGGCGCTCCGGGTTGCGCATGATCTGGCGGCCGTGCTGGTGATCGCGCAGCGGCTCGGTCGGACCGCCGACGCGCACCGGGCGTTCCGCGAAGCGGCCCAGGCTGATCATCCGGTCGTACATCACCAGCGCGCCGGCCACCCCGACGTTGATGCAGAACTTCATCGGGATCTTCACCGTGAAGTCGCAGCGCTCCAGCAGCGGTTCGGACAGGCTGCCGCGCTCCGGACCCAGCACGTAGGCGGCGCGGGTCGGGTGGCGGAAGCTGGGCAGTTCCACCGCGTCCTCGGTCAGCTCCACGCCCACAAGCTGGCAATCCTTGGGCAGGGCCAGATCGGCCACGCGGTCGTAGACGTAGAGCGGCAGATGCTCCGACGCGCCCGAGGTGTCGACGATGTGCGCCTCGTGCAGGTCGGGTTCCGGGTCGATGGCGAAGAAGAAGGAGGCGCCGAAGGCGTGGGCGGAGCGCATCAGGTTGCCGACGTTGCCCGGCTTGCTGATCCGCTCCACCCCGATGGCGAAATATCCACGCATGGCTGCACAATCACTCGTAGTTTCGGCCCGCACATAGCGCGAATCAGCCGTGATCCGGCGGGTCCGACGGTGCGACACCTTGCCTCGCGACCCGGAGAGAGGCAAGCTCTCCACCCATGAGCCACGACCATTCCTCCTGCTGCGGCGGCCACGGTGACCACCACGGCCACGCCGACCATGACAACTCCGCCGAGGGGCACACCCCCGCCGAGGGGCACGCCGACCTGTCCGGACCGCCGGAGGCGCCGATCCTCGTCGAGGTGACGCGCGGCGGCATGGTGGAATCCGTCCATCGCGGGCGCGCCTGCATCGTCGATTCCGACGGGCGTGTGCTGGCCCAGTGGGGCGACATCCAGGCGCCGGTCTACCCGCGCTCCGCCATCAAGGCCATCCAGGCGATCCCGTTGGTCGAGACGGGCGCGCTGGACGCCTACGAGCTGGGCGACCAGGAGCTGGCGCTGGCCTGCTCCTCCCATCATGGCGAGATCCGCCACACCCGCATCGCGGAGGCCTGGATCAAGCGCATCGGCCTGACCGTGGGCGATTACGAGTGCGGGGCGCATCTGCCGACCGACACCGAGACCGCCCACGAGATGATCCGCCACGGCGAGACGCCGACCGCCTTCCACAACAACTGCTCCGGCAAGCACGCCGGCTTCCTGACCACCGCCCTGCACAAGGGCGAGCCGACCAAGGGCTACGTCCGCTTCGACCACCCGGTGCAGCAGCGCATCCTCGGCGTGATGGAGCAGATGACCGGCCAGGACCTGTCGCAGGCCCCCTGGGGCGTCGACGGCTGCGCCATCCCGACCATCGGCATCCCGCTGGGCGCCATCGCCTACGCCATGGCCCGCATCGGCGACCCCAAGGACCTGCCCGATTCCCGCGCCGAGGCGGTGGCCCGCATCCGCCGCGCCTGGCGGTCGCACCCGCACCTGATCGCCGGCAAGGACAGCTTCGACACCGGCATGATGCAGGCGGCGGGCGGTCTGGTGCTGGTCAAGGGCGGGGCCGAGGGCGTGGGCTGCGCCGTCCTGCCCAAGCAGGGCCTGGGCATCGCCCTGAAGATCGACGACGGCACCCCGCGCGCCCGCGAGGTCGCCCTGGCCGCCCTGATCCGCGCCACCAAGGTCCTGTCCGACGAGCAGTGGACGCGGGCCGGCCAGCTCATCAACCAGCCGGTGACCAACCGCAACGGCCTGGAGGTCGGCGTGGTCCGCCCGGCGGAGGCCGCGGCGGGGTAAGGTCGGAAGTGTCGGGCGGGGGGGCCGGCGCAACCACTCCCCCCACCCTCCCCCGCGTTGATGCTATGGTCCGGCACCCGTCCACCTGACCGGTTGCCCGATCCATGAGCATCGACACCCTGCGCGCCCAGTACGAAGCCTTCCCCTATCCCGCGCGCAACCCCGCCGACGAGAAAAAGCGCCTGATCACCGGATCGCCCAGCCATCTGGACGAGGTGAACCACAACGTCTTCGGCGGGCGCCTCGACCACGCCAAGCCCCTCCGGGTTCTGGTGGCCGGCGGCGGGACCGGCGACGGGACGATCATGATCGCCCAGCAACTGGCCGACGCCGGCAATCCGGGGCGCGTCACCTATCTCGACCTCTCCGACGCCGCGCGGGACATCGCCGAAGCGCGGGCCGAGGCGCGCGGGCTGACCAACATCGACTTCCGCCGCGGCTCGCTGCTCGACCTCGGCGGGCTGTTGGAGGAGGGGGGGCCGTTCGACTACATCGACTGCTGCGGCGTGCTGCACCATCTGGACGAGCCGGCGGCGGGCATCCGCTCGCTGGCGGGAGCACTGAAGCCGGGCGGCGGGATCGGGCTGATGGTCTACGCGCCGTACGGGCGCACCGGTGTCTATCCCATGCAGGCGGCGCTGCGCACCATCGCGGCGGACCTGCCGCCGAAGGAGCAGGTGGCGCTGGCCCGCCGGCTGATCGAACGCCTGCCGCCGTCCAACTGGCTGCTGCGCAACCCCTTCATCAACGACCACAAACAGGCCGACGCCGACCTCTACGACCTGCTGCTGCACTCCTGCGACCGGCCCTTCACCGTGCCGGAGCTGGCGGAGCTGGCCGCGGCGGGCGGGCTGGCCGTCGCCGCGCTGGTGGACCCGTACCGCTACGACCCTACCGTCTGGGTGAAGGACCCCCGTCTGCTGAAGCGGCTGGACGGGCTGTCGCGGCTGGAGCGCGCCGCCTGGGCCGAGCAGGTCACCGGCAGCATGACCAAGCACATCGCCTATCTCGTCCGTCCCGAGGACGCGGAGGGCGCCGTCGCCCGCCCCGACGGGCCGGAGGTGGTGCCGGTGCTCCGCGACCTCGACGGGGCCGCGGTGGCCAAGGGCCTGCCCCCCGGCGGCGTGCTGGAGGCCGAACTGATGGGCGCCGTCGTCCCCCTGCCCCTGCCCCGTCTGGCCGGGCCGATCCTGGCGCGGGTGGACGGGCGGACCAGCCTGGGGGCCCTCCACCAGGCGGTGGCGGAGAAGGCCGGGCCGCTGGCCTGGGACGCCTTCCTGGCGCAGTTCGCGCAGCTTTTCACGGCGCTGAACGGCGTCGGCAAGATGTATCTGCGCCGCTGAGCGCGTCACCGCTTCCAAAATGAAAAATCCGCCGCCGGGAGGCCCCGGCGGCGGAAGTTCATGGAGGAAACAACCAGGCTGCAAAAGGTGCTTAGTGGATGGTCTCGCCGTGCAGGGCGAGGTCCAGGCCGTCGCGCTCGACGTCCTCGTCGACGCGCAGGCCCATCACCACGTCGATGACCTTCAGGATGATGAAGGAGCCGACCGCCGAGTAGGCGATGGTGGCGAGGATGCCGTAGACCTGCGTCCAGATCTGGCCGACGTTGCCTTCCAGGGCGCCGGCGGTGCCGCCGATGGCTTCCTGGGCGAAGACGCCGGTCAGGATGGCGCCGACGATGCCGCCCACGCCGTGCACGCCGAAGGCGTCCAGCGAGTCGTCATAGCCGAGGGCGCGCTTCAGGCCGGTGGCGCCCCAGTAGCAGACCACGCCGGAGACCAGACCGATGACCAGGGCGCCGGTCGGACCGACGAAGCCCGAGGCCGGGGTGATGGCGACCAGACCGGCGACGGCGCCGGAGATGATGCCGAGGACCGAGGGCTTGCCCTTGGTGGCCCACTCGACCAGCAGCCAGGACATGGCGGCGGTGGCGGCGGCGATCTGCGTGACCAGCATGGCCATGCCCGCACGGCCGTCGGCGGCCACCGCGGAACCCGCGTTGAAGCCGAACCAGCCGACCCACAGCATCGAGGCGCCGATCAGGCTGAGCACGAGATTGTGCGGGGCGAAGTTCTCGTTCGGGTAGCCCTTGCGCTTGCCCAGCACGAGGGCGGCGACGAGACCGGCCACGCCCGCGTTGATGTGCACCACGGTGCCGCCGGCGTAGTCGAGCACGCCGTCACCCAGCAGGTAGCCGCCCGGACCCCAGACCCAGTGGGTGATCGGCGCGTAGACGATCAGCGACCACAGGCCCGTGAAGACCAGCATCGAGGAGAACTTCATCCGGTCGGCGAAGGCGCCGGTGATCAGGGCCGGGGTGATGATGGCGAAGGTCATCTGGAAGACGATGAAGACCGTCTCCGGAATGACGCCCGACAGGCCGTCCTTGGTGATGCCCGACAGCATGAACTTCGACAGGCCGCCGAAATACGGGGTGCCTTCGGTGAAGGCGATGCTGTAACCGGCGAAGAACCACAGGATGCTGACCAGGCAGCAGATCGCGAAGCTCTGCATCACGATGGACAGCACGTTCATCTTGCGGACCATGCCGCCGTAGAACAGGGCCAGACCCGGGATGGTCATGAACAGAACCAGCGCCGTGGCGACCAGCATCCAAGCCGTGTCGCCGCTGCTCAGGGTGGGCTCGGCCGCGGCGGCGGCCGCTTCCTGGGCGAGGGCGGCGGCAGGCAGACCGGCCAAGCCCAGAATCGCCGCCATCGTCGGCGCGGCGAGGGTGAAGAGACGGCTCATCGAGGCTCCTCTTTATTCGAATGCTTCTGGCCCGTTTCGCCCCGTCCCCGGTACAGACGGGGCGGCGGGAGGGGGCCGTGTACGCCGATTTGTCTTCAAGAAGCGTGCCAACCCAAAAGGGCTAGGAATCGTGGTGGTTGCGGCCTTTCGGATGACCGCAAAGCAGCATAGGACCCGAGTCGCCGCACCGCCTTGCCCAGAAATTGAGCAGAAAATCGGACCACCCAAAGCCTTGCAGCGCAGCGTGATTCGCCCGTGGATTGCAGGCCGAATGCCCCCTGTTGAGGCGCCACGCGCCCGTTTCCCGCGCGCTTGCCTGATTTTTGTGCACAATGATGCGCCAGAATTCCGCACAACCGTTGGGCAGCCCCCGTCTATTTCCGGCCTGTTCCCCTCGGCCTATTGGCCCGCCCCGGTGAAATGTGGCACGGTCACGATCTCAGCCGGCGGAGCCGGACGGGGACGGGGACAAGCGGCCTCCGCCCACGCTGGTCCGCCGGACGCTTCCGGATGGCCGACAGCAAAAAAGAGAACCGAAAGGGGAGACACATGCTCGACAAACGGGATCTGCGGCTGGCGCCGCGCCGCGCCGTGGCCCTCGTCCTGGCCGGTGGCCGGGGCAGCCGGCTGAAGCAGCTGACCGACCGTCGCGCCAAGCCGGCCACCTATTTCGGGGGCAAGTTCCGGATCATCGACTTCGCCCTGTCGAACTGCATCAATTCGGGCTTCCGCCGCATCGGCGTGCTGACGCAGTACAAGTCGCACAGCCTGCTGCGCCACCTGCAGCGCGGCTGGAACTTCTTCCGCGGCGAGATGAACGAGTTCTGCGACCTGTTGCCGGCCCAGCAGCGCATCAGCGAGACCGCCTGGTACCAGGGCACCGCCGACGCGGTGTACCAGAACCTGGACATCCTGCGCGACCACGAGCCGGAATACATCCTGATCCTGGCCGGCGACCACATCTACAAGATGGATTACGGCGCGCTGCTGCTCGACCACATCGCCAAGAAGGCCGATGTGACGATCCCCTGCATCCAGGTGCCGCGCGCCCAGGCCACCGGCTTCGGCGTGATGCATGTCGACGAGACGCAGCGCGTCATCGACTTCGTCGAGAAGCCCGCCGATCCGCCGCCGATGCCGGGCAACCCGGACAAGTCGCTGGCCAGCATGGGCATCTACGTCTTCAACGCGCAGTTCCTCTACGACCAGCTGGAGCGCGACTTCAACGAACCCGGCTCGTCCCGCGACTTCGGCAAGGACATCATCCCGTATCTGGTGACGAGCGGGGCGCGGGTGATGGCCCACGACTTCGCCGAGTCGGCCATCCTGAACGGCCACGAGTCCGAGCCCTACTGGCGCGACGTCGGCACCATCGACGCCTATTGGGAGGCCAACCTCGACCTCTGCCACGTCACGCCGCAGCTCAACATGTACGACCGCGAGTGGCCGATCTTCACCTACCAGGAGCAGCTGCCCCCGGCGAAGTTCGTCTTCGACGACGAGAACCGGCGCGGCATGGCGGTGGACAGCCTGGTGTCGGGCGGCTGCATCGTCTCCGGCTCGCTGGTGAAGAACTCGCTGCTGTTCAGCGAGGTGCGCGTCAACTCCTTCAGCGAACTGCATCAGGCGGTGGTTCTGCCGGACGTCGACATCGGCCGCCATTGCCGCCTGACCAAGGTGGTGATCGACCGCGGCGTGGTGATCCCCGAGGGGCTGGTCGTCGGGGAGGACGCGGAGCTGGACGCCAAGCGCTTCCACCGCAGCGAGGGCGGCGTCTGCCTGATCACTCAGGACATGATCGACCGCCTGCCCAAGGACTGACCCCTCCCATCCCCCTTCGCCCCCTGGGGTGAGGGGGCGGTGAGCAAGACCAAGAAGAAACCGAAAGACCCCGCCTCCATGCGCGTCCTGTACGTCACGCCGGAATGCTACCCCCTGGTGAAGACCGGCGGGCTGGCCGACGTTTCCGCCGCCCTGCCCCCCGCCCTGAACCGCGCCGGAGCCGAGGTCCGCCTGCTGCTGCCCGGCTATCCGGCGGTGCTGAACGGGCTGACCGACCTGCAGCCGGTCGGCAAGCCCCTCACCGATCTGCCCGGCACCGATCTGCCCGGCGGCGCCCCGGCGACGCTGCGGATCGGACGGATGCCGGACGGGGTGCTGGCCTACGCGCTGGACGCACCGGCGCTCTACGACCGGCCCGGCAACCCCTATCTGGGGCCGGACGGCAAGGACTGGCCCGACAACGCGGAACGCTTCGCCGCCCTGTCCTGGTGCGCGGCGGGCTTCGCGGCCGAGGACGGGCTGGACCCCTGGTGGCGTCCCGACGTGCTGCACGGGCACGACTGGCAGACCGGCCTGATCCCGGCCTATCTGGAGCTGCGCCCCGACCGCTTCGCCGGGCCGTTCCGGCCGGGCACGGTGACGACGATCCACAACATCGCCTACCAGGGCCTGTTCGGCGCCTGGATGATGAGCGACCTCGGCCTGCCGTCCGCCGCCTTCCGGATCGACGGAGTGGAGTATTACGGCGGCGTCGGCTTCCTCAAGGCCGGATGCTTCTATTCCGACCGCCTGACCACGGTCAGCCCGACCTACGCCCACGAGATCCAGACGGCGGAGCACGGCGCCGGCCTGCAAGGGCTGCTCGCCACGCGGGCCGAGGCGCTGACCGGCATCCTCAACGGCGTGGACTACGACATCTGGGACCCCGCCAGCGACCCGCACATCGCCGCCCGCTACGGCGCCGCGGACCTCGGCGGCAAGGACCTGTGCAAGGCCGACCTCCAGGCGACCTTCGGCCTGGACCGCCGGCCCGACGCCCCGCTGGCCGCCGTGGTCAGCCGCCTGACCAGCCACAAGGGGCTGGATCTGGTGCTGGAGGCGGCGTCGCAATGGATCGCCTTGGGCGGCCAGCTGGCCGTGTTGGGCAACGGCGAACCGGCGCTGGAGGCCGGCTTCCGCCACCTCGCCACCTGGTATCCGAAGTCGGTGGGCGTGCGCATCGGCTACGACGAGGCGCTGTCGCACCGCATCCAGGCCGGCGCCGACCTGTTCCTGGTGCCCTCGCGGTCGGAGCCCTGCGGCCTGACCCAGATGTACGCGCTGAAGTACGGCACGCTGCCGCTGGTCCGCCGCACCGGCGGGCTGGCCGACACCATCGTGGACGCCAACCCGGCGGCGGTGAACGACGGCAGCGCAACGGGCTTCCAGTTCGTCAACGCCAACGCCCAGGAGCTGACCTGGGCGCTGCGCCGCGCCGCCACCCTCTACCGCAAGCCGGAGCGCTGGCACGCCATGCAGCAGCGCGCCATGACCCGCGACTTCGGCTGGCATGGCCCGGCGGAGGAGTACATGGAGCTGTATCGCGCGGTGGCGCCGGTCCTGGTGGGGTGACGGAGGGTTCGAGGCAGGGGAGACCACCCCAGCGTGCGTTCCCGGTTGATTGAGGATCGGTGACGCCGGATCGCGTCGGCATCGGTCCGCGCCGGGCGGCGCTTCGCCCGCCCGAGCCGACGAAGCGGCGGAGCGCGTGACATCGCCAGGACGGCATGACGCCCGCCACGCTTTCCCTTCCCGGTTGAGGCATCCCTGGTCTATTGTGCGCCCGATGGAACATGCGCTGGATCACACCCTAGAGCTGTCGGGCCGCTCGCACCCTTAATCAATCACAGGACGAGCGCCCCCTTCCCTCCAAACGTCGATCCGCGCATGAAGCCGTAGAACGTTGCCGGAAAACCCAACATGACCCCGGTGACAGCGACATCTGGGACGGTCCTATGCGGATTTTGAATTATTCTCTCCTTTGTCCCACCCGCGGGCGGCCGGATGGGCTGCAGCGGCTGATCGAAAGCGTTGCCGCGACCGCGGGGTCGGTGGAACGGGTCGAAGTCCTGGCCTATGTCGACTCCGACGACCCCGCTTTGCCCGACTACAAACGGATGTTCGAGGCGTTGGCCGAGGTCGGAGTCGAATTGCGCCGCTTCACGGCGCTGGTCGGGCCCCCGAAAAGCGTCTCCCTCTCCTGGAACGACCTCGCCGCCTCCAGCACCGGCGATGTCCTGATGATGGCCAACGACGATCAGGTCTATGTCCAGTCAGGATGGGACAATCGCCTGGACCAGGAAATCGCCAAGTTCCCCGACGACGTTTACTGCATGTGGTTCGAAGACGGCATCAATGGCGAGAAGCACTGCGCCTTTCCCATTGTCAGCCGCCGCTGGTACGAGACCCTGGGCTATTTCACCCCCGGCGTCTTCGAGTTCATCGCCAACGACACCTGGATCATGGACGTGGCCAAGCGGGTCGAGCGGCTGCATTTCATCAGCGACGTGACGGTGGAGCATCGCCACTTCTCCGTCGGGAAATCGGAACTCGACGAAACCTATCTGCGCCATCGGTCGGGGGAAAACCGCGAGAGGATC
The DNA here is from genome assembly GCF_042657465.1 of Azospirillum himalayense. NCBI lineage: Bacteria > Pseudomonadati > Pseudomonadota > Alphaproteobacteria > Rhodospirillales > Azospirillaceae > Azospirillum > Azospirillum himalayense. The sequence goes on along the minus strand of NZ_JBHSLC010000021.1, from coordinate 39,362 downwards.
GCCCGCGACATGCTGATACTGGATCGCACATGGCCGGTGCGGCAGCGCGACGCCGACCGGCTTGCGGCCATCATCCGTTCCAGCAGCGACAATCCGGTCGAAACGGGAGACGCCCGATGAGGATCGGCGTGATCGGCCTGGGCAAGCTGGGCCTGCCCTGCGCGGTGGCGATGGCGCTGAAGGGCCACGACGTGATGGGATTCGACGTCCGCCCCGACGTGATGAACAAGGGGCGGCGCTCCTACACCGAAACCGGTCCGGACGGCCACGAACCGTTCGATCCCTATCTCGAAGCGAGCAGCCTGCGGTTCGGAACGCTGGAGGAGGTCGTCAACCACGCCGACCTTCTTTTCATCGCGGTTCAGACCCCCCACGACCCCCTGTACGAGGGGATCACGCGTCTTCCCGACAGCCGGACCGATTTCCACTACGAGCATCTGGTGGCCGCCTGCCGCGACGTGGCGCGGGTGGCGTCGCGCGACACGGTGGTCGTCATCATCTCCACCGTCCTGCCGGGGACCATCCGCCGCCATGTCCTGCCTGTCCTGACGCCCCGCATCAAGCTCTGCTACAATCCGTTCTTCATCGCCATGGGCACGACCATGCGCGACTTTCTCCAACCGGAGTTTGTTCTCTTCGGTCGCCACGATCGGGAGGCCGCCTCGCTCGCCGAAGCGTTCTACCGCACCGTCACGGACGCTCCGTTCTACGCCACCTCCCTTGAGAACGCCGAACTGATCAAGGTGGCCTACAACACCTTCATCGGCATGAAGATCGCCTTCGCCAACACGATGATGGAAGTTTGCCACAAGTTGCCGGGGACCGACGTGGACGCGGTGACGGACTGTCTGGCGTTGGCCTCCCGGCGGCTGATCAGCCCAAGCTACCTGCGGGGCGGCATGGGCGACGGCGGCGGATGCCACCCCCGCGACAACATCGCCATGTCCTGGCTGGCGCGCGAGCTGGATCTCAGCTTCGACACCTTCGACGCCGTCATGAGGTCGCGCGAGAAGCAAACCGAATGGCTTGCCGACCTGATGTGCGCCCATGTGCCGCCCAAGGTGATCCTGGGCTGGGCGTTCAAGTCCGACTGCGACATGGCCACGGGCAGCCCGGCCCTGCTGTTGCGCGCGATCCTTGAGGAGCGGGGCGTTCCGGTCACCTTGATCGATCCCCACATGGATTCCGCTCCTCTCGTCGAGGACGCGTTGCCCGTCGCCACCTACCTGATCGGGGCGAAGCACAGCGTCTTTGCCGATCTGCGCTTTCCGGCGGGCTCGGTGGTCCTCGACCCCTGGCGCTACATTCCGACCGATCAGGACGGTGTCCGCGTCATCCCGGTGGGGGTCGGGCCGGACATCCCGTGACCCCCGTCCCGACGGCCGCACCGGCGATGCGAGGCCGGCCTGCCCCCGGGCGGGCGGCCTCACACCGGCTTCACACCGGCACGGCCGCGCAGTTCGAGGCGTCGCCGCACGGGAATTCCTTGGCGATGCGGTAACCGTTCCGTCCGGCCCAATCGAAAAAGGCGTTCCTGTTGGCGTTCCCGACCTCGATGAACAGGATGGGCCTGTGGAGGGCGATCGTGTTCCGGGCGCCGGACAGCGCTTCCATCTCCATGCCCTCGACGTTGATCTTGATGAAGTCGACGCGCTCCTGGACGAGATCGTCGATGGGATGGACGGCGACGCGCCCGCCCTCCGCCGGGACGAGGCGCGCCGCCCCCAGGTTGGCCTCGTCGGCGACGTTCAGATCAAAGGAACCGTGACGATCCCCGACGCCGCACTCCAGAAAAGTGATCATCGCCGGGTCGAGCCGGTTGATCTCCACGTTCTTCTTCAGGAAATGCAGGGCCGCCGGGTTGGGCTCGACCGCGATGATGCGGCGCGGCGCCATGAACAGGCCGTAATAGACGACGTGGTTCCCGACGTTGGCGCCGATCTCCAGGATCGACGATCCGGCGGGCACGAGCCCCCGCAGATAGTCCAGCTCTTCCTGCTCGAAGAACACGCGCCGCAGGTAATGGCGGTGGATCATGTCGAACGGGTTGGCGATGGCGAAGCCGACCTTCACGCCGGACACCACGAAGTTGATCACGATGGGGTGGTTGCGGAAGAACGCGCCGAACACCCGCGTCACGGCCTGCCGCCACCCGCCGCCGTCGGCCGAGCGCGGTCCGGTGGAGTGGGCGCCGCGCCGGTTGATGAAGAGCGGCTGTCCGATCTTGCAGCATCGGTGCGTCCGCCAGAGCTCCAGGTAATATTTGAAGTCCTCGCCGGTATCCATGGCCTCGTCGAACGGGATGGATCGCGCGACGCGCGCGCGGACGAAATGCCCCATCTGCAGCGTCAGATAGGGATCGTTCAGGAGGATGTCGGACAAAAGGGTGGTCGCCCCCACCTGCTTTTCCCGCAACGCCACGGCGTCCGATCCGTACCACTGCTCGGCGATCATCCCGAACACGGCGTCGAAGTCCGCCACATGGCCGCGGACCGCCGCGAAGCCGTTGCGATCCATCAGGTCGTCGGCGTCCAGGAAGAAGACCCACTCCGCGCCGTGCTGAATGGCGTGTTCGACGCCGAAGTTCCGGCACCGCGAGCGGCCGATCGCCCCGTCCGGGTCGGGGATGCGCAGGATCATCACGTCGGAAAAGGGGCCCTGGTCGGCCCGGAACGCCGCCTCGACGGAAGCCGCCGCCTCATCGGACAACCCATCGTGTCCCGGCCCCACCGGGATGATCACCGCGCATTTCATGAATGATCCCCCAAGGCCGCCCTTCGCGCCGCCATAGTCCATGGGCGGTGCGGGACGGTAAAGGGAAAAGGCCGGACGTCGCACCGTGCCTCGGGCGGCACCGCCCACGGCCGCCGCGCGGCATGGTTGCCGTGCGGCGGACCACGGGAAGGGACGCGAGAGGAGCCGCGCCGCAAGCCGCGACCAACGTTGGCCGGAGCCGGGCCGTCACCCTTCTCCATTGCGCGCATCGTCCGTCCGCCCTATGTTCCGCCCCAAACCAGGGCTCCGGGCACCGATGACTGACCTTTCGCACATCCGCAATTTCTCGATCATCGCGCACATCGACCACGGCAAGTCGACCCTTGCCGACCGTCTGATCCAGCAGTGCGGCGGCCTCGATTCGCGCGAGATGCGCGAACAGGTGCTCGACAGCATGGACATCGAGCGCGAGCGCGGCATCACCATCAAGGCGCAGACCGTCCGCCTGCTCTACAAGGCCAAGGACGGGCAGCAGTACACGCTGAACCTGATGGACACGCCGGGCCACGTCGACTTCGCCTACGAGGTCAGCCGCAGCCTCGCCGCCTGCGAGGGCTCGATCCTGGTGGTGGACGCCTCGCAGGGGGTGGAGGCGCAGACGCTCGCCAACGTCTATCAGGCGATCGACAACAACCACGAGATCATCCCGGTCCTGAACAAGATCGACCTGCCGGCGGCGGAGCCCGACCGCGTGAAGCAGCAGATCGAGGACGTGATCGGCCTGGACGCCACCGACGCCGTGGAAATCTCGGCCAAGACCGGCCTGAACATCGACGCCGTTCTGGAAGCCGTGGTGCAGCGCCTGCCCGCGCCCAAGGGCAACGCCGACGGCGAGCTGAAGGCCCTGCTGGTCGATTCCTGGTACGACCCGTATCTCGGCGTGGTCATCCTGGTGCGCGTGGTGGACGGGCGGCTGAAGGTGAACCAGAAGGTCCGCTTCATGTCCACCGGCAGCGCGCACGAGGTCGACCGCGTCGGCGTCTTCACCCCGAAGGCGCTGCTGACCGGCGAGCTGGGGCCGGGCGAGATGGGCTTCATCACCGCCGCCATCAAGGACATCACGCTGACCAAGGTCGGCGACACCATCACCGAGGACCGCCGCCCGGCGGCCGAGCCGCTGGCCGGCTTCAAGCCCTCCATCCCCGTGGTGTGGTGCGGCCTGTTCCCGGTCGACGCCGCCGACTTCGAGCGGCTGCGCGATTCCTTGGGCAAGCTGAAGCTGAACGACGCCAGCTTCCATTACGAGGCCGAGACGTCGGCGGCGCTGGGCTTCGGCTTCCGCTGCGGCTTCCTCGGCCTGCTGCATCTGGAGATCATCCAGGAGCGGCTGGAGCGCGAATTCAACCTCGACCTGATCACCACGGCGCCGTCGGTGGTCTACAAGCTGTACATGACCGACGGCACGGTGATGGATCTGCACAACCCGGCGGACATGCCGGACGTGATGAAGATCGACCGCATCGACGAGCCGTGGATCAAGGCCACCATCATGCTGCCCGACGAGTATCTGGGCGGCATCCTCCAGCTCTGCACCGAGCGGCGCGGCCAGCAGATCGAGCTGACCTACGCCGGCGCCCGCGCCATGCTGGTCTACCGGCTGCCGCTGAACGAGGTGGTCTTCGACTTCTACGACCGGCTGAAGTCGATCAGCCGCGGCTACGCCAGCTTCGACTACCAGATGGACAGCTACGAGGAAGGCGACCTCGTCAAGATGTCGATCCTGGTGAACGCCGAGCCGGTGGACGCCCTGTCGATGATCGTCCACCGCTCCCAGTCGGAGCGGCGCGGCCGCCAGCTCTGCGAGCGGCTGAAGGAACTGATCCCGCGCCAGCTCTTCAAGATCGCCGTGCAGGCGGCCATCGGCGGCAAGATCATCGCCCGCGAGAGCATCGGCGCGCTGCGCAAGGACGTGACGGCCAAGTGCTACGGCGGCGACATCAGCCGCAAGCGCAAGCTGCTGGACAAGCAGAAGGAAGGCAAGAAGCGCATGCGGCAGTTCGGTCAGGTCGAAATCCCGCAGAGCGCCTTCATCGCCGCCCTCAAGATGGGCGACGAGTGAGCCACGGTTCCGCGGTGATGTGATGGAAAGCGGGTGCGGCAAGGCCCGCTTTCTTTTTGTCCGCGCATCCCGGAGCCCATAAAAAGTCGAATGACTCCCCGCACGGAATCGCCTATCACCGCGATCAGGCTTCCAAACGGATGATGTCCCGTGACGCGCACTGTCATGTTTGGCCTGCCCGCCGCGGCCCTGGTCGCCGGCATCCTCGCAGGCTGCACCCCGAACTACTCCCCGAACACCTACGCCGCCAGCGCGACGCAGCAGGCGAACAAGGTGGAGCGTGCGGTCGTCATCGGGTTCCGTCAGGTCAAGATCAGCACCAACGGCACCGTCGGCGCGGTCACCGGCGGGGCCGCGGGCGGCGTGCTGGGCTCGCAGTCCGGCACCTTCGGCATCAATGCGGCGCTGGGCGCGGTCGGCGGCACCGCCATCGGCGGGCTGATCGGCACCTCGATCGAGCATGTGACCGGCGACACCACGGGCTGGGAGTACATCGTCCGCAAGCCGGACGGCGAGCTTCTGTCGGTCACCCAGCGGGAAGAGAAGCCCATCGAGATCGGGCAGAAGGTGCTGGTCATCGCCGGCAGCCAGGCCCGCATCGTCGCCGACTATTCCACGGACCCCGAGCCGGCCCCCACCCTGAAGGAAGCGGCGAAGGACGCCCAAAAGGACGCCAAGCCCGCCGAGACGATCGAGACGAAGGAGCTTCCCGCCCCGCCCCCCGCGGAGGTCCCGGCGGAGGCCCCTGTGGAAGCTCCGGCGGCCTCGACTCCCGACAGCGGCGGACCGGCGCCCATCCGCCTCACCCCGCCAGCAACGCCGGCTCCCGAGCCGGTGCCGGCGGCCGAGGCCCCGGCGGACAAGCCCGCCGACGGCACGCCCGCCACCTGACCCGGCCCTCACGCCACCAGGATCGTCAGCAGCAGCACCGACAGCGCCGGCATCCGCGGCAGCCGGAAGCGCCACGGCGACGGCGCCGCCACCGTCACCGTCATCGGACGGCGCTCCCCCTCGCGGTCCAGCCGTCCAGCTTCCAGCACCACCGTCGTCATCGCGTCGAACACGCCCATCGCTCCGTCCTCCCAAGATCGGAGGGCACCCTGCGCCCGCGCGAAAAATCTTGGAAACGAATAGGCTTTATGAGGTTCATCACAGATCGTGATGGTCCTTCCGCGCGTTGAACCCGCGCGCCCCCTCTGCTTGAATGCGTGACCATGCCGGCCAACCTCGACACCGACCTTCTGCGCGCCTTCGTCGCCGTCGCCGACGCGCGCAGCTTCACCCGTGCCGGCGACACGCTGGGCCGCACCCAGGCCGCCGTCAGCCAGCAGGTCCGCCGGCTGGAGGAGGTGGTGGGCACCCGCGTCTTCCAGCGTGACACCAAGAGCGTCCACCTGACCCAGGAGGGCGAGCTTCTGCTGACCTACGCCCGGCGGATGCTGACCCTGAACGACGAGGTTCTGGCCCTGATGCGCCGGCCCGCCACGATCGCCAGCGTGCGGATCGGCACGCCGGACGATTACGCCACCATGCTGCTGCCCGGCGTGCTCGCCCGCTTCGCCGCCGCCTACCCCGACGTGCCGGTGGAGGTGATCTGCGACAACAGCCCCGATCTGGTGGCGGAGATCGACAAGGGCCGCTACGACCTCGCCCTGGTCACCCGCCACCCCGACAGCCGCAGCGGCGAGCTGGTGCGGCGGGAGCCGGTGGCCTGGGTCGCCCCGCCGCGCTCCACCGTCGTCGATTCCCCCCCCATCGAGCGCGAGGACCCGCTGCCGCTGGCGCTGTTCCCCAAGGGCTGCGTGGTGCGCGACCTCGCCGTCGCGGCGCTGGAGGGCATCGGGCGCGGCTGGCGCGTCGCCTTCATCAGCAAGAGCGTGGTGGCGGTGCACGGCGCCGTGCTGGGCGGGCTGGGGGTCACCGCCATGGAGGAGTGCACCGTCCCGCCCAGCCTGCGCCGGCTGACCGCGGCGGACGGCTTCCCCGACCTGCCGGACATCGACATCGCGCTGCACCGCGCCCCCGGCATGGCCGCCAAGCCGGTCCGCCTGCTGGCCGAGGCCATCCACGATCTGGTGGGCGGGAGCCGTCTGGCCTGACGCCCAGCCTGACGCCCAGCCTGACGCTTGGCCCCGCTTCGTGACATCCGCCACGCCGGACGCGCGCCGGGTTGCCCCGGCGGGCCGGACCGATGCAGAATGGCCCCTCCTCCATGGGGGCAAACCGCCGTGCGCACGCGTTCCACCACCGCCTTCCGCGCCCTGGCGCTGCGGCTGATCCTGGCCGCGGCGACGATGTGGTTCGCCCCGGACGCCGCCCTGGCGCAGAGCCCCGTCGCCATCGGCGCGCCGCTGACCGGCGAGGTGGTCCTCAACCGCGACATCGAGGTGCGCATCGGCCCCAACGCCGACGCCCGGATCATCCAGACCCTGCCGCGCGGCAAGGCGCTGAACGCGCTGGGCACGCCCCGCGGCACCAGCTGGACGGAGGTCGCCATCGGCGGCCAGCCCATCGGCTACGTGCCCTCCGACTCGCTGGACCCGGCGCTGATGGTGTCGCGCTCCATCACCGCCGCCATGGGCGCCACCGCCGCCGGGGCCAACGCCGGCGGATCGCCCCCCTCGACCGGCAAGCCGCCGGTCATCCACCGCAGCGCCGCCGTGGTGCCGCGCAGCGCGTGGGAGATCGCCGCCCAGGTGCCCGCCCAGGGCTATGTCGTCGCGGCCGACGCCATCAAGGCGACGGAGATCCTCGACAACAAGAAGCGGCGCGGCTTCACCCTGCGCAAGGGCGACGTGGTCAGCCTGATCGACTCCGCGAACGGGCGGGTGACCCTGGGCATGCCCGGCAGGACGCGCGCGGTCGCCACGGCGGAGGGGCTGATCGGGGTGGTCGCCCCCTACCCGCTGCCCGGCATGCCGCCGATCGAGCCGGGCCCGCTGTTCGCCGCGCGGCTCGGCGAATATGTCAGCCACGCCGAAGGGCTGCGGGCGTGGCAGGAGTTCACCTACGGCCCGGGGACGGCCTACCGCGACCTGCCGCCGATGGTCTGGCCGGTCTTCCGCGGCGCCCGCACCACCTACCAGATGGGCGTCGGCCCCTTCACCCGGACGCAGGTGGACAATGTCTGCGGCGCGCTGGCGCAACGCTCCATGGACTGCTGGGTGATCGAGCTGGAGACCTTCTGATCCCGGCGCCTCCGGTAAATTACTGAGCTTTTTCGACGAAAATGCATCGATCGTGGCGGTAGGCGGGCGCGGCCGAGCCGTGTTAATCTTTCTTGCCCCCCGCCCGCTCCCCCCAGGCTTTGCCCATGACCGACTCCGACGACGAGTTCCTTTTTCTGGACGACCAGGACGGCGACGGCAACGGCGAAACCGGGTCGCCGGCCACCGGGAACCGGTGGAAGATGATGATCGTGGACGACGAGCCGGAGGTGCACTCCATCACCAAGCTCGTCCTGGCCGATTTCGCCTACAAGGGCCGTTCCGCCCAGTTCATCTCCGCCTATTCCGCCGCGGAGGCGCGGACGATCCTGGAGCGCGAGGAGGACATCGCCATCATCCTGCTGGATGTGGTGATGGAGACCGACGACGCCGGGCTGCAGCTCGTCCACCACATCCGGGAGGAGCGGAAGAACCGCCATGTCCGCATCATCCTGCGCACCGGCCAGCCCGGCCAGGCGCCGGAGCGCGCGGTGATCCTCGACTACGACATCAACGACTACAAGGCCAAGACGCAGCTCACCGCCCAGCAGCTGTTCACCACCACGGTCGCCGCCCTGCGCTCCTACGAGGACATCATGGCGATCGAGATGAACCGGCGCGGGCTGGAGAAGATCATCGAGGCGTCGTCGTCGCTGTTCCAGGCGCGCTCGATGAAGCTGTTCGCCGCGGGCGTGCTGACGCAGCTCTCCGGCATCCTCGGCGTCGGGCCGGACGCCATCCTGTGCGTGCAGCGCGGCCCGGTGATCAACGGCGCGGCGGACGGGCTGTATGTGCTGGCCGGCTCCGGCCGCTTCGAAACGCTGATCGACGAGCCGGCGGCCAACCATGTCGAGCCCGCCGTGCTGGCGGAGGTGAAGCGCTGCCTGGAGTCGCGCAGCAACCGCTACGCCGCCGACCATTGCACGCTCTACATCCGCACGCCGAACGACCGCGAGAACGTGGTCTATCTGAGTTCCGACCGGCCGCTGTCGGACCTCGATCGCAACCTGATCGAGGTGTTCTGCCGCAAGATCTCGGTCGGCTTCGACAATCTGCATCTGTACGAGCAACTGCGGCGCAGCCAGGAGCACACGGTCATCGCCATGGCCGACTTGGCGGAGCGCGCCGGTCATCCCTGCGCGGAGGCCGAAACCGGCCCGCGCATCGCCCTGGTGACCGACCGCATCGCCCGCCGGCTGGCCGAGGAGGGGCGCCATCCCGCCGTCCTCGACACGGTGTTCCTGGAGTCGGTCGGTCTGGCCGCCATCCTCCACGACGTCGGCAACGCCACGCTGGACCCCGCCATCCTCGGCAAGACCGGACCGCTGACCCCGGAGGAGCGGGCCGTCATGCAGGCCCACACGACCACGGGTTGGGATTTGCTGGACCGCGCGAGCCAGCGGTCCGACGGACGGACGCATCTGCATCTGGGGGCGGAGATCGCCCGGTCGCATCATGAGAATTGGGACGGCACCGGCTATCCCGACCGCCTGAAGGGCGACGCCATCCCGCTGAGCGCCCGCATAGTCGCGGTGGCCGACAGCTTCGACGCCATGACCCGCGACCGCCCCTATCGCAAGGCGCTGGACCATGACGTGGCGGTGGCGGAGATCCGCCGCCTGTCGGGCAGCCGGTTCGATCCGGTGGTGGTCGACGCCTTCCTGGCGGTGTCCGGCAGCCTGCGCCGGGAGTGACGCCTGAAGGGATGCCGGCGCCCGTCGGAGAACGGCGGACGCGGGATCAGCCGGCGCCGCTCATCAGCGTGTCCACCATGTCCTTCAGCGGACCGATCTGCACCGGCTTGTGCAGCAGCCGGCAGCCCAGGGCGGCGGCTTCGGCCTGACGCTCCGGCATCGTGTCGCCGGTCAGGATCAGGGCGGGCACCGGGGCGCCGACATGGGCGCGCACCATCTCCACCGCCTGGGCGCCCGTGCCCCCCGCCGGCAGGAAGTGATCGGCCAGGACCAGTCCCGGACGGCCGGGCGCCTGCGGCAGCCGCTGCGCCAGTTCGTTCAGCGACAGGGCGGTCAGCACGTCGTACCCCCAGGCTTCGAGAAGCAGCGCCAGCCCTTCCACGATCGACCGGTCGTCGTCCACGACAATGACCAGCCGGCTGGCCGCGGCCGGCGTCCCTCCATCGCCATCCTCGCGGCGGAGCGCACCGCCGCCGTTCACCGAACCATTGCCGGCATCCCCGGTCATGGCGAGGACGGAGGCGGTCTTGGCGTGGTCGTTCGTTAAGCTCACCATCGGATTCTTCACCAGCTCTGAGGGCGACGGGGCCAGGGCACTCCGCGCCGTTTGTCCGAATGACCGTTTCAAAAAAGAATGAAAAATATTAAAAAAATCAAAATATCAGCCCAACAAACTTTTTGGAATGTCTGGCATGTATCTTGGAAAGAAAACATTCCATTTCTGAAATTTATAAGCAGCGATGCGCAGCATCGAGACAATACGGATGCATGATTTGCAAACTTATGTTCATTCGCTTTATCTGATGGATCAACTCCATTCAACTCTGAAAAAGCGCATATGAGGCACGCCCGGATGCCACGCCGAAACGTGCTTCAAACAACGGACCGCGGCATGTTCTGCGAATCCAGACGTGACGCCTCCGGAACAATCCTTTGAACTGTCCGGATTGGGAGCCGTTCCATCCGGACATGGAAAAACAATGGGCCCCCGCCTTGCGGCGGAGGCCCAAACTTTGTCTTACGAAATTGAACCCTTTCCCGGATCCGCAGCCTTTGGATGCGCCCGCGTCAGAAGGGCGAACGTCAGCTGCGCAGGCTGCCGCCCGTGGCCTTGGCGACCGCGGCGACGATCTTCTGGCCGATGGCTTCGATCTCCGGCTCGGTCAGGGTGCGCTCGGTCGGCTGGAGCGTGACGGAGAGGGCGACGGACTTCTTGCCCTCCTCCAGGTTGGTGCCCTGGTAGACGTCGAAGACCGTCACGTCCTTGACCAGCGCCTTGTCGGCGCCCTTGGCGGCGCGGATCAGCTTGTCGGCCTCCACGTCCTTGCCGACGACGAAGGCGAAGTCGCGCTCCAGCGGCTGGAAGGGCGAGAGCTGGACCAGCGGACGCGCCGTGCCGCCCTTCTTCTTGGGCAGCGGGATGACGTCCAGGAAGACCTCGAAGCCGACCACCGGACCCTTGACGCCCAGCGTGCCCAGCACGGTCGGGTGGATCTCGCCGAAGCGGGCCATCACCGTCGGGCCGAGGCGCAGCACGCCGGAGCGGCCGGGATGGTACCAGCCCGGCGCGTCGGTGGTGACCTGCAGGTTGGTCACCGGCGCACCGGCGGCCTCCAGCACGGCCATCGCGTCGGCCTTGGCATCAAAGGCATCGACGCCGCGGGCCTTCTCCGCCCAATGACGCGGCACCGCGTTGCCGGCGCGGATGCCGGCGGCCACGATGTCCTGCCCATCCGGCGAGGGCTTGCGGAAAGCCGGGCCGACCTCGAACAGGCCGACGTCGGCGTAGCCGCGGTCGGCGTTGCGCCCGGCGGCCTGGATCAGGTTGCCGAGGATGGACGGGCGCATCACGTCGAGGTCGGCGCTGATCGGGTTGACCAGGGTCAGCCCCTCGCCGACTCCGCCGAACAGCGCGGCCACCGGACCGGCCATGAAGGACCAAGTGACGGCTTCGGACAGGCCGCGGACGGCCAGCGTGCGCTTGGTCAGCCCGACGCGGCGCTGCTTGGTGGTCAGGGCCGGGCGGGTCAGCACGCTGTCGCGCGGCAGCGGGGTGGCCGGGATGGCGTCGAAGCCGTGGATGCGCAGCACCTCCTCCACCAGATCGGCCTCGCCGTGGATGTCGGCGCGCCAGGAGGGCGGAACGACGCGCAGGGTGCCGTCCACATCCTCGCCGACGATCTCGCAGCCGAGGTCGATCAGGATGCGGGTCTGCTCGTCGCGCGGCACGTCGACGCCGCCCAGGGCGGCGACCCGGCCCGGACGCAACGTCAGGGTGCGGCGCCACTGCGGCTCCTCGCCGGCGATCACGAGATCGGAGGCCTCGCCGCCGCAGATCTCCAGGATCAGGCGGGTGGCGCGCTCCATCCCCGACACCACCGCCGCCGGATCGACGCCGCGCTCCAGCCGGTAACGGGCGTCCGACTCGATGCCCAGCTTGCGGCCCGTCTGCGCGGTGCGCACGGTGTCGAAGATCGCCGCCTCCAGGAAGACGTTGACCGTCGTCTCGGTGCAGCCCGACGCCTCGCCGCCGATGATGCCGCCCAGCGCCTCGGCCCGCTCATGATCGGCGATGACCGTCATGCTCGGGTCGAGCGGGTATTCCTTGCCGTTCAGCGCCGCCAGCGTCTCGCCCTCGCGGGCCATGCGGACGACGATGCCGCCCTTGACCTTGTCGGCGTCGAAGGCGTGCAGCGGGCGCGACAGGTCGAAGGTGATGAAGTTGGTGATGTCGACCAGCGCCGAGATCGGGCGCAGGCCGATGGCCACCAGCTTGTCGTGCAGCCACTTCGGCGACGGGCCGTTCCTCACGCCGCGGAAGTAGCGGCCGACATACATCGGGCAGGCGTCCGGCGCCTCGATGGTCACGCCAAACGGGCTGGCGAAGGCGCCCTTGACCGGCTCAGCGGCCAGCGGCTTCAGCCGGCCCAGCCCGGCGGCGGCGAGGTCGCGGGCGATGCCGCGCACCCCGGCGCAGTCGGCGCGGTCCGGCGTCAGGCTGATGTCGATGACCGGATCGCCCAGGCCGGCGTAATCGGCGTAGGCGACGCCGACCGGCGCGTCGTCCGGCAGCTCGATGATGCCGTTGTGCTCCTCCGACAGCTTCAGCTCGCGCTCGGAGCACATCATGCCGTTCGACTCGACGCCGCGGATGACGCCCTTCTTCAGCGTGATGTCGGAGCCGGGGATGTAGGCCCCCTCCGGCGCGAAGACGCCCTTCAGGCCGGCGCGCGCGTTCGGCGCGCCGCAGACGACCTGGAGCTTCTCGGTGCCGGTGTCGACGACCAGCACGCGCAGCTTGTCGGCGTCCGGGTGCTTCTCGGCGGAGACGACGTGGGCGACGCGGAAGGGCTTCAGCTCCCGGGAGCGGTCCTCCACCCCTTCGACCTCCAGGCCGAGGGCGGTCAGCTTCTCCACGATCTGGTCGAGCGTGGCGTCGGTCTCCAGATGGTCCTTCAGCCAGGACAGCGTGAACTTCATGGGTCCGGCTCCTTTAGCGCGTCAGGCCCTGGGCCATGCTGGGAACGTCGAGCGGCACGAAGCCGTAATGCTTCAGCCAGCGGAGGTCGGCTTCGAAGAAGGTGCGAAGGTCGGGGATGCCGTATTTCAGCATCGCCACGCGCTCGATCCCCATGCCGAAGGCGAAGCCCTGGTACCTGGTGCTGTCGATGCCGCAGGCTTCCAGCACGTTGGGGTGCACCATGCCGCAGCCCAGGATCTCCAGCCAGTCGCCGTAGTTGCCGAGCTTCAGCTCGCCGCCCTTGCGGGAGCAGCCGATGTCCACCTCCGCCGACGGTTCGGTGAAGGGGAAGAAGCTGGGGCGGAAGCGCAGCGGCAGGTCGTCCACGTCGAAGAAGGCGCGGCAGAACTCGATCAGGCAGCCCTTGAGGTGGCCCATGTGGGTCGCCTCGTCGATGACCAGCCCCTCGATCTGGTGGAACATCGGGGTGTGGGTCATGTCGTAGTCGGACCGGTAGGTGCGGCCCGGCGCGATGATGCGGATCGGCGGCTTCTTGTTCAGCATGGTGCGGACCTGCACCGGGCTGGTGTGGGTGCGCAGCAGCATCTTCTTGTCGCCCGCATCGGGGAGATAGAAGGTGTCGTGCATGTCGCGGGCGGGGTGGCCCGGCGGGAAGTTCAGGGCGGTGAAGTTGTGGAAGTCGTCCTCGACGTCCGGCCCCTCGGCGACGCTGAAGCCCATCTCGGCGAAGATCGCCACCATCTCGTCGATGGTCTGGCTGATCGGGTGGATGCGCCCCTCGGTCTCCGGACGGACCGGCAGGGTGACGTCGATGCGCTCGGCCTGGAGGCGGGCCTCCAGATGGGCGCGGGCGAGGTCGGCCTTGCGGCCGTCGATGGCGGCGGCGATCTCGTCCTTCAGCGCGTTGAGCTGCTGGCCGCGCTCGCGCCGTTCGTCGGGCGACAGCCCGCCCAGCTCCTTCATGAAGCCGGTGATGCGCCCCTTCTTGCCGAGCGCGGTGACCCGCACCTCTTCGAGGGCCGCGAGGTCGCCAGCGGCGTTGACCTGCGACAGGAGTTCGTCTTTCAGCGCATCGAGCATGTCATTTCCCGCGAGCCATAAGGAAGTGCGAGCGTAAAGAAAAAGGGAGCCGGCCCAGAGGCACGGCTCCCTTCTTTCGTGTCCGGCGCCGGACCGGGTTTCCGCTTTTCGCGGCGGACCCTTTAGGCGGCGGCCTTGGAGGCGAGAGCGGCCTGGGCCTGATCGACGATGGCCTTGAAGGCCTCCGGCTCACGGGCGGCCAGATCCGACAGGACCTTGCGGTCGATCTCGATGCCGGCCAGCTTGATGCCGTTGATGAAGCGCGAGTAGGTCAGGCCGTACTGGCGGACACCGGCGTTGATGCGCTGGATCCACAGGCCGCGGAAATCGCGCTTCTTGTTGCGGCGGTCGCGATACGCGTATTGAAGGGCCTTTTCGACCTTCTCGATCGCGATGCGGAAGTTCTTGGAGTTGCGACCCCGGTAGCCCTTGGCGAGCTTCAGGATCTTGCGGTGACGGGCGTGCGTGGTGACGCCGCGCTTAACACGAGCCATGGTTCAGATTCCCTTACGATATCAAGCGTTGCGCAGCCAGTTCTTCAGCACGATCTTCTGGTCCGGCTCGGCCAGGGTCATCATGCCGCGCGCATTGCGCTTCATATTCGGGCTCTTCTGCTCCAGGCAGTGGCGCTTGAAGGCCGCCTGGGCGCGCACCTTACCGGACGCGGTCACCTTGAAGCGCTTCTTGGCGCCGCTCTTCGTCTTCAGCTTGGGCATTTTCAATCCTTGCGTTGGATGTTCCCGACTGACGGTTGGGCATGCCCTGGGTCTCGGACCCGGCCTCGCCGCCCGTTGGAGCGCAGGGTTATACGCGCGGCCACGCCGCAACGCAAGGGGGAGCGAACGCGGGAGAGGTATGAGGGGGCCGGCGCGCCCCCTCCCCTACCGGTGCTCCCTACCGGTATTCCTTGAACCGCTCCGTCGCCTGGACCAGGGCGGCGCGGATGCCCGGCTCCATGGCGGAATGGCCGGCGTCGGGCACCACGCGGTAATCGGCCTCCGGCCAGGCGCGGCGCAGCTCGTCGGCGCTAGTGATGGGGCAGACGATGTCGTAGCGGCCCTGGACGATCGCCCCCGGCAGATGCCGGATGCGGTGCACGTCGCGCAGCAGCCTGTCCTCCGGGGTGAAGCGGTTGGAGCGGAAGTAATGCGCCTCGATGCGGGCGAGGCCCAGCGCGTGGGTGTCCTCCGCGCTCGTCGCAATCAGCTCCGGCGAGGGCAGCAGCGAGGAGCAGGAGCCCTCATACAGGCTCCACACCCGCGCCGCCGCCATGCGGGTCGCCGCATCCGGCGCGTTGAGCCGCCGCCAGTAGGCTTCCAGCAGGTCGCCGCGCTCCTCCGGCGGGATGTGGCCGGCGAAGGTGGCCCAGGCCTCCGGGAAGATCGTGCGCATGGAGTAGAGGAACCAGTCGATCTCCGCTTTGCGCATCAGGAAGATGCCGCGCAGGATCAATCCAAGGCAGCGCTCCGGATGGCTCTGCCCGTAGGCCAGCGCCAGCGTCGATCCCCAGCTTCCGCCGAACAGCAGCCAGCGCTCGATCCCCAGATGGCGGCGCAGCCGTTCGGCGTCCTCCACCAGCAGCTCGGTCGTGTTGCGCCGGACCTCGCCCAGCGGGGTGGAGCGCCCCGCCCCGCGCTGGTCCATCACGACGATGCGGTAATGGCCGGGATCGAAGAAACGCCGGTGCGTCGGCGAGGCGCCCGCCCCCGGCCCCCCATGCAGGAACAGCACCGGCACGCCACGCGGGTTTCCCGACTGCTCCCAATAGAGCGTGTGGATCTCGTCCACGGGCAGGAAGCCGGTCTGGTAGGGGTCGATGGGCGGGAAAAGCTCGCTGCGGGGCATGAAGAGGTCCTGTCAGTCCGGGCCGGATCGTCCGGCCCACAGAGTAGCCGATCCAAGGAATCCGGCCCAATCATTCCCGATGCCGGTCCGCAGCGAGTGTAGGGCGCCGGTCCGGCCTCCGCCACTGGCTCACTCCCCATCCTCGTCGTCCTCGTTGGCGGCAGCATCCAGCGACGGGGTCGAGTCATGCCCTGCGGCGCGGACGGGCGGGCCGGCGCCGTCCAGCCGCTCGATCTGCTCGGGGTGGGTCGCCTCGATCAGCGGGCCGGCGCGCAGGCCCACCCAGCCGCGCACCCGGACGACTCGGCCCTCGTAGGACAGCGGGTCGATGCCGGCGGCGACGAAGGCCGGGAAGGCGGTCCGCCCGATGTGCACCGTGACGTCGGTCCGCCAGTCCTCGCCGAAATCCAGATAGGCGTCGCCGCCCGCCTTGCTCACCCGCAGCACCCGCCCCTCGACGATCTGGAAGCTGTCGCGGTCGCGGCGCAGCGCGTCCGGGTCGGCGGCACGCACGGCGTAGGCGCGGGTCCGCCAGATGCCGTGCTCGGCCGCCCGCGCGCCGGCCTCCGCCGCCAGCATCTCGCGGGCCAGGGCGCGGGCGTCGGGCCGGGTGTGGACGCGGGCGAGGCCGCGCGCCAGCAGCTCGCCCTGGAGCCACAGCCCATCGCCGCGCACCGCCTGGGCCAGCAGGCGCCCGTGCCGGTCGGTCCGCGCCTCCCCCCGCAAGGTCAGGCGCTGCCCGACGGCCAGCTCCGCCAGCGCCTGCCGCGCCGCTTCGGCCAGCGGCCAGTGGTCGCCCGGCTCCGCCCCCATGGGCGGTGCGGCGGGTTCGATTCCGGCCAGACGCAGGCTGCGCCCGTCCTCCAGCAGCAGCGTGGCGCCGTCGGTCACCGCGGCGACGCGCAGCTCCGGCGGCCCGGCGGTGTTCGCCATCAGCAGCAGGGCAGACAGCATCAGCGAAGGAATGCGACGCGGCATGGCGGGCGTAGGGATGGAGCCGTGGAACAGGCGGGCCGGACGGGGAGTTTGATCTCTGCGAGCCCCCTTCCGATATGACGACTCATGACGCCCGAACCGACGACCGAACGCAAGCCGTCTTCCCCGTCTCCGCTGCGCCGGATCGCCGCCGCGGGGCTGGCCGTCCTGCTGCTCACCTCGGCCTGCACCCCGGCCGACGCCCAGCTCCTCGGCGGCAGCGAGGAGTCGATCGGCGCGCAGGAGCATCCCAAGATCCTCGCCCAGTATGGCGGGGCCTACCCCGACCAGCGGCTGCAGGCCTACATCACCGGCATCGGCAACCGGCTGGCCGCCCAGACCGACCGCTCCGGCCCCTGGACCTTCACCGTCCTGGACAGCGACGTGGTCAACGCCTTCGCCCTGCCCGGCGGCTACGTCTACATCACCCGAGGCCTGCTGGCGCTCGCCAAGGACGAGGCGGAGGTGGCGAGCGTGCTGGGGCACGAGATCGGCCACGTCATCGCCCACCATGGGCAGGAACGGCAGACCAACCAGACCATCGCCGGGCTGCTCGCCGCCGGCATCGGCCTCGTGCTGGGCAGCCCGGAGCTGGCGCAGATCGCCAACATCGGCGGCACCGCCCTGCTCGCCCGCTACTCGCGCGGCCAGGAGTCGGAGGCCGACCGGCTGGGCATCGAGTATCTGCACCGCGCCGGCTACGACCCCTTCGCCATGGCGACCTTCCTGGAGACCATGCGCCGCGACACCCAATATTCCGGCTTGCGTTCCGGCAAGGGTGCCGGGGAGAGTGGCTTCGACTTCTTCGCCACCCACCCACAGACCGCGTCGCGCGTCGACGAGGCGGCGGCCATCGCCCGCGACCTGCCCCGCGGGGCGCGGCCCGTCGATCCCTACATGAGGGCGATGGACGGGGTCATCTACGGCGACAGCCCGGAGAACGGCTTCGTCCGCGGCCGGACCTTCGCCCACCCGCAGCTGGGCATCGCCTTCGACGTGCCGCAGGGCTACAGCCTGCTCAACGGGGCGCAGCAGGTGATCGCCAAGGGTCCCAACGGCGGCGCCATCGTCTTCGACGGCGGCAAGGCGCCGGGGGCGCGCGACCCGGCCGCCTATCTGACCGGCAGCTGGGCGCAGGGGGCGCCGTTGCGGGACCTGCAATCCTTCGCCGTCAACGGCATGCCGGCGGCCACCGCGCTGACCCAGGGCAAGACCGACGCCGGGGCGGTGGACGTGCGGCTGGTCGCCATCCGCGCCGACTCCGGCACGCTCTACCGCTTCACCTTCCTGGCGCCCGGCGGCGCGCTGTCGCGCTTCGACGGCGATTTCCGCCAGACCGCCGTCAGCTTCCGCCGGCTGACCCGGCAGGAGGCCGCGTCCTACCAGCCCCGGCGCATCCGCGTGCAGACCGCCCGCCCCGGCGACAGCGTCGAGAGCTTCGTCCGCCAGATGCCGCGGGAACCCTACGCGGAGGAGTTGTTCCGGATCATCAACGACCTGCCGCCAAGCATGCCGCTCCAGCCTGGACGCCCGGTGAAGATCATCACCGGCTGATGGCGCTCGGTTGATGGCGCCCGGTTGAAGGCGGGGTGACCGTTGCAGGACGCGGCGCGATGGCCGATTGCCGATGGACGCGTGCGTCCTGTAGGCTCCGCGCCATGGCTGACCACCCCACCAAACGGCGTTTCCTGCAAACCGGCTTGCGCGTCTCCCGGCTGAAGGAGGCCATGCGCAAAAAGGGTGGTTCGCGCCGGACGCGCCCACCCGCGCTGGGACGCCCGCGCCTGCGCCTGCCCATCGCGGCGGTGCTGGTGGCGGGCTTCGGGTCGCTGATGCTGCTGGCGGTGGCCAGCGTGCTGGTGCTCGGCCTGGTCAGCGCCAGCCGGAACACCTTCACGCTGCTGAACGACCGTGCCGACCTCGCCCTGTCGGGGGTGGAGGTGCGCATCCGCAACCAGCTCAACCCCGCGCGGGACATGGCCCGTTTCGTGGCCGGACTGATGGAGCGGGGGGAACTGGACCCCGCCGATTCCCGCTCGCTCCAGGACACCCTGCGCGGCGCGCTGGCCGGGGCGCCGGACGTCACGGGCATCGCCTTCTTCCATCCCGACCGCACCGGCCTGCGCGCCGACCGGCTGGGCAACCAGCTCCACATCGGGCGGGAGGATCTGCGCCACGAACCGGAGCTGGGGCCGGAGCTGCGCAACGGCGCCGACCGCACCACCGCCGTCTGGGCCGACCCGCTGTGGTCGAAGGAGGCGGGGACCAGCTTCGTCACCCTGTTCCAGCCGGTGCGGCGCAACGGCACCTATCTGGGGCAGGTGGTCGTCGGGGTGTCGCTGGGCGACCTGTCGCGCTTCCTGTCCACGCTCTATGTGGAGCAGGGGCTGAACGCCTTCGTCCTGTTCGACCGGCAGCATGTGCTGGCCCACCCGTCGCTGGCCGGCATGAAGTTCGACTTCTCCACCAAGACCGAGGGCCCGCCCCTGCCGCGCATCGATCAGGTGGCCGACCCGGCGCTGGCGGCGCTCTGGCAGACCGGCCAGCCGGTGGACGCCCTGAAGAAGCGGGTGGAGGGCCGGCTCGTCAACGTGCTGGACGAGGATTACCTGTTCCTGATGCGCAGCATGGCCGGCTACGGCCAGCAGGACTGGATCATCGGCATCAGCTTCCGCGCCAACGAGGCCAGCGCCGAGGTCCGCCGCCTCTACACCACCGGCCTCGCCGGTCTGGGCATCCTGCTGATCTCGGTGGCGGTGGCGCTGATCGTCGGGCGGCGCATCAGCACCCAGGTGGCCCATCTGGCCGAGGCCGCCGACCGCGTCCGAACCTTCGAGTTCCGCGAGATATCCGAGCTTCCCGATTCGCGCCTGCGCGAACTGGCCCGCGCCAACAGCGCCTTCAACGCCATGGTCGCCGGCCTGCGCTGGTTCGAGACCTATGTGCCCAAGGCCCTGGTGCTGCGGCTGATGCACCGCCGCGGCGGCCTGACCAGTTTTCAGTCGGAGGAGCGGGAGGTGACGGTGATGTTCACCGACATCCGCGGCTTCTCGCGCATGGCCGAGCATATGGGCGCCGCCGACACCGCCGCCCTGCTCAACGAGCATTTCACCCTGCTCGCCAACTGCATCGAGGCGGAGGGCGGCACGGTGGACAAGTTCATCGGCGATGCCATCATGGCCTTCTGGGGCGCGCCGGAGGAGCAGCCGGACCACGCCGCCCGCGCGCTGCGCGCCGCCCACGCCATCACCCGCGCCGTGCGCGAAGGCAACCGCCGCCGCGTGGCGGAGGGGCTGCCGCCGATCCGCGTGCGCATCGGCCTGCATTCCGGACCGGTGGTCGTCGGCAACATCGGGTCGGCAAGCCGGATCAACTATACGATCGTCGGCGACACCGTGAACGTCGCCGCCCGCATCGAGGAGTTGGCCTCCGCCCTGCAGGGGGACGAGGAGGTCATCGTCCTGTCCAGCGCCGCCACCGCTTTCCAGGGCGACGGGGCCGCGCCGCTGGACTGCGTCGGCGACCGCACGCTCCGCGGCCGCACCGGCACGACCGAGGTGTGGCGGGTCACTCTGGATGGCGATGGCGACAACGGTGGGGGGGATGGCGCCGGAGCGGTTCGGGAGGAAGAGAAGGCGTAGGCGGGCTTTGCCCCAGCGCAACTTGCCCTCTCCCTAACCCTCCCCCGCTTCGCAGTGGAGGGGACTGCCGCCAGTTCGCGGATAACTCCCTCCCCTGCGAAGCGGGGGAGGGCCGGGGTGGGGGCAAGCGGTCCGCTACGCGTCCGCCAGCAGATCCCCGAACCCCTCCACCCGCTTCAGCATCGACTGGCGCAGCTTCAAGAGCGCGCGGTGTTCGAGCTGGCGCACGCGCTCCTTGCTCACCCCCAGCTCGCGGCCCAGCTCCTCCAGGGTGGCGCCCTCTTCGCGCAGGCGGCGCTCCTGGATGATGGTGCGTTCGCGCGGGCTGAGTTCGCCCAGCGCCTCGGCCAGCCATTGCGAGCGGGTGCGGCTGTCCCGCATGCCGATCACCACCTCCTCCGGCGAGGGGCGCTGGTCCGCCAGGAAGTCCTGCCAGTCCTCATCCGAGCCGTCGGCGACCGGGGAATTGAGCGATTGGTCGGAGGCGGACAGCCGCATCTCCATCGCCTCCACCTCGGTCACGTCGACTTGGAGTTCGCCGGCGATCCACTCCCGCCCTTCCTTGGTCAGGCCGTTGCCGGAGCCGGTGCCGCCCTGGGTGATGCTCTCGATGCGGGCGCGCAGGCGGCGCAGGTTGAAGAACAGCGACTTCTGCGCGGCGGTGGTGCCGGTGCGGACGATGGACCAGTTGCGCAGGATGTAGTCCTGCATGGCCGAGCGGATCCACCAAGCCGCGTAGGTGGAAAAGCGCACCTCGCGGTCCGGCTCGAAGCGGCTGGCCGCCTGCATAAGCCCGACATTGCCCTCCTGCACGAGGTCGCCCATGGGCAGGCCGTAGTTGCGGAAGCGCGCGGCGGTCGCCACCACCAGCCGGGTGTAGGCGCGGACCAGCTCGTGAAGGGCCCGTTCGTCACCGCCCTCGCGCCATTTGCGGGCGAGATCGAATTCGTGGTCGCGCGTCAGCAGAGGCTCACGCATGGAAGCCTTGATGAAACTCAGATTCGCGCGCTGAGTCTCGGGATCGTCGATGTAGGCCATACGTCCCTTCCTTCCCGTCTGGGCGGCCGCGTTTCAGGCTGCTCGTGCCCTGTGCTGCGGAGTCCGAAGGGACAGGCCCCCTCAGGTCCAATGGTCCGTCGGTTCACCATGGCCGGTTCGCCTCGGAGTGCCGACGGTTGGGACAACAGCCGTTCCCCTCGCCCTGTTGCACGTCATACGCAGCACAAGACGTTTCGGATCATCCGCACCGGAAGGGATTCGGTGGCGGAGGCCGAGGGGATGGGTAAGACGGTTAGGAAAAAGGGAGATGGGTCAGACCTGGAACAGGTCCAGGATCTCACCCGACGGCGACAGGCATCCACAAACGAGGTGCCCACCCAACCCGCAATTGCCGTCCAGGGTCGCCACGCGGTCGGTCACCGCCACGCCCTTGCGGGCCGGGTCGTAGCCCCGCACGACGCGGGCGAAACCGCCGTAAGGCTCTGACATCTGGGCGAAACCGGGCGCCCCCCACCAAAAGGCGTCGCCCTGGTGGTTGAGCGGGCGGCGGATGTCCACCCCGGCGCTGACCAGCAGCACGCCGCCCTCCCCGCTCTCCGGGCCGGTGCAGTAGGCGGCGCGGCGCAGGGTGTTGAACACATTTTCGTGACCGGGCTGCGCGTGCATCGCCTGACGCAGCCCCTGGGTCCAGCGGCCGAGCGTCATGGTGCCGCCGCGGGCCGCCGCCATGCCCTGCTCCACCGTGCCGCCATAGGCGGCCAGTGTGGCCCCCGCGCCGTGGCGGGTCATCCAGTCGAGCACCTGCTGCGGGTCGGGCGCGAACTGGAGCTGGAGCAGCTTGTGCCACATCTCCTCCTGCGCGCCGCGCAGATAGACGATGTCGCCGGCCTCCATGCCCCGCCAGCTCAGCAGCCAGGTGCGGAAGGCCAGCAGCGCGTCCACCGTCTCCAGCACCCGCTCGCCCCAGCCGACCATGTTGCCGAGATAGACGAGCCGGTCGCCGGGCAGGAAGCGCGCCGCGATCACCTCGTGCACGGCGTGGAGATGGTCCGTCTGCGCGTGGATCGAGCCGACGGCCCAGATGCGCCGCGGGTTTCGGAGATCGATGAATTTCTGCGCTTCAGACATGCCGGAGACGCTCACCCCATCCAGCGGTCACGGACCGGCCCAGAACAGGCCGGGGGCGGGAGTGTAGGCGCCGCGCAGGCCCGGCGAAAGACGAAAACTTAAGACAAAGGCGCGGCCAAAGCGCCGCGCCTTCATCGTCAACATCACACTCTGAAAAACAGTTCCCTCTCCCGTCCCGGGAGAGGGAGGGACCCGCCGCGAAGCGGTGGGAGGGTGAGGGTGCCACCAAGGATAAGCACCCCGCTCCTCGTGCGGCCCTCACCCGCCTGCTTCGCAGGCACCCTCTCCCGGGGCGGGAGAGGGTTTTCATCCAAAGTCAGGCGGCCTTCTTGAGGACCAGCTCCAGCCGCTCGGTGGCCTTGGTCTCGTCGATCTTCTCGACGGCGGCCAGCTCGCGGGCCAGACGCTCCAGGGCGGCCTGATAGATCTGGCGCTCGCTGTAGGACTGGTCGGACTGGTCGGCGCCGCGGTACAGGTCGCGCACGACCTCCGCGATGGCCACCGGGTCGCCCGAGTTGATCTTGGCCTCATACTCCTGGGCGCGGCGGCTCCACATCGTGCGGCGGACGCGCGAACGGCCCTGCAGCGTCTCCAGGGCGACCTTGATGCGGTCCTTCGTGCTGAGCCGGCGCAGGCCGGCGGCCTTGGCCTTGCCGACCGGAACCTTGAGCGTCATGCGCTCTTTTTCGAACGTGATCGCGTAGAGCTGAACATCCATGCCAGCGATGCTGTGGGTCTCGATTCCCTCGACCCGACCGACGCCATGGGCCGGGTAGACGACGAAGTCACCGGCCTCGAAGTCAAGCTTGTTCGACATTTGGGTTGGCTCTCACTTCTCGCGATCGCGCCATTTTGCCGCCCCGGTGGAGGGGGCGAAAAAGGCCCGGTGACAACGACACACCGTGGGGATGGGGTCCTCCACGCCGCGCACTGTTGCACTGAGCCCTTGGTCGATGGGAATTCCGGCAATGACGCTGAGGCCGGCTCCGGGCGCGTATTATAGCGATGTTACGGCCGGGTTACAAAGGCTACGCGCGGGCAGCCGTCCGGATTCTGACGTTGCCCGCCGATGGCCGACCTGTCGTTTTTGCATGGCGGCAAAAGAATGCCATGCGCCGCAATAGTCCCGACTCCGCTTAGCCGCCGGCCTTCGGAGAGAAGAACTTGTCGAACTTGCCGTCCACGCCCTTCATGGCGTCGGCGTCGGGCAGCGCGTCCTTCTTGCGGGTCAGGTTGGGCCACTGCGCCGCGTAGTCGCGGTTCAGCTCCATCCACTTCTCCGCACGGCCGTCGGTGTCCGGCACGATGGCCTCGGCCGGGCATTCCGGCTCGCACACGCCGCAGTCGATGCACTCATCCGGGTGGATGACCAGCATGTTCTCGCCCTCGTAGAAGCAGTCCACGGGGCAGACCTCGACGCAATCGGTGTACTTGCACTTGATGCAGTCTTCCGTCACGACGTAGGGCATGATTCGTTCTCCGCTGTTCTCGCCAGTTCCGGCGGTGTTCACGCGCCGGGGTTCGAGTCGCTTCGATGGACGCTTCGACTGACGTGCTCGCGCGTGGGCGCGGAAGGGCATAGTTTGATGACCATGGCCCGACCGCGGCGCTTGCCTAGCACGCCGCCCGAGACGGGATCAACCCCGCCGGTTGTGTGGGCGCAAGCGACGCAGCCCCACCCCCCATATTCCCCTCCGCAACCGCCTCCAGGAAGGTGCGCAGGGCCACCGTCTCCATGGAATCCACCCGCCGGACGAAACGGGTGGGCATGCGGGCCAGTTCCGGCGGCAGCGGGCGGGTGGCGAACAGGCCGCGCCAGGGCTCCCGCTCCACCACGACGCGGGGCAGGACGGTGACCCCCATACCGGCGCCGACGCAGCCCAGAATGGCCTCCAGCGCCCCGAACTCCATCACCCGGTAGGGAACCCGCCCGGCCTCGCGCATCGCCGTCTCGGCCCGCGCGCGGTAGGCGCAGCCGCGCCGGAAGGCCAGCAGGGTGTTCCGCCCGGACTCGCTGGTGATGCCGCTGGCCGGTTCGACCAGCACCAGCTCCTCCACGAAGACGGGCTGGCTGACCAGTTCCGGATGCTCCACCGCCCCGGAGACGAAGGCGCCGTCGATGCGCCCGGCCAGCACTTCCCCCAACATGGTTTCGGTGGGGCCGGGGACGATGGTCAGATCGACATCCGGATTCTCCGCGTGGAAGCGGGCGAGGATCGGCGGCAGCCGCACCGCGGCGGTGGTCTCCATGGTGCCGACGGACAGCCGCCCGCCCCGCCCCGCCGCGTCGGCCACCGCGTCGCGCGCCTGGGCGACGAGGCGCAGCACCCGGTCGGCGTAATCGGCCAGCACCCGCCCAGCCGGCGTCGGGGCCATGCCGCGGCTGAGCCGCAGGAAAAGCGGCACGCCGAGATCCTCCTCCAGCCGCTTCAGCCGCGCCGTCACGTTGGACTGGACGCAGTTCAGCGTCTCCGCCGCCCGGCTGACGCTGCCGGTGTCCGCCACCGCCTTCACCACCCGCAGGCCCGCGAGGTCCATCGACACCCTCCCCGATCCGCACACTTCCCATCACTCTCAGTGAAGCATAGCATCGAAACAAATCATTAGAAATGAGGGTTCCGTCGCGCCAGGATGGGCGTACACGAAAAAAGAACCTGCGGGAGGAAGCCATGGTCCGGGTGCTGATCGGCGGCGTGCTGGTGCTGGTCATCTCCATGGGGGTGGGGCGCTTCGCCTTTACGCCGATCCTGCCGGCGATGCAGGCGGCCACCGGGCTGGGCACCGACGCCGCGGGACTGCTCGCCTCGCTGAACTATCTCGGCTATTTCCTTGGGGCGCTGGGCGTCGGGCTGGTGCCGCAGGGCGCGGCGCGCACCGCCGTCTTCCGCACCGCGCTGATCGCCAGCGTCACCTCCACCGCCGGCATGGGCTTCACCGAGGGTATGGCGGCCTGGGCCGTGCTGCGCTTCGTCTCCGGGCTGGCCAGCGCCGGCCTGTTCATCCTGGGCATTGCCATGACGCTGGACGCGCTGGCCCGCGCCGGGCGGGAGTCCTGGACCGGCTGGCTCTACACCGGCGTCGGCCTCGGCATCGCGTCGAGCGGCCTGTTCGTCGCCGTGATGGGCGACCGGCTGGGCTGGCGCGGCAACTGGCTGTGGCTGGGGCTGGCCTGCCTGGGCTTCGGCATCCTGTCCTGGCTGTGGGTGAGCGACCCGCCGCGCGAGCCCGGCCACATGGCCGCCGCCCGGCCCACACCCGCGCCCTCCCTCCGTCCCTCCGCCCCGATGATCCTGCTGACGCTGGCCTATTTCCTGGAGGGGGCCGGCTACATCGTCACCGGCACCTTCCTGGTCGCCATCCTGAAGACGATGCCGGAGACGGCGCAGCTCGGCGCCGCAGCCTGGATGGTCACCGGTCTGGCGGCCATGCCGTCCGGCATCCTCTGGGCGGCGGCGGGGCGGCGGCTCGGCCTCTGGCGGGCGCTGATCCTCGCCCATGCCGTGCAGGCGGTGGGCATCCTGCTGCCGATCACCGGGTCCCCTGCGGCGGCCCTGCTGTCGGCCGTGCTGTTCGGCGGGACCTTCGTCGGCATCGTCACCCTGTCCTTCACGTTGGGCCGGCACCTGTCGGGCGGGGCGTCGGCCCGCGTCATCGGCGCGCTGACCGCCGTCTACGGGCTGGGACAGATCATCGGGCCGGTGCCGGCGGGGCTGGTGGTGGCGCGCACCGGCAGCTTCGATTCCGCCCTGCTGGGGGCCGCCGCGGCAGTGCTGGCCGGTGCGCTCCTCCTCGCCGCCGGGGCCTGGATGGCCGGGCGCCGCGGCCCCGCCGCGGTTGCCCTGGGCGCCGGGCGCGGGTAGCCTGTCGCCATGTTCGATCCGCTGCACCCCGAGGACTCCCGCCGCCATGCCCCCGCGACGGAGCGCAACCGCGCCCCGATCCTGGAGGTGCTGCGCCGCGTCCTGCCGCCACAAGGCCTGGTGCTGGAGGTGGCGAGCGGCACCGGCCAGCACGCCGTCGCCTTCGCCGCGGCGCTGCCCGGCGTGACGTGGCAGCCGAGCGACCCCGACCCGGGCCTGCGCGACAGCGTCCGCTCCTGGGCCGCCGCCGCGGCGCTGCCCAACCTGCGCGACCCGCTGGACCTCGACGCCGCCGCGCCCGACTGGCCGGTCGAGGCGGCCGATGCGGTGGTCTGCATCAACATGATCCACATCGCCCCGTGGGAGGCGGCGCTCGGCCTGTTCGCCGGGGCCGCCCGCCTTCTGCCTATGGGCGGGCCGCTGCTGCTTTACGGCCCCTTCACACGCGGCGGACGGCACAGCGCACCCAGCAACGCCGCCTTCGACGCCGACCTGAAGGCCCGCAATCCCGCCTGGGGCGTGCGCGACCTCGACGCGGTGGAGCGCGCCGCCGCCGGCTTCACCCTCGCGGAGCTGGTGGAGATGCCGGCCAACAACCTGACCGTCGTCCTGCGCCGCCACTGAGCGCCGCCCGATCCCCAATCCGGACCACCTCGCCCGAGGTGCGGTCTTCTGTCGCAGTTTTGCACCTGCGATATTTGCTATTGTTTCCCTGCAGCGCTTAAGTTTGTAAACAAATTACAAAACGGGGGAAATGATGAAGCGGAAGCTGGTTCCGGACGTGGTGAAGTCGCAGGAACTCATCCTGGTGACGGAGGACACCTCCGTCCTGACCGTGTCGAAGCTGATGGCGGAGAAGAACATCGGCGCCGTTCTGGTGGTGAACCACGGCGACCTCGTCGGCATCGTCACCGAGCGCGACCTGAACAACAAGGTGCTCTCCACCCAGATCGACGCCTTCGAGACCGAGGTGTCGGCGATCATGACCCGCAACCCGGACACCCTGCCGCCGGATGCGGACGCCATCGAGGCGCTGACCCTGATGCAGTCGAAGCATTACCGCCACCTGCCGATCACCCAGGGCAAGCGCGCGGTCGGCATCGTCTCGATCCGCGACCTGTTCAAGCTCGCCTACGAGCATCTGGTGGAGGAGGTGGAGTTCCGCGACAGTCTGATGCGGACCTGATCGCCGGAAAGCGAACGGGCCGCCCCCGCGAAGGGGCGGCCCGTCGAGCACGTCTTCAGGGAGGCCGGAGCGTCAGTGCGCTTCGGCCTTCTTCCGTTTGCGGCGGGCGGCGGCCATCAGGTTCAGCGCCTCGACCAGCGTCGAGAAGGCGATGGCGAAGTACAGGTAGCCCTTCGGGATGTGGAAGCCGAAGCCGTCGGCGATCAGCGCCACGCCGACCAGCAGCAGGAAGGACAGGGCCAGCATCTTCACGGTGACGTGGCGGTTCACGAAATCGCCCACCGGGCGGGCCGCGAACAGCATCACCGCCATGGCGATGACGACGGCGGTGACCATCACCGGAAGGTCGTTGGACATGCCGACCGCGGTGATCACGCTGTCCAGCGAGAAGACGATGTCCAGCACGATGATCTGACCGACCACCGCGCCGAAGCTGGCGACCTTGGGGGCGGCGCTGCCCTCCTCATGGCCCTCCACGGTGTGGTGGATCTCGATGGTGCCCTTGGCCAGCAGGAACAGGCCGCCGCCGAGCAGGATCAGGTCGCGGCCCGAGAAGCCCATGCCGAGCACGGTGATCAGCGGTTCCGTCAGGGTCGCCACCCAGGAGATGGAGGCGAGCAGCAGCAGCCGCATGACCAGGGCCAGCGCCAGACCGAGCTGCCGGGCCTTCTGCTGCTGGTGGACCGGCAGCTTGGCCGCCATGATCGAAATGAAGATGATGTTGTCGATGCCGAGCACGATCTCCAACGCGGTGAGCGTCAGGAGGCTGGCCCAGACCTGCGGGTCGGAGAACAGTTCGAGCATGAGGGCGGCGGGCTCCAGAAAAGTCGGCCGTTGCGGGATTATTGTGCGCAGATGAGGGTGCGGCCCCTGGATGGCAATGGCCCCGCCCGCGCTTGCCCGCCGCTTTTCCCGGCTGTTTCGGCTTACTCCTCTCCGTAGAGCTGGTCGAGCGCCCGGCGGTCGCGCTTGGTCGGGCGTCCGGCGCCGGGCTCCCGCGGGGCCGGCGGCGCGCGGTAGGGGTCCTGGATCGCCTCCTCGCGCACCGGCGGGGCGAGGTCCTCGTAGAGGGCCTGCGCCTCCGGCGCCGGGCCGCGCCGGCTGCCGAGCGCGATCACCTTGATGACGCGGATGTGCCGCCCCTGCGCGAAGGTCAGCACGTCGCCGGGCTTCACCGCGTAATGCGCCTTGTTCACCACGGTGCCGGACACCCGCAAGCCGCCGCCGTTGCACAGCTTCGCCGCGAGGCTGCGCGTCTTGAAGAAGCGCGCGAACCACAGCCACTTGTCGATCCGCAGCCGGCCCGCCGGGGTGGGGTCGGAGCCGGAGTCGGGGAGATCGTCGTCGAGGTCGGTCATGCGGGGCCCCCACCCTTCCCACGGCTGACGCCGTGGGCCCCTTCCCTCCCCCGCTGGGCGGGGGAGGGAGTTTTCCACCACGCAAACGTCATTCCCTCCCCCGCCCAGCGGGGGAGGGTCAGGGTGGGGGCAATAGCGTATCCGTTCATCAGGTTCCCGAAAGCTGGCGCAGCTTGGCGAAGGGGTGGTCGGCGTTGACGGGGGCCTCGCGGCGGGGCTTGTGGCGCGGGTTGCGGCGGCGGCGCCAGGAGACCGCCCCATCCTCCGCCACCGAGCGGGTGTAGCCAAGCCCCTTCATCACCGCCTCCAGCTCGTCCGGCTTGGCGCCGATCATCTGGGCCAGCACCGGCTCGGCCACCGCCCGGCCCTCCTTGGCGGCGGTCAGCAGCTCGGTCTCCAGCCGGTCGAGCATGTCCACGCGCAACGCCCGCGGCCCGGCCGCCGGGTAGCCGATGGCCTCCCAGAAGGCGGGCGGCGCGCCGGTCGCCTCCACCGAGACCCGGCCCGGCGGCGGGATCGGCACGGGCAGGGGCAGGCGATGCTTCACCGCCCACAGCAGCCCGCGCAGCTCCACCGCCCCCGGCTTGGCAAGCGCCGTCAGGTAGAGATGCGACACGCCGAGCCGCACCCCGTGGCGGGACAGCGCCTTGCGGTCGGCCCTCTCCAACCCCTCGACCAGCGGGGCGACCGGCGCGCGGGGCATTGCCCCCATGTTCTCGACGAGCTGGAAGGCCAGCCCACGCGCCGTTCCCGTCAGATCGTCCGCGTCGCGCAGCGCCAGCAGGGGGCGCAGCCGGGCGGCGACGCGGTCCTTCAACCAGCGCTCCAGCCGGACGCGCACGCGGTCGAGCTGCCCCTGGTCGAGCAGCCCCTCGTCGAAGGGCAGAACCGCCGGGGTCAGCACCGACGGGCCGGGACCGAGCCGGGCCACCGGCAAGCCGTCCGCCGTCAGCACCCCGTCCGGACCGAGGGCGAAGACGTCGTCCGGCTCCTGCTCGAAGGCGCGCAGGCGGGACGCCACCTCCTCGCGGAGCGCGCGGCGGGCGGCGGTCAGCAGGGACTTGGCTTCCTCCGAGCGCTCAGGGGCGTCGGGGACGAAGCGGAAGCCCTCCAGCCGGCCCACCGGGTGCCCCTCCACCACCACCTCGCCGTCGGCGCGCACGCCGCCGATCAGGTCCCGCCCGTCCTTCAGCGTGCGGGCCAGCGTGGCCGAGCGGCGGTCGATGAAGCGCTGCGTCAGCCGCTCGTGCAGCGCGTCGGACAGCTTGTCCTCGATGGCGCGGGTGCGCGCCTGCCAGTGCAGGGGATCAGTCAGCCAGGCGGGCCGGTTGGAGATGTAGGTCCAGGTGCGGATGTGGGCGATGCGGGCGACCAGTGCGTCGATGTCGCCCTCGGTGCGATCGAGCCGGGCGATCTGCTTGGCCGCCCAGTCCTCGTCCAGCCGCCCGATGCCGGTGCGCAGCTGCCGGAAGATCTGCCCGAGCAGCCGGGTGTGGGCGTCCGACAGCACCTTGCGGAAGTCGGGGACCTGGCAGACCTCCCACAGCAGGCGCACGTTGTCGCGGCCCTTGGCGAGGTCCATCACCTCATGGTCGCGGACCAGCGCCTGGAGCGCCAGATGGTCGTCGGCGTCGCGGGCGCGCAGCAGCTCCGGGATCGGCGGGCGCTCCTCCAGCGATTTCAGCAGGAAGCCCGGCGTGTCGAAGCGCAGCTTGCTGTTGCGCCACATCAGCGTCTTGATCGTCTCGAACTGGTGGTTCTCGACGCGGTCGACCACGTCGGCCTCCAGCTCCCCCACCTCGTCGGTGGTGCCGAAGGTGCCGTCGCGCATGTGCCGCCCGGCGCGCCCGGCGATCTGCGCCACCTCCGGCGCGCGCAGGCGGCGCGGGGCGAAGCCGTCGAACTTCACGATGCGGGCGAAGGCGACATGGTCGACGTCCATGTTCAGCCCCATGCCGATGGCGTCGGTCGCCACCAGATAATCCACTTCGCCCGCCTGATAGAGCCCGACCTGGGCGTTGCGGGTGCGCGGGGACAGCGCGCCCAGCACCACCGCGGTGCCGCCGCGCTGGCGCCGGATCATTTCGGCCAGCGCGTAGACGTCGGTCGCCGAGAAGGCGACGACGCAGGAGCGCGGCGGCAGGCGCGTCAGCTTGCGGTAGCCGGCGTAGGTCAGCTGCGAGAAGCGCGGCCGGCTGATGAACTCGGCCCGCGGCACCAGCCGGCGGATCAGCGGCTGGACGGTGTCGGAGCCGAGGAACATCGTCTCCACCAGCCCGCGTGCGTTGAGCAGCCGGTCGGTGAAGATGTGCCCGCGCTCCGGATCGGCGCAGAGTTGCACCTCGTCCACCGCCAGGAAGTCCACCGCCCGGTCGAGCGGCATGGATTCCACCGTGCACACCCAGTAGGACGGGCTGGGCGGCAGGATCTTCTCCTCCCCCGTCACCAGGGCCACGGCGTTCCTGCCCTTGATCGACACGATGCGGTCGTAGTTTTCGCGGGCCAGCAGGCGCAGCGGAAAGCCGATCATCCCCGTCCGGTGGCCGAGCATGCGCTCGATGGCGAGATGGGTTTTCCCGGTGTTGGTCGGTCCCAGCACGGCGACCACCCGGCCACCCGCACCCAGACCGCCCCCGGACGAAGAAAGGACAGAGGTCATAAGCGTAAGTTTTGGGCCTGGGGACCGGCAATGCAAGCGTCAGGGCGGCCGTGCCATGCTGCAAGGACCATCCGGGGCCGCACTCTTCCGGGATTGGGTATAAAACCTCGGGCCGATGGACGGGCGCCGGTTATCCCGTCTACCCTGGCGCGCTCCACCCTAAGGGATTCCTCATGCGCCACACCATGCGCCGTCTTCCCGCCCGTCCGCTCGCCGCCGCGCTGATGCTCGCAACCCTGGCGCTGCCGCCCGCCACCGCCCGCGCGGAGGCGCCTCCGGTGACCGAGGACGGGGCCAGGGCGCTCGCCGCCGCGCTGAAGGATGGGCTGGCCCGCTGGTTCCCCAAGAGCGAGGGCGACGAGACCGAGCTGCGCTGGAGCGGCGAGCCGGTGGCGACCCCGGCGGGCGATCATTACGAGGTGGCGTTGCCCGCGCTGACCGCGGTGTCGGACGACGGCACCACCGCCGACATCGGCACCATCCGCCTGACGGTGAAGCCACAGGACGGCAACACCCACGCCGTCACCGCCACCCTGCCCGACCGCGTCGCCATCCTCGACAACGGCAAGCCGTCGGCCACCGTCACGCTGGGCCGCCAGCGCATCCGCGCCCTGTGGTCCGGCGCCTACGAGACGGCGCTGTCCATGGACGCGGAGCTTGGCGACCTGTCGGTCACCAGCGACCGCAAGGGCAAGAAGGGCAAGAAGGACGAGAGCGCCCTGACCGTCGGCGCCATCACCGTCGCCGGAGAGCTGAAGCCGGACGGCACCGCCGCCGCCGGCGCCCCGCTGTGGAGCGGTCCCGGCGCCCTGTCGGTCAGCAACCTGCGCTTCCTCGACGAGACGAAGAAGGAGGTGCTGAACCTCGGCGGCCTGACGATGGAAGGCACCTACACCCGCGTCGACCTCGCCCGCGCCGACGCCATGCAGCGGCTGACCCAGAGCCACGCCCTGGCCGGCACCCAGCCCCCGGCGGCGGAACTGATCCCGCTGATGCAGAACCTGATGGGTGGGGCCAGCGGGCGCGTCCGCCTGTCCGGCCTGACCGCGCTGAACCCGGAGGACGGCACGCGACTCGCCCTTGGCCAGCTCGTCCTGCGCGGCAGCGCCGAGGATCTGGACAAGCCGATGGCCTCCACCACCTTCGGGATCGAGTCCAGCGGCCTGACGCTGGAGCCGGAGGTGGCGCCGAAGGCCTTCATGCCGGACAAGCTGGACATCCAGATCAGCACCGCGAAGCTGCCGACCGCCTCGCTGTGGCGGGCCTTCGCCGACCTCGCCGCGCTGGCCGAGGCCCAGGCCGCCGCGGGCGAGGAGGACGAGGAGGACGGCGAGGGCGAGGAGGAAGCCGCCCTGCCGGACGACGGGACCGACGAGGCGGCGGTGACCGCCATCGGCAACCGGCTGATGGGCGCCATGGCGGAGGTCGGGACGGAGCTGCGCATCGACCGCTTCGTCGTCAACACCCCGGCGACCTCCGGCACCATGACCGGCGCCATGCGCATGGCCGCCAACTCCGCCTTCGGCGCGGTGGGCAGCAGCACCGTGCTGCTGCGCGGCCTGGACGCCGCCACCAAGGCGATGCAGCCCAAGCCGGGCAAGAAGGCCGACGAGAGCACCCAGAACGCGCTGGGCGTGATCGCCATGCTCCAGGCCTTCGGGCAGGCGTCCAAGGACGACGCCGGCAACGACGTGCGCAGCTACAAGATCGACGTCACCGAAACCGGCCAGTTCCTGCTGAACGGGGCGGACATGAGCGCGCTGATGAGCATGGGCCAGCCGGCGCCGGAGCCGGAGCCGATCCAGGGCAAGAAGCGCTGAGGCTTGGGGGAGGTTCTTGCCCCCACCCTTCCCATGCTGCGCATGGGCCCCTTCCCTCCCCCGCTTCGCAGGAGAGGGAGTTCATTCCCTCCCCTGCGATAGCGGGGGAGGGTCAGGGTGGGGGCAATACTTCCCCCACCCCACCCACTCCGGTTGCGAAACTCCAGCGCAACGCCAGCCGATCGCTCTTGCATGGGGCGGCGCGCTCGCACATATCTGCGCCGTCCTTCGGACCCATCGGCAAGCCCATCAACAAGCCCACCACCAACAAGAACGATCAAGGATGACACCATGACCGAGGAACGGCTCAGCTTCCAGGCCGAGGTCAGCCGCCTGCTCGACATCGTCGCGCACTCGCTCTACAGCGAGAAGGAAGTCTTCCTGCGCGAGCTGGTCTCCAACGCCTCCGACGCCTGCGACCGGCTGCGCTACGCCGCGCTGACGCAGCCCGAACTGTCCGCCGACGACCCGAACCTGAAGGTCCGGCTGGTCGTGGACAAGGAGGCGCGGACCCTCACCGTGGCCGACAACGGCATCGGCATGAACCGCGAGGATCTGGTCGAGAACCTCGGCACCATCGCGCGCTCCGGCACCGCCGCCTTCATGCGCAACCTGAAGGACAGCGCAAAGGAGGGCGACGCCAAGAAGGACGTCAACCTGATCGGCCAGTTCGGCGTCGGCTTCTACTCCGCCTTCATGGTCGCCGACCGGGTGGAGGTGCTGACCCGCAAGGCCGGGGAGACGCAGGGCTGGCGCTGGCTGTCCGACGGCAAGGGCGAGTTCACCATCTCCGACGTCGCCGACCTGCCGCGCGGCACGCAGATCAAGCTGCACCTGCGCGAGGGCGACGACGAGTATCTGGAGGAGCACCGCCTCTCCGCCATCGTCCGCAAGTATTCCGACCACATCGCCATCCCGATCCTCTTCGGCGAGGGCGAGGAGGCCAAGCCGCTGAACAGCGCCTCGGCCCTGTGGATGCGCTCCAAGAACGAGATCACGGCGGAGCAGTACACGGAGTTCTACCACCATGTCGGGCACGCCTTCGACGATCCGTGGCTGACCCTGCACTGGCGGGCCGAGGGCGCCATCGAATACACGAACCTGCTGTTCGTGCCGTCCTCCAAGCCGTTCGACCTGTTCGACCCCAAGCGCGCCCACCGGGTGAAGCTGTACGTCAAGCGCGTCTTCATCACCGATTCGGCGGAAGGCCTGCTGCCGCCCTACCTGCGTTTCCTGCGCGGCGTGGTGGACAGCGAGGATCTGCCGCTGAACATCAGCCGCGAGATGCTCCAGCACAACCCGATGCTGGCCAAGATCCGCGCCGGCATCACCCGCCGCGTCCTCTCGGAGCTGGGCAAGAAGGCCCGCGACACCGAGAAGGCGGAGGAGTACGCGACCTTCTGGGAAAACTTCGGCGCCGTGCTGAAGGAAGGGCTCTACGACGACTATGAGCACCGGGACGATCTGCTGAAGCTGATGCGCTTCCGCAGCACCGCCGGTGACGGTCTGGTCTCGCTGGAGGAGTATCTGGGCCGCATGAAGGAGGGCCAGGAGGCCATCTTCACGATCAGCGGCGACGACATCGAGACGCTGAAGCGCAGCCCGCAGCTCGAAGGCTTCAAGGCCAAGGGCGTCGAGGTGCTGTTGCTGACCGACCCGGTGGACGAGTTCTGGGTGCCGTCGGTCGGCAGCTTCCAGGACAAGCCCTTCAAGTCGGTGACCCGCGGCGGCGCCGACCTCGGCAAGATCCAGGGCGGCGAGGAGAAGCCGGCCGAGGAGAAGGCCTCCGAGGGCGAGCTGACCGACCTGCTGGTTCTGCTGAAGCTGACGCTCCAGGACGCGGTGAAGGACGTCCGCCCGTCGGAGCGCCTGACCGACAGCGCCGTCTGCCTCGTCGCCGACGAGAACGACATGGACATGCATCTGGAGCGCCTGCTGAAGCAGCACAAGCAGCTCGGCATGGACGCCCCAGCGGCCAAGCGCATCCTGGAGGTCAACCCCGCCCACCCGCTGATCAAGCGCCTCGCCGAGCGCGCCAAGGCGAGCGGTGCGGCGACCTCGCTGGACGACGCGGCGTGGCTGCTGCTCGACCAGGCGCGCATCGTGGAAGGCGAACCCCTCCCCGACCCCGCCGCCTTCGCCCGCCGTCTGGCGAGCGCGATGGAGAAGGGGCTGGCGTAAGGCCCCGTTGCCCCCACCCCGGCCCTCCCCCGCTCTCGCAGGGGAGGGCCGGGGTGGGGGCAAGGCTACCCGCCCACCCGCTCCGCCGGGAAGACCAGCGTCATGGTGGTGCCGCGGTCGGGGGCGGTGTCGATGTCCAGCCTCCCCCCGTGAAGCTCCACCAGCCGCTTGGTCAGCGGCAGGCCGAGGCCGGTGCCGATGTGGTTGCGGCCCAGCGCGCTGTCGATCTGGCCCCAGGGTTCCAGCGCCTTTTCCAGCTCGTCGGCGGTCATGCCGATGCCGGTGTCGTGCACCGACAGACACAGCGTCCCGTCCGCCGCCACGCGGCCGTTCAGGGTGACCACTCCGTCGGGCGGCGTGAACTTCACCGCGTTGGACAGCAGGTTCAGCAGCATCTGCCGCAGCTTGCGCTCGTCGGCGCGCAGCGGCGGCAGGTCGGGCGGCAGGTCCGTATCGATGCCGACCCCGGCCCGCGCGGCGCGGTCGGACAGCAGGCGGGCGCTGCCCACGGCGACCCGCAGCACGTCCACCGCGGATTCGGCCAGTTCCAGCCGCCCAGCCTCGGCCTTCGACAGGTCGAGCAGGTCGTTGATCAGGTCCATCAGGTGCCGCCCGCTTTCCGCGATGTCGCGGGCGTAGTCGCGGTAGAGCGGGTTGGCGATCGGCCCCAGGACCTCCTGCTCCAGCAGCTCGGCGAAGCCCATCATCGCGTTCAGCGGGGTGCGGATCTCATGGCTCATGCAGGCGAAGAAGGCGGTCTTGGCCCGGTTGGCGCGCTCCGCGGCGCGGCGGGCCTCGTCGAGCTGGCGGGTCCGCTGGACGATCTGCTCGTCCGTCCGCGCCAGCAGGGCCACCCCCGACCCGATGCCGAGATACCGCCCATTCTCCAGCACGACGAAGCCGGAGGACAGCGCGCCGGGCTTGTCCCGCATGATCCGCCGTGCGACCTCGCACAGCGGAAAGTCCGCCTCGACCAGCAGCGGCGCCGGGTCCATCGCCGTCCGCGCCGGCGCCTCCGGATCGGCCAGCCCCGCCAGCGCCAGACGGTCCACCAGCCCCAGAACGCGCCCGTCCCCCGCCGTCACGGCGAGCGCCGGCAGACCGGGTTGGGCCGCCAGCCGGTCCCGCAGGGTGCGGCAGGGCGCGTCCGGCCCGACGGGCGGTTCACGGACGGCCAGCAGGGCCGCCACCAGGACAGGGGCGACCTCCGTTTCCGGCGTGCCGCTTGGGACGGGACTGGTCGGATCGGGATCGAGCACGGGGTGACGCAGCCTCGTCTGTCGGATGGGACGGTCGGTCCGGAACCGAAGCAGCCCCGGACCCTCCATCCTGCCAGACGTTCGTTTGCAATTGGTTGCCGTATCAGGCGGCGCCGGCCGCCGGCGCCGGGTTTTGCGGAGCGCCGCCGGCACCCGCCCCGCCGGTCGCCGTGACCTGCACGTCCACCGTCATGCCGAGGAAATCAGCCGGCGCCCCGGTCCAGGAGCCGCCGAGCGGCACCGCCTGCGACGGGTCGCGGGCGACGGCGACGCGGATCAGGTTCTTGCCGCCGACGATGCCGTTGGTCGGATCGAACTCCACCCAGCCGCAGCCCGGCAGGTAGATCTCCACCCAGGCGTGGGTCGCCCCGCCGCCGGTCATCGCGCCCTCCTGCCCATCCCGCGCCGGATCGTAGAGGTAGCCGGACACGAACCGCGCCGCGAAGCCCAGCGAGCGCACCGCCTCCATCATCAGAAGCGCGAAATCGCGGCAGGAACCGCTCTTCCAGGTCAGGGTGTCCACCGGGCTCTGTGTGCCCTCCAGGTCACGGGCCTGATAGGTGAAGGTCTCCTTGATGGCGCGGGTCATCGACACCAGCATGTCCTGCGTGTCGGGCGGACCGCCCTCGCCCAGCGTCACGAACTGCCGGGCCCATTCGTCCACCAGATGGTCGGGGTCCGGGTAGTGCCGCTGGGTGGTCAGCGCCAGATCCGGCACCTCCTCCGCGGAATAGCTGAAGGGATAGGAACGCGCGTAGTCCTCGATCGGGAATTCCAGCTCGCCCATCGGGTAGTGATCGACCCGGATGTGGCTTTCGAAGCGCAGTTCCGTCGCCGGCTGGTCGAAGCTCGCCACCGCGATGGAATTGCCGAAGACATCGTGGAGCCAGCGGACGGAGGCCGGCTGCGGGCTGATCACCAGCCCCGTTTCGATCAACCGCAGATCGTGGCTGTCGCGGGGCCGGAACATCAGGCGATGGTCGCCGAAGGTCACCGGGTTGGCGTAGCGGTAGGTGGTGGTGTGGTGGATGTCCAGGGTCATCATGGCGCACGCCCTTTCCGTAAGCCGACACCAAACGTCGGCGTTTGTGAATGGTTCCGAATCACAGTATGGTGCTCGGGCATTCGGGTGGCCGTGCCGGGGAGGGACGGCGGCCGGCGCGCGTTCGGGGCTACAGCGGCCGGATCGCGCGCGCCAATGAGACGACAACAAGGGGACTTCCATGCCTTCGCGCCTCGAACAGCTCTGCATCGAGAAAGGGCTGAAGATGACCGACCAGCGCCGCGTGATCTCGCGCGTGCTGTCGGAGGCCGCCGACCACCCCGACGTGGAGGAGGTTCACCGCCGGGCGTCCACCATCGACCCGCGCATCTCCATCGCCACCGTCTACCGGACGATGCGCCTGTTCGAGGATGCGAACGTCATCGACCGGCTGGACTTCGGCGACGGTCGCGCCCGCTATGAGGAAGCCGGTTCGGAGCACCATCATCACCTGATCGATCTCGAATCCGGAAAGGTGGTGGAGTTCCAGAATGAAGATCTCGAACGGCTGAAGGAAGTCATAGCCCGCGAACTGGGCTATGAACTGCTCGGCCATAGGCTGGAATTGTATGGTGTTCCGTTGAGCCGCCGCACCACCACGTCGGAGGGGGAATAACGACCGGGCGTGCCCGTTCCTGAGTCCTTTGGGACTCGCCGGGCACCATCCGGACGATAATCCCATCAATTGCGGGTTGCGCCGGGCGCGGGTCTGTCCAGAGGCGGTGCGTGGTCCTAGCTTCAGGATCGCACATGAATCATCGACGGACCAACCGCCGCCATGGACGACACGAACACCGACCCGGTTCTCGCCCGCCTCGACCGGCTGACCGACAGCGTCACCCGCCGTCTGGACAAGCTGGAGGAGCGCCTGCGCATCCTGGAGCAGGACAACGGCGAGATCATCAACCTCCTGATCGCCGTCAAGGCCGGGCTGGAGGAATGCGCCGGAGACATCGCCGCGGGCGAGCTGCTGATCGAGGCGGAGGATGCCGACGATTCCCCCAGCCCGTCGCTGCACTAACAGGACGCGGAAAAAGGTCTGTTGCCTGCCGGCCTGTCGTGATTCTCTACGGTCGTGGAGAATGCAGCCAGCGAGGGGGCGATGCGGGGCTCG